>NZ_JBOZPB010000028.1:0-57004 GCF_050848685.1 Shewanella sp. MF08487
TAATGCTTTTAGCTGCTTCTTTAGCAAAAGCTTCAATATCTTTGTTGTTCATGAGTAATCTGCCTATCCTTGACTCTCTATAGAGTACTTTTTGATAAGCAGTTACACAAAATTAGTTACAGTCTCCGCCTCGATTGAAGGCGTCGCTGTTATTGCAGCGAGTGCAACACCGCGCTCCCACTCTCATATCCAATCACGCAATGAAAACTTCAATAACAAAAACAAAGCGCATTACCATAGCCCACGAAAATCCTCTTTTAATACGATAATCCCGCTGCTAATAATCGTGGCCATAGTTATCTTTGGCTTTAAACAATACCAAGAATTCAATGAAGTACCTGTCCTCACGAATGAAGACATTCAGCCAATGCCCATGTATGAGACTAAAGCGCGAACACAAGCAACGGCAACACCAAGATTCCAATGTGAAGCGGGTAAAACCCATTGCAGCCACATGAGTTCCTGTGCTGAAGCGACTTTCTATATCCAAAATTGCCCCAATACTCAAATGGATGGTGACGATGATGGCATTCCCTGCGAGCGCCAGTGGTGCAGTTAGCGATGCGACACCCATGAATTCATACTCATAACAACTTCCAAATGGCAACGCATGCACACTGATATCATTGAAATGGATTCACCTGAGATGCTTGAGTCCATGTTAACCGAGCACGCAGCGGTGCTGTTGTTATTTGGCGCGCCAAACTGCGGTGTATGCCAAACGCTCAAACCGAGAATTGCTGAGATGTTGGCGCAAGCGTTCCCGCAGATGCGGATGGCCTATATTGATTGCCAAGCCCAAGGTGAGATAGCGGCGAGCCGCAATGTATTTGCCTTGCCTGTAGTGGAATGTGTGTTTTATGGCAAAACCTTTGGACGGTTTTCCAAGGTGTTTTCGTTAGCGGATATTCGAGGGGCGCTTGCCCGCCCCTACGCTTTAACTGTGGCGGAATAATTCAAATTAAACACTGAGATTATTTATTTACCAAGGGTCTAAACCCAGCGTAATGCACTGACTTATCGAGCTTAACCTGTACTGCTGGTGTGCTTATAAGACGTGTAGAGCCAGATGCTGCTTTAGCTTTTCCGCTGCAACCACAGCCGTCACCTGTAGAATGACAACATCTGCCCTTGGCTGCATGTTTGAGTGAAGCGCGGCCTTGGGATGCATCCGTCAATCTAAGATTAAGATCCGCTGTTTGTGTAAGCAAATTCGCCACTGTTTGGCTGGCACTACCTTTGCTCACACTAATACCCGCATCAAGCAACTTTCCTAACATGCGCTCACCGATATTCTGCACAAGTACAATGTCGGCACCTTGTTGAATAATCAGCTTTAATAAGGCTTTTTTAGCACTACAGTCACCCTCAATTGCCGGGTTATCGACCAGCTTAATCAGCTGAAACTGTTCATTATAAAAGCCAATTTGTAGGGCTTTCGTAAAGTGACTGGCGAGGCGTTCGCGGCTCATCGGCATGGCAATAATCATGATAAATCCTTGTCTGTTTGGGTTGGCAGCCTCAAAGCTTGACCTTGAGTGATAGCCGTCGCCACCTTTTTACGGGCATTGGCGAGAAGGTATCCAAAGGTTTGCCGAGAGATCCCCATCAAGGCCGCAGCTTCGATCTGGCTTAATCTTTTAACGTCACCCAGTTCGAGGGCCTCAAACTCATCGGCCTCTAATTGAATATGGGTTAATTTAACTGCAGGGATCCCATTAGGCTTAAATAGGCTACAGGGCACACAGCTCGATAATTGACGGCATTTTTTGGGTCTTGGCATAAATGTTTTTATCTTTAAGTCGTCTTATATGTCTTGAAATCGTGTTTTAGGTCTTGGTGCACATCTTGTTTACAGCGCACGACACTAAAGCTCATCTCGCTAAGGGAGTCCATAGTTCTGGATTCTCAAGCGTGTTTACAGCGCACGACACTCGGCTCATCTAGCTAAGGGAGTCCATAGTTCTGGATTCTCAAGCGTGATAACTGACTTGATGAATAAGTTCAGTGGATGAACCATAAAACTGTCACGAGTTTCTGGCCTAGGCCAGAAACTATTATTCGCGCCAACGACATTCAAAACTGTAAGACGGCTCACAGTTACCTATATCAAGCATGACTAATTAACAGAACTGCTGTGTGACGTGACTAACACACTCAATGGCTAGCGCCCAGTAAGGTTAATCTTAACCTGCATTAGGGTGCCGAGAGATAATGACAAACTCTGCAAACAAATAAGCAGCCGTTAAGCTGTTGCGATAGGTGGCATTTACTGATTTAAACGGGTTAAATCCTCAGACTCACAGTAGTTCACCTGTACCGAATAGCCGTCATCTTGCTTGATAAAATCGACAAAGTTTTTAATCGCAGGTAAGGCATCTTCCCTATGGTGCGACACGTACAGCAATTGGCTCAGATGATGCTCAGCTATCATCTCCAGCGCCCGCATCACTAAGGTGCGATTGATAAAATCTAAGCCCTGATACGGCTCATCTAAAATCAGCAACAGTGGCTGTTTAATCAAGGCGCGACCTATCAGCAGTAACCGCTGCTGACCATAATCAAGCTTCTTAAAGCTTGTGCTCGCCAACCCTGTCATGTGCAGAATCGCCAACCATTCCTTCGCCAAATCTAGCTGAGGTTTAGTGGGTTTATGGTACAGGCCAATAGAGTCAAAAAAGCCCGAAAGCAGCACATCTAATGCCGAGCAACTGACGCGATATTGCAAGTGTAGCGCCGACGATACTATGCCAATCCGTTGTTTAATCTGCCAAATACTCTCGCCGCTTCCGCGAGGTCGGCCAAAGAGCGTGATGTCATTGCTATAGCATTGGGGATGGTCGCCTAAAATCAGCCCCAGCAAAGTGCTTTTACCGCAGCCATTTGGGCCGCGAACTTGCCAATGTTGCCCCGCCTCGATGCGCCAATTCACGCCGCTGAAAATCAGCCCACTGACGTATTCCACTCTGCCATTTTTAATCTCGACCAGAGGATCAAACGCCTCGGCGTTGTGCCTTTGCCGCTCCATCAAGGCCAAGAGTTCATCGCTACGCTGCGCCGATAACGCATTCAGCTGCGCCATCACAGGATGATTGTGCCATTGCTCAATCGACATCGACGGGCTGAGTTTGTGCACACTCTGTCCCGATTTGAGCATCTCGCCATTAAACAGCGCCACATGGCTGATACACGGCGGTAATTCTTCTTGGCGTGAGGTGATGATCAGCAACTGAGCATGCGCAGCCACTTCACTCAGTAGCTCAGATAAACTCGCCTGATGTTCAACATCGAGCCCTGCATAAGGGTCATCTAAAATCAGTAATTGCGGTAACATTGCCAGCGCACGCGCCAGCATGACTCTGCGCGTTTCACCCGTGGATAATTGCCGAAAACCGCGCAGGCGCAGCGGCTCAAGCCCAACCTTTTGTAATAGTGGCGCGAGTTGTGCGGCATCTTGGCAGCATTCCAACACTAAGGATTCGACACTCGAACCGTAATCCAATTCGTCTTTTTCTAACTCGCGCTCCAGCAATGCTTGTTGCAACCCAAGTGACACCCAGCCGATACGTTGCGGCAGGCCAGCAATCGTCCCTTCATCGGGCAGAATGTCACCGGTTAATATTCGCCCGAGCAAGGAACCACAATAGCTGTCGGTCGCAAAAATCGCCCAATGTTCAGCAGGGTGCAGTTGCCACTCATCGACGACTAGCACCTCATTGTCACGCCCGTATCGCAACTGTTTAACCACAATACTTTTGTCTTGGTTCGCGACAACATCAAGCATAACCACAGTTCCTTCTATTTTTAAGGGGATGATAAAAGCGGCATAACGTAATTGCACAAAGCAATCCTGTTAAGTAACACAATCACTTCGCACGAAAATAGCTCAAGCTTTTATCAGTAGATTAATAAGGGATAAGTCATCAGAGTAAAGCTTATTGAAAATAAAATCTAATGCGCTGAATGGCATAAATAAAGGGCAGCATAATGCAATGGTCAAGGTGGTATGAGACAACCACTCTGGCAGAACTGTGATAAAATCGGCACCTGTTTAACTTTCATATCAACAAGGTAATGCAATGAATCCCATTATTGCCATCTTAAAAGAACACAACGTTAGTGACACTAAAATCCAAGAACTGTTTCAAACATTAACCGAAAATCCATTAATGGCGATGGGTACGCTCGGTCAATTAGGTATCCCAGCCGAAAAATTACAACAACTGCTGGGGCTAGTGATGCAGAAACCGGCCTTGATCAAAGAAGCCGTGCTTGAACTCGGTTTGGATTTCTCAAAAGTAGAAGCCGCAAAAGCCCAACTGCAAAAATAAGCGCAGACTGTTCAAGTTTGTAGCCATCATGCGCTAGGGGAATCCGCGTAACTAAGCTCCCCTAGCGAATGTTAAAACCACTAAACCGCAAAGCCATTGACGCTCAAAATGATCAATACCAAGTGAACTAACTGTTTTGCGCCTGCCACTCCTCAATCGCCTCTTTCGCCGCTCGAAAAGCTTCAATCCCCGCAGGCATACCGCAGTAAACGGTGCAATGCAGTAAGACTTCTTGGATCTCTTCAACCGAGCAGCCATTGTTTAACGCACCCCGCACATGGCCCTTTAACTCAGTCGGTGCCTTTAATGCCGCCAGCGTCGCTATGGTAATCAAACTGCGCGTTTGCCTTGAAATAGCATCACGTACCCAAACCTCACCCCAGCAATTGGCCGTAACTAAATCTTGCAGCGGCTGGGTAAAATCCGTCGCACTATTGAGCGCCTTATCCACATAGCTATCGCCCATCACAGCACGACGCACCTCAAGCCCCTTCTCGTATTGCTCATCGTTCATCGATGCATCCCTCTTTTTATATGATTAAGCTATGTGATTAGACTTATTGAAACGCCACCAAAGCTTGGAATACTCAAAGATACCTATATTTTTCTTGTAAATAGCTCAGAAAGAAATGTGTCAGTCCTCGCTTTCGATCTTATCAAAGGTTGGCAGACTATTTTGCTGCTCGTTTGCGGCTTAACAGCCAAAGTAAATCAAACGGATGATTTAAGCACTGTCATTCCAGTGACACGCCACCCCTTTTATTTCACAAGAAGTATCCATGAGGGCTCGACGACGGCATCTGCTGCATACGGAAGTGCAAATGCCGCGATCACATGGTCAATGATGTTCCAGACATCATAGTGACATTTCCCATATCCCTATGGGTCAGATATGAAAGAGCGGCCATGCCGTCAACAGTCACATACATGCCAATGCTTAATCCAACCAACTATCCAGTTATCTGCATGCCTTTTTTACAAGCATACACCCTCCAACGAAATTACCGCTGGCTGATAAGATGTAGCTAGAGCTACACTTCCACATCCCTGACATCGGCAGCAAAACTAAGGTAACGATCACATCTCGCCAGCAACTGCGCATTGTAATGAGCCACAAATACTGTTTCACTCTCATCGAGTGCCGAGAGCATTGAATCCACCTCAGCTATTGCCTGCGGTATTCTTCGCGCTATTGTCGTTAAGTTACTGATTAATAGATTTCTTGGTAAACCTAAGCCATCAATAAATGCGGCCAATTGATACGCGTAAATGCTGTTTGGATCAAATTCGTCATCGATTGCCATCGCAAGCTGTTGTTCAAAATCCTCATACATAGCCACGCTGACCAAATCGTACCAAGGAGTTGGCTCCATTCCGCTTGGCGTCATAAAAAATGAGTAGTTTTTACCGTGTGCATCGGCATTGCCGGTCAGTAAATTGAACAGCGCCCACTGCAACATATCCTGCTTAGCGGCCACTGGATTACGGCACTTTACAGCAAGACTAAAGAGCCTATTAAAACTTACCCCTTCACGAATATCTTTAACGTCACGCCCCGTACCGAAATTACGTTCATATTTTTTACTAACACTAAAACCAAGTGCTTGGCAGCTATCGACAATATGCCTTCTTAATACCCTTTGCTCATTTGGCATATAACGTCGGTCAAAGCGTTCAACACAGAGTACTTTGTAATCTCCAAAATGAACGATATCAACATTAGCCACATTCATTCCAATCGCCTTAGCTAGGCGCATCGTCATAAATTCATTGAGCACTAAATGGCGATATTTTTCGAATTTAACAATATGGGTAGATGAAAGCGCGCCTTCGGCAAATGCAAATTCTTTCCCGTTATAAAACAGGTTTAATTTAGGTTGTACACCCGCTACCGACAGTCGAGGTTTGCCGTCCCAAATTTCCATCGGCCACATTGTGGGATCTTCAATTCGCTGAATAACTTCTTCAGCCTTAATTGGCCGTAATTGTGTTTCAGGCAGCAAAGTCCCTTTAGGAACAAAAGCAACTGCACCTGCGGTATCGAGACCAATTGCACGGATCAAGGCAAAGGTATTTCCCTTGGAGACGCCAAGCGATTCAATTAGATAATCTAATCCTTTGTTTTCTGGCAATAAGTTAACCAAAAACATTGATATTTGATTGCTACTTCCTGTGCCATCTAAGGGAATTGTTGGGGATAGTGGAAATCCACTTTGTTGCCACTTTTCGGTGTAATGTACGGCAAAGGTGTCGGTCGTCGCATCAAAGGATAACTCCCCGATAATTAAATCACCGAGGTGCATCTCTAACGTGAGCTTTTTAGAAGTACTCATGGGTTAATACCAGCCGTTAGTTTCGGTGTCGCTGGTTTGAACCGAAACGATATCAATCCCCAGACCATCAAGGATTTTGAATACGGTTGAGATATAAACATCCTCACCTTTTTCAACTCGGATCAGCGTTTTTTTGGTTACGCCGCACAGCATGGCCGCCACGTCTTGGGTAAGAGCAGCACTTTTCCTTCGTTCTTTAATTAACAAGCCTAGGGATTGTTGATTTAGCGGTGATGCCATCATCATCTCCAAAAGTGTAACTTCATACACCTTAGCCCTAAAACCAGCCCCATTCAATATAAAAGTGTACAGAACTACACTTTTGGATTGTTGAAAATGACAAGCCATCAAAAAGTATACAATGTTACACTTTCATGGTCATTTCAGTGCTTAAATCTCAAAAAGTGTCGCTAAGTACACCAGAACGTTACGCAAGTCACCAGACCAAAAAACAAAACCCCGACACTGTTTCCAGTATCAGGGCTTTCTTTTACAAGAACTTTGGTTTGAGGCTTTTAGGCTCCAGACCAGCATCCTCGCTTTCGGTATGCCTTTTTACAAGCATACACTCTGCAAATTTAACAATGGATGGCTCGTTAAACCCTGTAACAAATCAACTTAAACCGAGGTTAAGCCAATGCTTCTATATTTGTTAGCCAAGCATTAAACAAAGGACATTTTTCACGCATGGTTTCTAGACCCACGTCTAAAGCTGCCAAAGTTCCTAAAAGTGGTTTTTCATAGCCGAAAATATGGTTTTCGATGCGCTTACTTGGTGCTGTTTGCGGGCTGTTGTTGATATGTTCTGGTGAGTCGAAGCTGTTTGCGATCTCGGTAAAGACCGTTTCCAGTTCTACTCTATCCATACCTTGAGCCATCTTTATCGGATCGCTAAAGAGCAGAGCTTCAAACTCGTACATCTGCACGTAAGGGATAAACCGACGCATAGCGTTCGCACCGATTCTCTCAGTCAGTTTTTCTGTGAATGCGTTTTGTAGTGTTTGAGCCTTAACGGCGACAGGTGCATTAGCATCGACGGCATTCTTCCCAGGGAAGCTCTCTGGTAATCCGTAGAAATCAAAGAAGGTAGTGCAATAGCACTGTTGGTCTGCCAGCAAACGCTTTTCGATATCAGGGACAAGCCGCTCAAACTTGAAGTTTCCTCCTTTATGGCCTGGGCGACCAATAAGCCCTGGCATCAAGTAAATACCTTTAAGGGCGAATGGTTCCACCAGCAATTCTTTCACAAAGGCTTCTTCTGTTTGTCCTTCACAAATTACATGCACTATAGTCATTTTGATGGTCTCCCACCAATGATGTTTTTCTCCCATAGCTCCCCAACCGAATAGTCATCAAGCCAAGTACGGAACTTGTCGGCATCTAAGCGTTTAAATATCGATGCGCCTTCTTCACGCTCTACAACAATCAGATCATCCAACTCAAATTCATTAAGTAGTGGAACGGATTGCGTAGATACGATCACTTGCATCCGTTTTGACGCGCTGCGTAACAATGCCCCTAATAGCGTTATCGCATAAGGGTGTAAGCCTAGTTCGGGCTCATCGATGATGATGGTCGATGGTGGGTTAGGTTGTAATAAAGCAGTGACCAAACAAATAAAACGGATAGAGCCGTCAGAAAGCTGACTAGGCCAAAGAGGGTAGTCACTATCGGCTTGTTTCCACAATAAGCGTATTTGCTCTTCACCAGAAGCAAGCGGAACAGGCTTGAGCACGAAGTCATCAAAGAAGGGTACAGCTAAGCGAACTGTTTTACAGATCTGAGCGTATACATCAGGGTTTTCACGCTGCAACTTAAACAAGTACGCAGCTAAGTTGCCTGCATCTGGGCGTAGATATTCGTTGTCGTGAGCAGCTCCTGCTCGCTTAACTGCCGCAGTATCACTAGTGTCGTGAAAATGAAATACCTTCCAAGAAGATATGGAACTGTAACAAAACTTTGAAATAGGCTTTGTATGTTCTTTCAACAGTGATTCCATATGACCAGAACCGAGATCTGGGGATGTAATAACACTATCGCCTTTGAAATGAACTTTCTCCGAAACAAATGTAAAACCTTCATTTGTCGTCGGCTCTAAGACTACATGGTAACCATTACGTCCAAAAAGTAGCGTGGAAGAAAAGCTGCTCGTTTCTTTTAAGCCAAAGGTTAGTACGCGATCAGCACCGCCTTGTTTGCTCGTCCAAACCTGCAAACGGCCTTCTACCAACTCATGTAACATTTTAAAGTAACTGACAAAGTTACTCTTACCGACGCCATTTGCACCGATAAGTACGTTTAAGTTCTTGAGCTGTAGCTTATCCAGCAAACGGATAGACTTAAACCCCTGGATGGTTAACTTGTCTATCTTACTCATTGGCTTCCTCTTTTCTGGTAACGGCACTATATTAACTGAATGGCTTGTTAATTTGGCTTCGCTAAACACATTTCGATTGATTGGCGATTATACCTCACAACCTCCACTTTCTACGCTTTTCTCTTTATCTCCTCAATAAAAAGGGATATGCCCAACTCTCTATGGATTAACAAACAAAATCGAGGTGATAGTATTTCACTCCCCCCTGCGAAATTACCGCTGGGTGATAAGATGTAGCTAGAGCTACACTTCCCTGACCTCGGCGGCAAAACTAAGGTAACGATCACATCTCGCCAGCAACTGCGTTTTGTAATGAGCCACAAATACTGTTTTACTCTCATCGAGAGCTGGGAGCATTGAAATCACCTCAGCTATTGCCTGCGGTATTCTTCGCGCTATTGTTGTTAAGTTACTGATTGAAAGATAGGACAGGCATAACTCTTCGTGCAATGGTTGCACCAAATACAGCATTGTTGCACCAGTGACCTTCTAAAACATGGATGTTTTAGTAGAGCCTACAGGGAAGTATCTACGGCGTGTCACTGGTGTAACAGTGCGAGAGCCTGCGGCAGGCAATTAGGAAATACTGAACCTTATAGCGCTGCTGTAGTCCATTCGCAGCATCTATATTAGCCGAGATAACATCAACTCTCTGGCGCAGTCAGCGCCAAAAACAAAACCCCGACTCAGTTACCTGAGTCGGGGTTTTCATTTTTCTCTTACAAGAATTTAGGTTTAAGCGATTAAGCTAAAGACCGCAGATGTTTTTGCTAATCTAGCGCAGGAAAAATCGTTTTAGAGCAAGGCTTTTTGTTGCGACGTGTAGTGTTTTTCTACACGAGTAACAAAGTAACGCCGCTATAAATGATTTTAACCAGCTAGGATCACATCATGCCGCCCATTCCGCCCATCCCACCCATACCGCCCATATCTTGGCCAGCATTTTGTGGAATTTCAGCAACCATTGCTTCAGTCGTGATCATCAGACCTGCGATTGACGCAGCGAATTGCAACGCACAACGGGTCACTTTAGTTGGGTCAAGAATACCCATTTCTAACATGTCACCGTAGGTATCGTTACCGGCGTTGTAACCGAAGTTACCGCTACCGTTTTTCACTGTGTTAGCAACAACTGACGCTTCTTCACCTGCGTTAGTCGCAATTTGGCGCAGTGGCGCTTCCATTGCACGCAGTGCGATAACCACACCGTGTTTTTGGTCTTCGTTTAATACTTCAAGTTCAGCAATTTTAGAAGCTACGCGAACCAGAGCAACACCGCCGCCAGGTACTACGCCTTCTTCTACTGCTGCACGAGTTGCATGCAGAGCATCTTCAACGCGCGCTTTTTTCTCTTTCATTTCAACTTCAGTTGCTGCGCCAACTTTGATGACTGCTACGCCGCCAGCTAATTTAGCCATACGCTCTTGCAGTTTTTCTTTGTCGTAGTCTGACGTTGATTCTTCAATTTGTTGTTTGATTTGGCTTACGCGAGCAGCAATTTGTGTTTGCTCGCCGTTACCATCGATGATGGTAGTGTTATCTTTAGTGATTACAACACGCTTAGCTGTACCTAAATCTTCCAAAGTCGCTTTTTCAAGCTCTAGGCCGATTTCTTCAGCAATAACAGTACCGCCAGTCAGGATTGCTACGTCTTGCAGCATTGCCTTACGACGATCGCCAAAGCCTGGAGCCTTAACAGCGGCTACTTTTACGATACCGCGCATGTTGTTCACAACTAACGTCGCTAATGCTTCACCTTCAACGTCTTCAGCAATAATAAGCAATGGCTTACCAGTTTTTGCTAGACCTTCAAGAATCGGTAACAGTTCGCGAATGTTAGAGATTTTTTTGTCTACTAACAGTACGTACGGACTGTCTAGCTCAATGCTGCCAGTTTCTGGCTTATTGATGAAGTAAGGAGACAGGTAGCCACGATCAAACTGCATACCTTCTACGACTTCTAATTCGTTTTCCAGCGCTTGGCCTTCTTCAACGGTGATCACGCCTTCTTTACCGACTTTTTCCATCGCAGTGGCGATGATTTCGCCGATAGATTCGTCTGAGTTTGCAGAGATAGTCGCAACTTGCGCAATCGCTTTTGAATCTGCACAAGGTTGTGATAAAGCTTTTAATTCAGCAACAGCAGCAATAACCGCTTTGTCGATACCGCGCTTTAGATCCATTGGGTTCATACCGGCTGCAACGGCTTTTAAGCCTTCAACAACAATGGCTTGAGCCAGTACTGTTGCAGTCGTAGTACCATCACCGGCAGCGTCGTTGGCTTTAGAAGCAACTTCTTTCACCATTTGCGCGCCCATGTTTTCGAATTTATCTTCTAATTCGATTTCTTTGGCAACAGATACGCCGTCTTTAGTGATCAGTGGTGAGCCAAAGCTCTTATCTAATACCACGTGACGACCTTTAGGGCCTAAAGTCACTTTAACTGCGTTTGCTAGAATATTTACGCCAGCCAACATTCTTAAGCGTGCGTCGTTACCAAATACAACTTCTTTAGCTGCCATCTTGATTATCCTTTAAATTTTTAATGATTAATTGGAATGTCGAATTGATGCTGAGGATTAACCCACTACTGCCATCAGGTCAGCTTCTGACAGGATCAAGACTTCTTGACCGTCAATTTTTTCTTTCTTCACGCCGTAACCTTCGTTGAAGATCACCACGTCGCCCACTTTGACATCTAGTGGTTTAACTGTGCCATTTTCTAAAATACGGCCATTGCCCACAGCGAGGATTTCACCGCGAGTTGATTTTTCAGCGGCGCTACCAGTCAGTACTATGCCACCCGCTGATGTTGATTCAACTTCTAAACGCTTAACGATTACGCGGTCATGTAATGGACGAATATTCATCTATGAACTCTCCTAATGATTTGATGCCCTACAAACGAGCCGATTTGTGATTAAAAAAACAGATACGTTAGCCTGCTTCTTTCTTGTGTGAGATATGGGGCTGATGCTATCCAGATCCAAGGGCATTAACAAAAAAAACTTCAATTTTTTGATGTCAGTTTTTTCAAGTGAGCACAATCCTGCTAGAATCTCGCCTCCGCTCGCTAACAAGGCACTATTTTTCCCATGAAAGACAGACACGGGCTGCTCACCGCGCCAATTGGTCGTGTACTGCTCAACATGAGCCTCCCCAACTTAATTGGCATTATGACCATTCTAGGTTTCAGCCTCGCTGACACTTTTTTTATCAGCCAATTGGGCACCGAAGCCTTAGCTGCCATCAGTTTTACCTTCCCGGTGACCTTAGTGATCTCGAGCATCGCCATTGGTATTGGCGCTGGGGTATCGACTAATTTAGGCCGACTGATCGGTTCGGGTAATGCCCACAAGGCCAAAGTGTTCTTGCATGATGCCTTATTGCTCACCTTTGTCTTGATCGCCAGTTTAGCCGCCCTAGGTAGCATTTTTATTACGCCACTGTTTCGCTTACTCGGGGCAAACGATGACAGCTTGCCGCTGATCCACGACTATATGATTTTTTGGTATGTCAGCGCACCGCTGCTGGTATTGTTGATGGTAGGCAATCAAGGCTTACGTTCCACTGGCGACACCCGCTCGCCGGCGATGATCATGGCACTGGCGGCGCTCATTAATCTTATCCTCGATCCATTATTGATTTTTGGTATTGGGCCATTTCCACGTTTAGAAATCCAAGGCGCCGCGATTGCAACCCTGTTCGCTTGGTTGATTGCCTTATCTTTATCGGGATATTTGTTGATTGTTAGGCGCAAAATGCTCGAATGGGCCGCCTTTGACATAGACAGAATGCGCGCGAACTGGAGCAAATTAGCCCATATAGCCCAGCCCGCCGCCTTGATGAATTTAATCAATCCACTAGCCAATGCCATTATTATGGCCATGTTGGCGCATATCGATCACAGTGCCGTGGCGGCCTTTGGTGCCGGTACTCGGTTAGAGTCAGTGCTATTAATAGTGGTAATGGCACTGTCGTCGAGTTTAATGCCCTTTATTGCACAAAACTTAGGGGCAGGACAGCCACACAGAGCGAAAGAAGCCCTGTTGTTATCGATAAAATTTATCTTTATTTTCCAAACCTTACTTTATATTCCACTGATCTTTTTAGCCGAGCCTATCGCACATTTATTCAGTACCGATCCGCAGGTTATCGAATGGCTGAGTTTTTATATCTTAGTGCTGCCCTGCGCCTACGGACCTTTGGGCATAGTAATTATTGTCGCAACCTCGCTCAATGCGTATCACAGACCTATGAGTTCATTAGTCATCAACCTGTGCCGCTTAGTACTACTTATGCTGCCACTAGCAGCCTTGGGATCGTATATAGGTGACGTTAAAGGCCTGCTGCTCGCGCTACCTGTGACCAATATTTTGATGGGACTTGCCTGTTATTGGCTGGCGCAGCGGATCTGTGAACCGACAAAGGTCACGACCGCCAACGCCATTAGCGAGGGTTAAACTAGCTTGATTTTTTAACGGGAAAGCGCAACACGTCGTCTGAAAACGCTCCCGTAGAGGCTTTACAGGATCGACGTGGGCCTTGCTCACTCATATTAGTCGGCACCCCGTTTGGCACTAACTCTTGCATGATATAGTCGATAAAGCGCCGACTGGCTAAACTCACGTAACGTCTTGATGGATAAGCTAAGAAGCACTCGCCTTGGTGGGGTTGGATTTCAGGTAATAAGGTCACTAACTCACCGCTTTGTACATATTCGGCAACGACTTCAGCAGGTGCATACACGATACCGCGCCCTTGCAACGCAAACTCAACCGCCACTTCAATACTGTTCGAGCAGAAATTGCCTCTGACTCTCACCTCTTGTTCAGAACCGATAAATAACTCATTAAAGATTTTGCCATTAGATAAACGAAATAAAGACACATTATGCGCTTCAATCTCTTTCGGTGTTTTAGGTGTGCCATGTGCCGCTAAATATTTTGGACTGGCGTAAAAACGTAAGTCAGTGGTAAAAATTGACCGCACCACTAAATCTAAGGTATCCAACGCAGGCTCGACCACAAAGGCCACATCGAGATTATGTTTCACCATATCGACGGATTCTGAACTGCTGATGACTTCTAAAGTGAGTTTTGGGTGCATATCCATAAAGCGGAAAATGGCTTGCATCAAGATTTTCATGCTGTGGATAGGGAACATTTGAATACGCAAATGCCCGCTGATCTCAGCATCGTCATTGGTCATTTCGAATAGGGTTTCATCGAGCTGGGCCAGAATGTTTTGCGAACGCTGGTAAAAATGGCTACCTGCAGAAGTAAGCGTCATAGAGCGGCTCTGACGGTGGAACAATTTAATGTTCAGCTCATCTTCCAAGGCTTGCAAACGCCGACTCACAGTCGATTTTGGCAAGTTAAGTAAATCTGCCGCTTCAATCAAACTACCGGTTTCAGCAATTCGGTGGAATAACGCTAAGTCCTCTGTCTTCATTTTGACCTTAAGTTCAATCTCATTATGTGGGACTGATAATCCCAAAGTATCCCGTTTATTGCAACTACTTTAGCTGGTATCTTCGCGCACTGTTATTATACCAATCACATTAAATATCTAATCAGTTCAGAGCCTCACAGGTATTTCAATCCGAGGCGCATTGACGAAGAAATGGTTATTCCCTTTTAAGTCAATGCAACACGGGAGTGGGATGCCTGTGAGGCTCCCAAAGGGCGGCTGATTTAACGGCATGGCAAAGCGCTTTATACTGCGTGTAAGGCTTTTGATAGAGCACCACTATGCTTTTCAAGCCTTTGCCTTGTCTAAAGCGCGTTGAACTCCCGCTGAATGAACAAATATTTAAGACGATTGGTATTAGAGTCGGACATGCGAACTGGGTTATTTAACCATTACCCCACAGACCGACTCAGTGCTTTATCCAAAATGCTTCCCGGCGCGGCCGACCAGTCTCTATAACAGGAGCTGGTTGGTCATTTATTGTTAAGGTCTGTGTCTATCGGTTTATTCGTGATTTGATGGCTAGTCGGTTTGATATCACTAGCATCGACGTTATGTTCGGTCTTATCTTCAAAATCGCCCTCAAACACATTACCGTCTTTTTTCACACTATCATCAAATGGCGCTTGGCCAAATGGGTCCTGCGGTTTAGGGCCAAAGGGACTTTGTCCCGCATTAAAACCACCGTGCACGCCACCTTGTAAACCAGCAACAACCCTGAGCTGCATACGTTTAAACAACAGTGCCGCAATAGGACGACGGGTGAGTGGGGTCAAGAATAACAAGCCAATGGCGTCGGTCACAAAACCGGGAATCACGAGCAAGATGCCCGCCATAGCTAACATCATACCTTCAACGATTTCTTGCCCCGGTGCTTCACCGCGGGCGAGTTTTTGTTGTACTTGCATTAAGGTGTTTAAGCCTTGGCTGCGAACCAAAGAGACCCCGAGCACGGCGGTAAACAGCACTAAACCTATGGTAGTCCAAGTGCCAAGCACTTCACCCACACGGATCAGCACCGACAGCTCTATTACTGGGATCAGCACAAAGAGTAAAAAAATAATGAAAAACATACCGACCTCAGGTTTATCTGACTATCTCTGTAAACTAAATGGGGGTTATCCGGTCTTAATTCAAGTCAGGATAACCATTAGGACGAAGTAAGGGAGCAAAACACTGATATTTAGCTCACCCTTTTGTTAACCCGCTAATGTATGAGACCATTAAAACACGTAAAGTAGCCTAACGAAGTTGGCTTAAGCGAACTTTAAGATTCTTAAGAGACGATACCTAACACCATGCAGCATCAGTATTTAGTGGTTAGCACTACCTGCCCCGATGAAGTACAAGCTAATACGTTGGCTCGAGCTTTAATTGAGTCGCGTATTGCCGCTTGTGTTCAGATTTCCGCCCCGATACGTTCAATTTATGCTTGGGAAGGAAAAATCTGTGAAGAGCAAGAATTTAGCTTACAGATTAAATGTTTACAAAGTCGATATACAGAGTTAGAACAACTTGTGCTTAGGCTTCACCCTTATCAAGTACCCGAAATTATTGCCGTGCCTGTGACCCACGGGCTACCAGCCTACTTAGATTGGATAAAAGACAACACTCAGCCATGAAAAAACTACTCAGCCTTATTTTCACTTCTTTATTGCTCCTCACGCCCTTAGCTCACAGTGAAGGGGTTTTCGGTAACAAATTCGACTTCATGAAGGGTGAGCCTGAATTGATGCCTGTCGATCAAGCATTTGCCTTCGATTTCAAGCAAGAAGGTAATCAGGTCAAACTCAATTGGGTGATTGCCGACGGTTACTACATGTACCGCGACAAGCTTAAATTTAGCGTCAATGGTGCCGAGCTAGGCACGGTCGCTCTGCCAAAGGGAAAGCCCCATGAAGATGAGTATTTTGGTAAGCAAGAAGTCTATTATACCTATGTCGATATTCCTGTTGCGTTAAAACAGGCCGATGAAAATGCCACGCTCACAGTGACCTTTATGGGTTGTGCCGAAGGTAAATTGTGTTATCCACCGACCAAACATGAAGTCGTTTTAAAGGCGATAGCCGCCAACGATGGCTTAATTGCAGGTGCCGAAGCGAGCGAATCGACCGCCGCAGCAGAACCAGCAAGCACTGAGTCTGCCAGCGCTGAGCCAAGCACGGCCGATAAAGCCAATACCCAACCCATTACTCAGCAAGATACCCTGAGCCAAATGCTGTCAAACGACAGCCTGATTTGGACCTTAGTGATCTTCTTTGGTCTAGGTGTCGGTCTGGCATTAACGCCTTGCGTATTCCCTATGTACCCGATTTTGTCGGGCATTATTGTTGGCCAAGGGCAAAAACTCTCAACCGCAAAAGCCTTTACCTTGTCCATGGCTTACGTACAAGGTATGGCGATCACTTACTCTATTTTAGGTTTAGTGGTGGCATCGGCGGGACTTAAATACCAAGCAGCATTACAACATCCTGCCGTATTAGTCGTACTCGCGATTTTGTTTTTTGTGCTCAGCTTATCTATGTTTGGCCTGTACGATTTAAAACTGCCATCAAGCTGGCAGCAGAAGATGAACTCTGTCTCGAATAATCAAAAAGGCGGCAACTTAGTTGGCGTATTCTTTATGGGCGTGATTTCAGGCCTTGTCGCATCACCTTGTACTACCGCGCCGCTATCGGGTGCGCTCGTTTATGTGGCGCAAACCGGCGACTTACTCCAAGGCTTCTTAGCCCTGTATGTGCTGAGTATGGGCATGGGCTTACCACTACTTATTATCGGCACCTCAGGCGGTAAATTATTACCCAGAGCCGGCGCTTGGATGGACATCATCAAGACTATCTTCGGCTTCTTGCTGATTGCTGTGTCTATCGTAATGCTCGGCCGAATTTGGACGGGCGTAATATCCGATGTGCTCTGGTCACTATGGGGCGTGAGCTTCATCGGCTACTTGATGCATCAAAACAAACTCAGCCCCTTTAATTGGAAACAAACGGTCCGTGCAGTGTTGTTAACTCTGATGCTACTGGCGAGTTTCTCCTACGGATTCCAAGCTGTGATGGGCCACTTTGGCTTTAATCACAATCCTGCAGGCACAACGGCAACCACCGAAGAAGCCCATGGCTTTAAACGCATTAAGTCGATTGAAGATCTTGAGCAAGAAATCGCCGCCGCTGCCGCCCAAGGCAAGCCTGTGATGCTCGATCTGTACGCCGATTGGTGTGTTGCCTGTAAAGAGTTCGAAGCCATCACCTTTAAGGATGCCGACGTGTTAGCCCGCATGAATAAAATCGTGCTGCTGCAAGCCGATGTGACTAAGAGTGACAAGGTCGATGTGGCCTTACTCGAAAAATACCATGTACTTGGCCTGCCAACTTTATTGATATTTAACGAACAAGGTGAGCAAAGGGAAGATTTACGCGTGACTGGTTTTATGGGCCCCAAAGATTTTGCCGCCCATTTGGATCATCTGGTGAAATAACCACGACTGATTAAATGCCATCGCTGAGGTATAAAACTCGTGAGCAATGTCGCTCGCACTCGTTTTAACCGACAGAGGATTTACCGCAACACCAATAAAGAACGGACTTTTTTCATTAAAAGTCCGTTTTTTTGTTCAAGTGTCATAGATTTCTTATACAATCACTAAGAATTTTAGACTTTTTAGATTGGAGCATTATGGAACCAGGCATCCTCATCATCACACTTATCTGCGGCATGCTGGTTAGCCGAATAGGACTCCCCCCCCTTATCGGCTACTTAGTGGCGGGGTTTGTACTATTTGTACTCGGGATAGATAAAGAAAGCCTGCCATTATTGCAAGAGCTCGCCAATCTTGGTGTCACACTCCTCTTATTTGCCATCGGCTTAAAACTTGATATCCGCAGCCTATTTAAAGCCGAAGTATGGGCGGGGTCGAGCATACATTTAATGCTCTCAATATTGATTTTTGTGCCGATTCTTAAACTATTAGGTCTAGTGGGGTTAAGCCAACTGACCAGTCTAACCTTAGGGCAACTGACGTTAATTGCTTTCGCGTTAAGCTTTTCCAGCACAGTGTTTGCGGTCAAAGTGCTAGAAGATAAGGGCGACGTGCAGTCACTCTATGGCCGCGTTGCCATTGGCATCTTGATTATGCAGGATATATTTGCAGTCTTGTTTTTAACCATTTCTAAGGGCGATGTCCCTTCAGTATGGGCCTTTGCACTATTGTTACTTCCGTTTGCTAGACCGCTTATCTACAAAATCTTCGACCGTGTTGGCCACGGTGAACTTTTAGTATTATTTGGTCTAGTCATGGCGCTTGTGGTAGGTGCTTGGTTATTTGAATCCGTTGGCTTAAAACCCGATCTTGGCGCACTGATCATTGGTATTTTGCTTGCAGGCCATAGAAAGTCCTCCGAGCTAGCCAAATCACTGTTCTACTTTAAAGAGCTATTTCTTGTGGCCTTCTTTTTAACCATAGGGCTTAACGGATTACCAACGGTATTGGATGTCGTCCTCGCAGCGCTATTAGTGTTGTTGATACCGCTTAAGATTTTAATGTTTGTCTATCTTCTTACCCGCTTTAAACTACGCTCACGTACCTCTATGTTAGGCTCGTTTAACTTAGGTAACTTCAGTGAATTCGGTTTAATTGTTGCCGCGGTTGCGACCCATAAAGGTTGGCTCCCGCCTGAGTGGCTGGTGATTATTGCCGTAGCATTAAGTTTTAGCTTCTTACTCGCGGCGCCGCTCAATGCCACTGTCGGTGATATCTATCAACGGTTCCAGCGACGCTTAATTAGACTTGAAAAACGTCCGCTACACCCAGAAGACAGGCCGATCGCTATTGGTAATCCACGTTTCTTAATCTTAGGTATGGGCCGTATTGGTAGCGGTGCCTATGATGAACTCAGAGCACAATTTGACGGCGAAATCCTCGGTATTGAACATAAGCAAGATTTAGTTGATTTACATCGTTCCCTAGGCCGTAATGTTGTACGCGGTGATGCGGCGGATACCGACTTTTGGGAAAAACTGGATAATGCACCGAATCTTGAATTAGTCCTGTTAGCTATGCCCCACCATACGGGCAATATGTTTGCGGTTGAGCAACTAAAAAAACTCGATTATCAAGGTAAAATCAGTGCGATAGTGCAATACAGTGATGACGCCACTGCGCTCAGAGAATTAGGTGTGCACAGCGTTTATAACTTATACGAAGCCGCGGGTGCCGGTTTTGTCGACCATGTCATTACTGAGCTACTGAAGAACTCGGAGAAAAATGCGCCGCAGCGACCTTTGGCTGAAGATATTGTGCAAGTCACTGATCCTAAAATTAATACTGTGACTCACAGTTAAGTGCTAGCGAGTGTTTTATTGAATTAAAATAACTCAATGGTTTGCCGTACAAACTTGCAATTAACATCTTTGCAATCTTGCACGGCAGCCAGCCAGCCAATAAATTACAAATCATTATAAATCAATGCGCTATATAAAATCGTCACTCTATTGACGACACGTTCACCACCAGTATCGACTTTTTCATGATTAGCTATCGTTTTTTCATCACAAAATCGCAGTTACATAGCCGACTCAGTCATGATATAAATCGAAGACAAAAACGAAATTAGCTCAGCTTTTTGGAATTTTTTACAGCATGTCAAACCCTGCGCAGCGCGCCACTAAGTTATTTGTCCAAACCTTTGGTACTAAACCCGATGATTTATACCAAGCCCCTGGACGGGTCAATCTGATCGGTGAATACACTGATTATAACGACGGTTTTGTACTCCCTGCCGCCATTAACTTTCATACGGTTATTGCCGTTAAGCGCCGTGATGACACTAAATTTCGTGCCGTTGCCGATGCATTTCCGGGGCAAATTAAAGAATGGAATTTCGGCCACGAAAATGACATGGATCCGCAGGACGGTTGGGTTAATTATCTCAAGGGTTTAACGGCGGCAATGGCGCAAACGGGCTTATTAGCTAAAGGGTTAGATTTAGCGATTGTGGGCGATGTACCACTCGCGGCAGGTTTATCCTCATCGGGCGCGCTGGTGGTTGCCTTTGGTACTGCTATCAGTGATACCAGCCAACTGCATTTATCTCCAATGGCAGTGGCACAACTTGCACAGCGCGGCGAGCACAGATACATAGACTCTGCCTGTGGCATTATGGATCAAATGTGCAGTGCTATGGGCGAGCAAGACCATGCGCTGCTAATCGATTGTTTAGATCTTGATAGCGAAGCCATACCCATTCCTGAAAACTTAAGTCTTATCATAATTGATGCTCATATTGAGAAGCAGCGTTTAGCTGCCACCAATCAACAGCGCCGTGATGAATGCGCACAAGCAGCCGCATACTTTGGTTTAGATGCGCTACGTCACCTCGACTTGCGTCGATTAGAAAGTGCAAAGGCTGACATAGATGAAGTGTTATATCGCCGTGCCAAGCATGTCATCACAGAAAACCTCCGCACGCAGAGTGCAGCGCGTGCATTAGAGCAAAATAACATCAAAAAATTAAGTCACTTAATGGCAGAGTCCCATGCTTCACTGCGTGATGATTTTGAAATTACGCTCCCCGAATTTGATGTACTAGTTGAGATTGTCAGCCAAGTGATTGGCGAGCGTGGTGGCATACGCATGACCGATGGTTGCGTGGTGGCCTTAGTCGACCATGACCTGACCGATGCGGTTGTTGCGGCGGTTGAAGGCGAATTTTTAGATAAAACCGGTATAGATGCCACTGTCTATTTATGTTCTGCCAGTGCCGGCGCGGGACGAATAGATAATTAAGTTATTGTATAACAAGAACCATTTAATAATGGCTCTAGTGGCAAGTGATGAAAAGATGAATAAACCATTACGCCCATTATCAATTCGACGTTGACGCATCATGATAAGCGGATAAAGGTCGTCAGTGCGGGCTTTAACGGTAAGCAATATAGCTGTGAGCAAATAGAACCTGAGTAAATAGGAACCTGAGTAGATAGAATGGTAAGGAATAAAATAAGCACTATTTTACTCCTTACACTCACTGAGTTTTTTAGGCCGCTGACTCAGTGTTAATCATCAAAACTGTCGCTCCAATCATCATCAAAATCAACGCCAACGGCATCGGGTTCAATTTCTGGTTCAACTTCAGGTTTAGCCTTACGTACAGGCGCAGTTTCCTTGACGTTGTTGAGGTCAATACGGGCTTGATGCTTAATCATGAATTCGGCTCTCGCCGCCTTCCATGCACCACTAAACTTAGTCTCAGCCGCTTTTAACGCTGCATCATCCAAGTCATAGAGATTCCCTTTAACGATATCTTCTACATACTCAATAATCGCATTACGATCAGTGTTGTATAAGTAGATACGGCCGGGAGAGGCTTCTGGCAACTGGTTATCATGGACGACAATCACGTTGCCTTTCGATGTTCTCAGCTCACCATACCAAATCTGTTTCTTTGCTGTGTTATACATATATGCCAATACCCTTAAATCAACACATACACTATGAGTTTTTTAGGTTGAATAAGCTAAACATCACTTGCTTTGAACCACTAATAGCGCCGAAAAATATCTGACGTTTTCAAGTGGGTATTTTTACAGAAAATTGCCGAGAATCAATGCCTCAAACCATGAAATTTTCACTTATTTGGTATTAATTTCAATCAAAGTGCTGAAAAAGACTTGTCCTCAACGACTTTAGCCGAAAAAAACGTCACGGCAAGTTTTATTCTTGTCATAAAATCATCAAAGCGCACAATAATCTACAAGTCATCATCGACTGTCATGTTTGTTTTATTATCACACTAAGGTTAAAACGATCTTTCCACGGTGCTGGCCTGACTCCATCAAAGCATGTGCTTTAGCCGCCTCCCCCAATGGAAAGGTCGCAAAAATATGCGGCACTATTTTATGGGCATTTAATAATGGCCATACTTTTTCAAATAATTCGGCGGCGATGGTAGCTTTAGCCTCTACACTTTGTGGTCTTAGCGTTGAGCCTGTCCACATGATCCGTTTTGCCATTAACCGAAAAATATCTACCTCAGCCTTAGGGCCACGCTGCATTGCCACCGACACCATACGCCCGTCCATCGCTAAGGCTTGTAAATCGAGGTTAATAAAATCGCCACCGGCGATATCAAATACCACGTTAACGCCTTTATCTTGGGTGAGCGCCATCACAGGTTCGACAAAGTTCTGAGTACGATAGTTGATGACATCCTCAGCGCCCAAACTTAAACAGTAATCACGCTTTTCATCATGTCCTGTGGTGGCGATAACCTTAGCGCCTAATGCACTGGCGAGCTGAATTGCCGTACTACCGATACCGCCTGAGCCGCCGTGGATCAGCACAGTTTCACCCGCTTTTAGTCCTGCACGTATAAATAGGTTGCCCCATACGGTGAAAAAGGTTTCGGGCAGTGCAGCCGCTTGCACATAGCTAAAGCCCGTTGGAATAGGTAAACAGTGGGCGGCATAGGTAAGCACATACTCGCCATAACCGCCGCCCGGCACTAGAGCGCATACTTTATCGTTAATTTGCCATTGATTGACACCTTCTCCAAGAGCACAAATATCCCCTGCGACTTCAAGTCCAATAATAGGTGATGCCCCTGGTGGAGGTGGATAAGCGCCCACTCTTTGTTTTATATCGGGCCCATTCACCCCAGCAGCATGTACGCGGATCAAGACTTGCCCTGCGGCAGGCACAGGCAAAGGCGAGCGCGATAGCTGCATCACCTCAGGGCTACCGGGTTGTTCAACATAAATATGGGTGTAATCGCGGAGTAAAACTGACATACAAGCTCCTTTAAAAATAGCACCTTTGCTTAATAGCCGATTGCGATGTGTTAACCGTCACGATCTCATCATCGATATGATAGATATAAATCTTAATGCGCTTAAGCTAGCGTGATTCCAAACCAAATAGCCACTATTATTCCTATTATTGATAAATTTTCATGCCTACTTGCGTGGCAATCAATACGGCAAACTAAATGAATAGCATCAATAGCGTAATGTCAATTTTCACCCCGCCAACATCACGCTTTACATCTCTTTTTGTGCGGCTAAACCAGAGTTAGGCCAGAGTAAAGCCCTTTAGGTTTAGCCGCGTACTATTGAGTGCTAGGCGTAATTTAAGTTAGACGTAATTTAGCGAGCACATCTTTTTCTTTAAGCTCAGCCATAGCGACATAAGCCACTGGCACCACAAATAGCGAGAAAAAAGTACCTGCCAGTAATCCACCGACCAAGACTAAACCGATATTGGTTAAACCTAAGGAGCCAGGACCTGAAGCCAACGCTAAAGGTATTGCACTTAAAATCATCGTTAACGAGGTCATTAAAATCGGTCTTAAACGAGATTTAGCACTACTGAGCGCCGCTTCAATCGCATTCAAGCCTTGGGCCTGTTGTTTATTTGCAAACTCTACCAGCAAAATGCCGTGTTTTGTCACCAGCCCCACTAAGGTAAGTAGGCCAATTTGAGAGTAGATGTTCATGCTCTGGCCGAACAGGGTTAAGGTCAGCAATGCGCCAACAATACACAAGGGTACCGTCAGTAAGATGATTAAGGGATCGACAAAGCTTTCAAACTGCGCGGCCAAAATCAGATAGATAAACACCAGTGCTAACAAAAATAACGACTGAGTGCCCGCTTGTGAATCCATTAAGTCCTTCACCACCCCATTGTATTTAAAACCTTGGGCATCATTGAGTAACAATGGCAATTGCTCGTCTAAGTAGGTTTTAATTTCGTCGGTAGAATAACCGGGCATAATATCTGCCGTCAGCTCAGCGCTATCAAGACCCATAAAGGTCTTAATGTTAGATTCTGCCGTTGTTTGCTTAATCGACACGAATTGCGATAAAGGTAAGGCTTGTCCTGATTCGGAGGTGACATAAAGCTTATTCAACACACTGAAATCACTGAGTTTGTCTAAGTTAACTTGCACTTGTATTGGATAGGTAAAGCCATCTGTGGCATGTAAATCCGCCGCCTTTACCGAGCCAAGGAAGGTCGAAAGCGCATTTGTCACGTCGCCATAACTCACGCCCGAAAGAATAATCGCGTTGCGATCGATAGATAAATCGTAGCGCAGCTGATCACGCAGCACAGAGTTATCCACGTTAGTCACTCCAGAATAGTCCTCGAGTAGTTTTTGCACTTTGGCGGCAGTGGCGTTAAGTTCATCTTTGTTACGATCTAAGGTCGTCAGCTCTAAACGTAGATTATTGGCAATGTTGAGGTTATTGGCTGAGCGAATGCTAAAGGACATGTTATAGGCAGAAACACTTGCCTTTGATTTAGTCATCAAGTCATTAATAACATCATCGATACCTTCACTACGCTCGCCCCAAGGTTTAAGCAGTACATGGTTCACAGGTTCGCCCTCGATATAGGACAAGTTAGCGCCAACGGCAGGATGACCATCCATCACGCCATTAAGCTCAGCATTGTGATTAAGGTGATACTGACGTCCCACGCCTGTAGGGCCATTAGATGCCACATCGATAAAACCAGAATCTTCCGCAGGCAAGAGTATTTTCGGCAACTGCCAGTAGGCGATGCCCGCAAGGCCGATAAGTACTACAGCCGCACCGAGCATTAAACGCTTACGGGTAAACCACTTATCCAGCTCTTTGATATACAAATCGTTTAACTGCTGCAGCACATGCTCGACTCGGCTAAACCATTTCGGCTGCTGCTCAGTGGTATTAATAAGATAGGCGCTCATCATAGGTGATAATGTCAGCGCGACCACGCAAGAGATCATCACGGCGGCGGCCAAGGTGAAGGAGAATTGCCTAAACAAATCAGCGGTTAACCCCGACATTAATCCTATCGGCAGATACACGGCTGCGAGCGTTAAGGTCATGGCAATGATCGGGAAGATGATTTCCTGACAGCCTTTAATCGCTGCATTAAAAGGCGTTTCACCGTTTTCGATGTGGCGATAACAGTTCTCGACCACCACAATAGCGTCGTCCACCACCAGGCCGATGGCCAAAATAATCGCCAAAATGGTCAACACATTGATGCTAAAACCGAGGGCCGACATTACGGCAAACACCCCAATCACACACACGGGAATGGTAATGATTGGAATTGATGCTGCGCGCAGGCTGCCTAGAAATAACACCACAATCAAGGAGACTAAGATGACTGCCTCAATCAGCGCAGAAAACCCTTCATCGATAGAGGCTTCAATAAAGTCGGCCTGATTGTAGGCCAAGGTCATTTCTAACCCTTGGGGTAATGCTGCTGCATGCGCGCAATTTCAGCCTTAATGTTCACCGCCACTGTCACTGGGTTTGCATTACTCAAAGGCAAAATCTGTAGTGACATCGCACTGTGCCCACCGATAGACAACATACTCGGCGACAGACTTTCTTCACCCATGACCACATCGGCAACATCGACCACGCGGATGATCTTGCCCTCGCTGACTTTGATCACCAGATCTTTCACATCATCCAGTGTTTCAACTTGATTCAATGGGTTAATCGAGAAATCTCGCGACTTACCCTTAATTGCCCCCGAGGTAAAACTGGCGTTATAAGAACCTAATGTGCCCACCACATCGGCGGCCTTAATGTTTAACGCCTTCATTTGCTCAGGATTAAGCCAAACTCTCACCGCCTTTTGTGAACCACCATACGGCCCCCATACAGCACCAACACCTTGAACTTGCTTAAGTTGCGGTACTAACTGTTGGCTAATGTAGTCATACATAGCCTGCTTTTCCATGCCGCCTGCGTTGACAAAAGTGATGATATTACTCGCAGCATCTGTTGCCGAGGTATCGTCGGTAACTGTGGGCTTATCTATCATGCTCTGGGGGAAATCGTTGATCCCTTCAACGCTGCTACGTAACTTATTCATTAAGTTGGTGTATTCAATATCACTGGTATCGTCATTGAATTTAATCGTTAACGAGCAGCGCCCTTCGCTACAGTCGGTCGACATAGTATCGACCTTATCAATACCCGAAGCCGCCGCAATGAGCTTATCGGCCACATTGCTCGACATAAAATCGGCGCTCGCCCCTGCAATCGAGGCATTAACAGAGGCAGAGTGGGTAGTATGCTCAGGAAAATATTGAATATCGAGTTTTTGAAAGGCGATTAATCCCAGTAATACCGCCATGATGCTGAGAACCGAGGCGAAGATAGGATGGCGGATACAGACTTCGGGTAAACGCATTATTCAACCTCCTCACTCACCGAGTTAGCGCTGGTAACTACCGCTGACTTAAGGTGTGAATCAGCATGTGAGTCAGCTTTTGATTCTGGTATTGGCTCATCTTTTGGTTTAGATGTAGATTCAGCCTTTGACGCAGGCTCGCTATCTTTAAGGTTCTTATCCTGCACGACTTTGATCTGGCTATCGGACTTAAGATTTTGCATGCCCGTCTTCACTACCAAATCGCCTACGGCTAAACCTTCGATAACCACTGCATAGCCATCGTTAGTATTTTGCGCGAGTTTAACCATTTGCTTTACTGCGCTATCGCCACGCACCAACCAGACAAAGCGCTCGGCATTATTAGCAATAATAGAGTTTTGTGGCACTAATAAACGTTTGATACCGCGGCTATAGTACTGTTTGATATTGGCGAACATACCGGGGGCAAGTTTAAATTCGGGGTTTTCGAGGGTGGCGTGAATATCTACTCGGCCCGAATTAATGTCGACGGCGGGCGCCACATAATTCACCATTCCTGTAAAAATTTTATCCCCGTAGGCTTCCACGGTGACATCAACCTCTTGGCCTTTTTTCGCCTTACCAAAATCATGCTGGCTAATGGCATAACGGACTTCGACGGGATGTAGGCTATACAGGGTGACTAATGCAGTAGCTGCGCCAATTTGGCTGCCAATAGACTGGCTAAAGCGGGTTAACTGGCCATCAAAGGGAGCCTTGATCAGGTAATCGTTCATTACTGCCTGCTTTTGCCTAAAATCGGCATCGGCCAAATTGACATTTTCCCTCAGCTCATCCACATCTTGCTTGGCAAGTGCAAACGGCTCTTTAATCAACAAATCTTCAATACGTTCGAGCTTAGTTTTAGCTAAGGCTAACGTGCTCTTGGCCTTATCTAAATCAGCCTTAGCTTTAACGTTATCCAGCTCGGCAATGATTTGCCCTTTTTTAACCTTATCGCCATGGTTAAAGTGAATCGCGCTAATTTTTTCGCTGGCACTAAAGTTCAGTACGGCTGAATCGATGGCATTGATTTTACCAACTTCTTTCACGGTATCGTCAAAGGCGGTTTCTTTTACCGCCTCTACGGTAACTGGGATAATATCAACCTTGTCAGCTGCCACAGCCGTTAAGGAGTTTAAGGCTAGTAGACTCGCTATGAACAATATTACAGGAGCGAATAAGGCGGACTTTAAATCCTGATGGGAATGGGGTGTTAACGAAATATCGCAAGCAGTACGCACTTGTTTAGTCGCTTGTTGTGTAAGCATAGTTGATGAAACCTATCGTTTTGACTATTCAACGGACATCCTATCCGATAACAGCTCACCGGATTGAACCCAAGATTTACCCAAATCACCTAAAGTGTCTATTTCTACATTTTGAGATTGTTTGGGTATACAGCCTATAGGCATAATCCGAGTGAGTGCCAGTAAAACAGCCATCACACATCCAAATAAAAACAACAAGTTAACTACGCAACCAACAGTTAAAGCGTAATCCACACAAAAAGACCACAAGAAAAACAAAATAAAAACAAATGTTGTATTGGTCAGTTAATTAACAGTGGTCAAGCATTTGTTTAATATCAATAAAGCATGGACGTTGGTGGGCATCTTCCAGCATGCATAGTGTTTTAATCGCACTAAGCTTGGCACATGTCTCTGGGTGTATTTGCGTATCCACATAGGTTATGAGGTCCTCAATCAAGCAACCTAGCGCACGAACCTCAATGGCCTGTATCGCTAAACGCGCTTCTGTCGATAGATTACGTAGGTTCGACGCCGCACCAAAATCACCAAATAACAACTGCATCTGCCGATTAACCATAATGTTATGGGCATACACATCGCCGTGACTCACCTGCTTTGCGTGCATGTGCGCCATTGCATCTGCTAATTGATAGGCGACTTTTACGACGTCATCCACGCTAAATTGAGTGCCGACTTTAAAGGTATCACGGGTACAGGTCAGCAGGCTGGGAGGTAAACCTAAGTTACTAAATCCAGGCGGGATGAGCTCCATAACTAAGCCTAACTGGTCTTTTTGGCTAATGTGTGCCACAACCTTAATCAAACTTGGGTGATCGCCCGTTGTAAGGCAGCAATCAAGCTCATCGGCAGGGTAACCATCGCTAGTCACTTCACCCTTAAAAAGTTTGACTGCAATTTGTGCCGTACCAGTTGCGGTTATCATGGCCTGATTTAACCAATCACCGCGATAAATCACCCCTGACGCACCTTCGCCAAGCTGTTCTGCTAACTTAATATCAGCCAACGTCACATTAGCCACAGTCATCACATCGCGATGGGGGTCTACCAATGTATGGCTAAACGGATTACCCGCAAAGGCGATCCAAGTGAGCTTAGGCAGACTGAGTAACCAAGTGGGCAGTGCTTGCAGTTGATTAGCAGATAGGCGCACTAATTCTAAGTTACGGCAATGCTTCATCGACTCCGGCAGAGTCGTTAATCGGTTGCCCGCTAAAGCTAGCTTTTGTAAACGATGGAGATGACCCATAGCGGCAGGCAGCGCCTCAATCTGGTTATCCGTTAAAATCAACCAACGAGTTTGTAATGGTAATGCTATTGCTGCAACTGTGGTGATTTGATTCGCCTTAAAGCCAATCATCTCTAAATTTGCACAGCGTCCCAATGCCTCAGGCAAATGCTCAAAGCGATTATTAGAAGCGAAAATGATCTTTAAGCGCGATAAACGGTGTAAATCATCGGGTAATGTACTCAGTTGGTTATTCGACAAATCGAGAATTTCAAGCGTATCGGCTAAGTCAAAAATCTCCCGAGGAAACTCGGTTAAGTTCTCAGTCAATTGTAAACGAGTAATCCCCTGTAACTGCCCTGCCCTTAATTGCGCTAACGTCTGCATGTATTACCCAAATCAATGAAAAAACGCGGCTATGGTAGCGTATCCACTGGTAAATCTAAACGAAATATCAGCACCCAAACGGGTCTTGGGTTGGCGTCAAAACCGTGTGGATCTATCCAGAAACGTGAAAACAGATTAGCATGTGCCTCAATATGGAATGCTAGGCTACTCAATTACAGGACTATTATGCGGACACCATTTCGCCAAACGCACTCTTTCACAGTGCTCATGTTGACCATGCTGATGGCCCTACTAACAGGTTGCACTGCAACATCGGCAAGCCCATCAGCAACAGAATTCAATACCTCAACAGACAATGTTCAGTCAGAACTGAGCAACGCAACACCACACGCGGCCAAAACACCACCACCGCCAGTCGTTGAGCAATACAGCGATGTGTGGGCAAAAATTCAACATGCAAATACGATTGACGTGCATGACGATGCCGAAGTGCGTAAGCAACGTAACTTTTTTGATGATAAACAAAAATTTATGACTCAGGTTGGCACACGCGCCGAACCTTTTTTATATTACATTGTGAGTCAACTCGAAGCGCGCAACATGCCATTAGAGTTGGCACTATTACCCATAGTTGAGAGTGGTTACAATCCTCTGGCTCAAGCCAATGGCCCGGCCGGACTGTGGCAAATGATCCCCGCCACTGGGCGTAATTTTGGCTTAACCATTAATTCTGCCTACGACGGCCGTAAAGATGCACTCGCATCTACTGATGCCGTACTCGACTATTTACAGCACTTATACGACACCCTAGATAAAGACTGGATTAACGCAGTTGCCGCCTACAACACCGGCGAACTGGTAATTAAAGCCGCTATAGACAAAAACAAAGCCAAGGGCAAACCTACAGATTTTTGGTCACTGGGCATTCCAGCTAAACGCGTACAAACAGTGCCTAAGTGGCTGGCATTTATTCAAATTATTCGCGCCCCCAATCATTACGGCCTAAAAATACCAGCGATTGATAATCGCCCCTTTTTAGATCGTGTTCCCGCTCCCAATGGTTTGGATATTGGTCAGATAGCCGATGCTGCAGGACTGAGCAAAGCAAAATTTAAAACCTATAACCCAGGTTTTCGTCAAGGAGTGATCCCCAGTAAAGGTAAATACCAAATCGCCCTACCACTGGAAAACATAGGCCAGTATCAAGAGAATCACGATAAACTCTACGCTCAAAAACGCTATGACAGCCAAAGCTACATAGTCAAATCTGGCGATAGCCTAGGCTCTATTGCGGCTAAATTTGATATGTCAGTAAAAGCATTAAAACAAGCGAATAATCTGACCTCTGACCGCCTCAAAATTGGTCAAGAGCTCACGCTATTAACGCCGATGGCGACAAATGATAATCAACCTGAAGCGGTTAAAGTTAGCAGCAATAAAGCCAAGGTCGATACAAAAGTCAGAAGCAAATCATCAACCAAGGCTAAAACCCCCACCAAGCCAGCCGATAAAACTGCGGCAAAAGCGACAACCTACAAGGTAAAATCCGGCGATTCGTTGGATAAAATTGCCCGTAAAAATAAGGTTAAACTGGCAGATTTAATGAAGTGGAACCAGCTTAATGCCAAGAGCATCATTAAGCCTGGCCAAGAGTTAAAAGTCACAGAATAAACTTAAGTAGCAGTTATCAAAAATAAAACCGCCAGCTAGAGATGCTAAAATGCCGCTCACTTAAGTGAACGGCATTTTTTATTTAGAATAATAACGGAATAAAAAGCGCCTCGAATCATCGAAGCGCTTATTGATTAACGACAGCCCGAGTACTTGAACATTAGCCACGACTGCGACATTACAGGTTAAAACTGCTGAAACCAGCGTTGGATCTGCTGTGGATCTTTGCTTTGCGTTAAAGACAACATCAATAAAATTCTAGATTTTTGCGGATTAAGATTACCCGATGCCACAAAACCATATTTAGCATCATCTATCTCAGCATCCAGCGTGGTGGCTCCTGTGGGTACACGGCTAGAGCGTACGATTAGCACGCCTTTTTGGCTTGCTTTTGCTAGCGTATCAAATATTGATTGGTACATATTTCCGTTACCCACGCCCGCGCTAACGATACCGTCAAAACCTGCTTCTACCATAGCTTTGGCGGGTAAATCACTGGCGTTGGCATAGTTATAAACGATGCCAACCTGTGGTAATTTATCAAGTTTACTAACATCAAAAGGCGTTTGAGTTGTATGTTGGCGCTCAGTTTTACCCATGTATTCAATCTTGCTGTTATGGATAACGCCAAGCGGGCCAAAGTTAGGCGCAGCAAAGGTGTGCACTCCTGTGGTATTGGTCTTAGTGACATCGCGAGCGTTAAGCACTATATCGTTCATCACCACTAATACACCTCGACCTTTCGATTCGAGGTTAGCAGCAGTCGCAACGGCATTATACAAATTCATCGGACCATCGGCACTCATAGCAGTTGATGGACGCATTGCGCCAACCAGCACTACCGGCTTGTCACTTTTCACGGTGAGATTTAAAAAATAAGCGGTTTCTTCTAAAGTATCGGTGCCGTGGGTAATGACTATGCCATCAACATCTTTGTCAGCCAGTAAAATATTGATCCGCTTAGCAAGCGCAAGCCACACCTTATCATTCATGTCCTGCGAACCGATTTTAACCAGTTGCTCACCTTGAATATCCGCAAGTTGCTTTATTTCAGGTACGGCCACAATTAAACTATTAACACCCACTTCTCCCGCCTGATAATTAGATCCTGTCGCCGATTGGCCTACTCCCGCAATAGTGCCTCCCGTGGCAATAATACGTACCTGTGGCAGTGCCTGCGCCGCAGAGGAGAGAAATAACCCTAAGCTGATGGAAAGTAAAATCTTACGCATCGAAACATTCATGCTTATATCCTTTTATTAGTAGTAAACTCAGCCATAGTGTGCACCATTATTTATACCTTACAGTGACAATCCTCACCAATAATAAAAAATACAAGATGGTATTAATAAATTTAATTATTTTAAACAGAACGTCATCCACTCATTTAAATAAGTTTAATTAAGACGAATGATAAGACGGAATGGTTATACGCGTTCATAATAACTTAAATTCAAAATAGTTAATTTAGCGTCTAATTCGCTTTAATATATACACCTTTTAAACTTGTTAACTAAATAACAATTATTTATCTAATTAGCATCAAAAAGTAATAGCTCACACTAGATCATCGAATTGAGATGCCTCTCTAACAAACAAAACAAATACTCTATTTCAACGAGTTAAGTGATCGCCATCCTAATTATTCTTCATTTAAAGAGTTAAGATTTGTATCGATAGTCAAGGAGACGATTCTCCTTCATGTTTTCGGTATTATTTTTAATGTGTTAAGCATACTGATATACACATCTAAAATTTAATACTCGAAGATATATCTTACTATTAACTGGATTGGATAGGATCGAAATGAAAGATACTAATAGCGTACGGATCGAAGAAGATCTATTGGGTACTAAAGAAGTTTCCAATGCATTTTATTACGGCATACATACATTACGTGCCATCGAAAACTTTAAGCTGAGTAATCAAAAAATTTCCGATGTACCTGAATTAGTTCGTGGCATGATGCTAACTAAAAAAGCGGCTGCCATGGCAAATAGCGAATTAGGCGCAATAAGTCCTGAGATCGCTGACAAAATAATTGAAGCGTGCGATCTGATACTGACAACGGGCCGATTTGTTGATCAATTTCCGGTCGATGTCTATCAAGGCGGAGCTGGCACTTCAGTCAACATGAATACCAATGAGGTATTAGCCAACGTTGCACTGGAGATCATGGGTCTAGAAAAAGGCCGTTACGATGTCATCAACCCAAATGATCACGTCAACAAGTGTCAATCGACCAACGACGCCTATCCAACGGGTTTCCGTATTGCGGTCATCAACAGCACCGATATCCTGCTAGATACATTAACTGACCTTATCGCTGCTTTCGAAACTAAAGCCACAGAGTTTAAAACGATCTTAAAGATGGGCCGTACCCAGCTACAAGATGCGGTGCCTATGACATTAGGCCAAGAGTTTCATGCCTTTGCGGTCACGTTACGAGAAGAAATTAAATCTATCACGCGTTGCCAAGAATTATTGTTAGAAGTGAACTTAGGTGCTACTGCCATTGGTACGGGTCTTAATACGCCAGAGGGTTATTCCTCACTGGCCATTAAACATCTGGCAGAAATTACTGGTCGCGCCTATGTGCCAGCGGAAGATTTAATCGAGGCCACGTCAGATTGCGGTGCCTACGTTATGTTGCACAGTGCGATTAAGCGTATGGCGATTAAAATGTCCAAAATTTGTAATGACCTACGCCTACTGTCATCAGGTCCACGCACGGGCCTTAAAGAAATTAATCTTCCTGAACTACAAGCGGGTTCATCCATCATGCCTGCCAAGGTTAACCCTGTGATTCCAGAGGTGGTGAATCAGGTTGCCTTCAAGATTGTCGGCAACGACATCACCATTACTATGGCCGCCGAAGCGGGTCAGTTACAGCTAAACGTGATGGAGCCTGTGATTGGCCAAGCGATGTTTGAGTCACTCAGTTTAATGGGTAATGCCTGTATCGCCCTGCGCGAAAAATGCGTTGAAGGCATCACCGCCAACCCAGAAATCTGTATGAATCATGTGCTCAATTCTATCGGTATCGTGACCTACCTTAACCCGTACATCGGCCACCATGAAGGTGACATCATCGGCAAGATTTGCGCCCAAACGGGTAAAAATGTCCGTGAAGTGGTACTTGAGCGCGGCTTGTTAACAGTTGAAGAACTGGATGACATCCTCTCAGTTGAAAACCTGATGCATCCTAAATATCAGCCGAAGAAAAATACCAGCAAAAACAAAGTGTAACTAGGTGGGGCTGGGGAAAGACTCCCCAGCCCAAACTCAATAATTCAACAATAAGCCTATGCACAATTGACACTGAACTAGGCTATGGCAATTAAAAACAAAAAAGAGTTAACACTATGATTATATTAGAGATAGCAATTGTGCTCGGGGCGATTTATCTAGGTGCTAGGATGGGTAGCATGGGTGTCGGCTTTGCGGGTGGTGTTGGAGTATTGATACTGACCGCAGGACTAGGACTCAAACCGGGTAATATCCCCATTGATGTGATCCTCATCATTATGTCAGTAATCACCGCCATTGCAGCTATGCAAGTGTCGGGTGGGATGGATTACTTAGTGTCACTGGCTGAAAAATTATTACGTAAACATCCAAAACAAATCACCTTTTTGGCCCCCGTTGTGACTTACTTCATGACACTCTTTGCGGGTACTGGCCACACCGCATTCTCCACCTTACCTGTTATTGCCGAAGTCGCAAAAGAACAAGGTATCCGTCCTTCTCGTCCTTTATCTATCGCCGTAGTCGCCTCACAGGTCGCTATTACTGCCTCACCCATTTCAGCAGCGGTAGTGTTCTTCTCTGGCATCTTAGATCCCTTTGGTGTCGATTACTTAGTGCTGTTAGCCGTATGTATTCCATCAACTTTTCTTGCCTGTATGGTTGGGGCTGTTGTCGCTAATTTAATGGGTAAAGAGCTTGCTGACGATCCAATTTATCAAGATCGCTTAGCTAAGGGTTTAGTTAAAAAGCGCGGTAAAACCCAGATCACCATTAAACCAGGTGCCAAGCGTTCAGTAATGATTTTCCTTATGGCGATTGCGGCTGTGATGGTTTATGCCACTGCGATTTCAGACAAAGTAGGATTAATTGTTAACCCTGTTCTGCCACGCGATGCCGCCATTATGGTGTTGATGCTGACAGCTGCTGCGGCTATCACCATTTTTTGTAAATTAGACGCAAGCGAAATTTCCAATGCCGGCACCTTTAAATCAGGTATGTCCGCCTGTGTTTGTGTATTAGGTGTGGCTTGGTTGGGTGATACTTTTGTTTCTAATCATATTAATGAAATCAAAGACCTTGCTGGTAACTTACTGCAAAGTCAGCCTTGGTTGTTATCGGTCACCTTGTTCTTTGCTTCTATGTTGCTCTATTCACAGGGCGCGACGACTAAAGCACTGATGCCTGCAGCATTAGCGATTGGCGTGAGTCCTTTAACTGCAGTGGCCTCTTTTGCCGCAGTAAGTGCCTTGTTCGTATTGCCGACTTACCCTACGTTACTCGCCGCGGTTGAGATGGATGATACCGGCTCAACTCGAATTGGTAAGGCGGTATTTAACCATCCTTTCCTTATTCCGGGCGTCGTGACGATTGCTACCAGTGTGGCATTAGCGTTCCTATTTGGCGGCATGATGTTATAGCGCCATATTCCCTAACGTTATCCGAGGGTGATGCTTAAAAATGGCTTAGCCCTCTTATTTTAATCTGTATTTCAAGGGGTAGTTTGGTGTAGTGCAGACGCATCCACACTATGACAAACCTAGTAAGGAGTGAATTAATGTCAGCGAAAACGCGTGTTCCTACCGCCATTAATGGTGGGCCGTATGGGCAAGCTTGGTCGGCTAAAGCAGACTGCTTACAAAGTGTGACTGGGCTTATATTGGGTATTTTTCTTTTATTTCATATGCATTTTGAGGCGAGCATTTTATTAGGGAAAGAAACCTTCTTTCACATGGTGCAATTCTTAGAAGGCAGCATGTTTAGCTCGACTGATCATGGCTTCCCGATTGTAACCCAGATCATTTCAGTCATTATGCTCGTGATTGTTGCAGTACATGCCGCCACAGCATTACGTCGCTTTCCCACACAACTAGGCCAATGGCGCGCAATGCGTGGCTTCATGTCGAGTATCAAACATAAAGATACCCAATTATGGTTCTGGCAGATGATTACTGGGTTTTTACTCTTTTTCTTAGTGTCAGCCCACCTTGCAACCATGATTTTAAACCCAGATATTGGCCCTCACCTTTCGGCTGAACGGGTTTACCACGATAACGCTTGGCTCTTATACGTGGTGTTTCTACCTATCGTTTTATTCCACGGCATCGTTGGCTTATACCGAGTGATCTTAAAATGGGGTGTGAGCAGTAACCGCCCACTTATCCGCACCATCGCCCATGTATTGATCGTCTATTTATTATGTTTAGGCACATTAAGCCTAGTGACCTATATCAATATTGGTATGGAATTAGTATTGCCGGTGCAACCGTTTATTCCCAATTAATAACAAACAAGCTAGCGCTATCGGCGCACCTAGCCTGTAGAGCAACACAAACAATATACGGATCCTCCTCGATACATAGTTGCAGCGCATCTATACCGAGGAGCGCAATGATAAATCTATGAATGTTATCTAGATAATTAGATAAGGAGCTCATTTGAAACTTATTTATACAGACTCATTAGTGATTGGCGCCGGACTCGCGGGCCTTAGAGTCGCCATTGCCACCAAAGAACGCGGACTCGATACCTTAGTGCTATCGTTAATTCCCGCAAAACGTTCACATTCCGCCGCAGCACAAGGCGGTATGCAAGCCAGCCTTGGTAACACAGTTAAAGGCATGGGCGATAACGAAGATGTGCATTTCCAAGACACAGTTAAAGGCTCCGACTGGGGCTGCGACCAAGATGTAGCGCGCATGTTTACCCACGTTGCACCCAAAGCAATCCGCGAACTCACCAACTGGGGCGTGCCTTGGTCGCGGATTTCTGCCGGCCCGCGTGAAGTCATCATGAACGCGCAAAAAGTCACTCTCAATGAAGCTGAAGAAGCTCACGGCCTAATTAATGCCCGTGACTTTGGCGGCACCAAGAAATGGCGTACCTGTTATACCGCCGATGGCACAGGCCACTCTTTACTGTATGCGGTCGATAACCAAGCTATATCAATGGGTATTCCAGTACACGAGCGGATTGAAGCGTTGTCGCTAATCCATGATGGTAAACGCTGCCATGGCGTTATCGCTCGTTGTTTAATCACCGGCGAGCTGCGTGCTTACGTGGCTAAATCCACCACAATCGCCACCGGTGGTTACGGCAAAATTTATGAAATATCCACCAACGCCACTATCTGCGAAGGCATAGGCCAAGCATTAGCACTCGATACCGGTGTCGCCACCTTAGGTAATATGGAAGCGGTGCAGTTTCATCCTACCGCCATCGTGCCAGCGGGTATTTTAACCACTGAAGGGTGTCGTGGTGATGGCGGTATTTTGCGTGATAAAGACGGTCACCGCTTTATGCCAGATTACGAACCAGAGAAAAAAGAACTTGCCTCCCGTGATGTGGTCTCGCGCCGCATGACAGAGCATATGCGTAAAGGTAAAGGCGTTGACAGCCCTTACGGCCCGCATCTATGGCTAGATATCACCCTGTTAGGCCGCGAGCATATCGAAACCAACTTGCGCGAAGTGAAAGAGATTTGTGAGTATTTTCTGGGTATCGACCCCTGTAAAGATTGGATCCCAGTAAGACCTACCCAGCATTATTCTATGGGCGGCGTACGCACCAATGCCACTGGCGAAAGCCCACAGCTCAAAGGATTGTTCAGTGTCGGCGAAGCGGCCTGTTGGGACATGCACGGCTTTAACCGCCTAGGTGGTAACTCGGTCGCTGAAACAGTCGTTGGCGGCATGATTATTGGTAAATATGTTGCTGATTTTTGTGAGCAAAACAGCCTAGAAATCGATACTGCCCTCACGCAGAAATGTATCGATAAATTACAGGCAGAAATTGATCATCTTATTGATGGCGACGGCAAAGAAAATCCTTTTGAAATCAAGATTGAAATGCAACGTATTATGATGAATTACGTCGGCATTTTCCGTAACGGACCCGAATTAGAAAAATCCATCAAAGAGCTTAAAGCATTACTCGTACGATCTAAGAATCTGGGTCTCAAATGTAAAAAACGTCACTCAAACCCAGAGTTAGTTGAAGCACTGCGCGTCAGCCGTATGTTAAGAGTCGCCTTAACTGTTGCCTGCGGCGCTGCCGCTCGGACAGAAAGTCGCGGCGCCCATTCACGGGAAGATTATCCACAACGCAACGATAAAGATTGGCTTAACCGTACGCTAGCAACTTGGCCAGACGCCGAGTCACTAGAGCCAGTATTGCGTTACGAAGCACTCGATGTAATGAAAATGGAATTACCACCGGGATACCGAGGCTATGGTAACGATAACACCATCCCTCACCCAGACACGGAAAAGCGCGTGCAACAGATCAATGAAGTGATCGCAAGCTTAGGCGACAACCCTGATAGACACACGCTTCAGCACGCATTGATGCCATTTGAGTTGCCAAGCCATCTGCAACCTCGCAATGAGCGTCTCACTGATACTTTAAAAACCATGCCATCTCAACCGGTAGGAAACAAACCATTATGAGCCGTCAAATCAGCTTTAATATCTTCCGTTACGATCCACAAGATGGCCAAGACAAGCCGAAAATGGAACGTTATCAGTTGACTGAAACACCCGGTATGACAGTGTTTATTGCACTCAATCAACTGCGTGAACAACAGGATCCCTCATTGCAATTCGACTTTGTTTGCCGCGCGGGTATTTGTGGCAGTTGCGCCATGGTGATCAATGGTTTCCCTACGCTTGCTTGTCGCACGCTAACGGCAAATTACCCCGATGGTGAAATCACTTTAATGCCATTACCTGGCTTTGAGCTGATTGGTGACTTATCCGTTAACACGGGTAAATTTATGCGTGAATTAGCCGAACGATTAAAGCTATGGCTGCATCCTAAAGCCGATGATCACGACATGCATCGTCTCGAAAATCCAATGGCTCCCGAAGAAGCTGCACGCATTTATGAGCTAGAACGCTGCGTTGAATGCGGGGTTTGTGTATCTGCCTGCGCCACCAAACAAATGCGCGAGACCTTTGTCGGTGCGGTTGGCATGATGAAAATTGCCCGCTTCGAAATGGATAGCAGAGACGCTCGTACTGCGGATGATTTTTACCATGTTATCGGTAATCAAGATGGCGTGTTTGGCTGTATGACATTGCTTGGCTGCCAAGATAATTGCCCCAAAGATTTGCCGCACATGCAACAAATTGCTTACCTACGCCGGAAAATGGCCGCAACCATACTCTAATGCGAACGCCTTCATCGATCCCGCCACTGGGTGGGATGGGGGAGCATTTTCCAAAATTAGGCTGGCAAAAATTATTTACCAGTAAAGACATGCGGGATCTTTCATTTCAACAAGATCCCGAACCCAGCACAATCAAACGTGCGCATCCTTACTACTATGCAGTACTGCTTTATGGATAACAAAACCATTAACAGAGCGTTAGTAGTTGTTATGTAAGGAAATATAAATGAAGCTATCAAAAATAACAGCAGCAATGATGATGCTAAGCTTTACCGCCCCCCTATTCGCCGCTCAAGCCAATGATACTGCGACGAATGATGAGTTACGGGCTGAATTACAACAAATACAACAAAGACTTGCGACGCTAGAAACCCAAGAGAGCACAGCTTCGACCCCAACATCATCAGACACTCAGTTTAATTTTTATGGTTCTTTACGCCCTACATTCGGAGTGAGCAACTTAAGTTCAGACGAAGTATGGGATGTGGGTGATGCCAGCTCACGAATTGGTTTTGCCGCAGAGCAAAAGCTCAGTCATGGCCTAACCGGCTTTGCTAAAGGCGAATTTAAAGTCGACATTAAAAACGACGGTGATTTTGGCGACGCACGTCTAGCGTATGTCGGTATTGAAGGATTATTTGGTCGGTTCGCCATCGGTAAGCAAGCCGTTACTCAAGAAATTATTTCTGATCCTGTCGATATATTTAACCGCTCAGGAACCCCCCTCGCCTATGACAGTGCGAGCCCGTTCAGAGTGAATAATCTAGTCACCTATCGTAAGCAATTCGGCGATTTCTTATTTTCGGCTGATGGACAATTTGATGGCGATAAAGGCAGTGATGGTAGCGATTTTGTCAACGCTGGTGTTCGCTACAAAACTGACTTTATCTACATCGCTGCAGCTTTTTATAACAAAGAGTTAGAAGATGGCACCGATGAAAATACTGTAGGTGTGACCCTATCAAAGAGCTTTGACTCTTTATACCTCGCCGCAGCCTATCAAGATATAGACAAAGATGACGCCGATGGATCCACACTTGACGTCGTAGCAAGCTACGCAATCAATGAAAGCTATAAAGTTAAGCTAGGCGTATCTAAATATGATGATGGTGGCAACGATGTGACCTCTAAAACCTATAATGCCTACAACACTACGCTTGAATGGCATTTAACGCCTATGTTCAGAACCTTTGTCGAATATCAAAAAACTGATTACGACTACCGTGAAACCAATGACCAAATCATGATCGGCATGCGTTATAACTTCGATTATAAGTTTTAAGCTTTTACCTAAATCAAATGGTTGAATCTATAAGCTAGACGAATGCTTTAACGCTCTCAGTCTGCTTATACAATAGAAAGACCCAAAGCATTAACGCTAGAAACAATAAAGCCACGACTTGCGTGGCTTTATTCATTTCAGACTATCTCGTCTTTACGACTTATGTATTCGTCAGAACGGGATATCATCATCCCAACCATCATCCAAATCTGGAGTGAAGTTTTGCTGAGGTTGCGGTGCTGGGCGCTGTGCTGGTGCTGCAGGTGCTTGATAAGCTGGCGCTGGAGCGGCTTGTGGCTTAGGCGCATAACCACCCTGCTGTGGTGGTTGGGACTGCGGTTGACCATAACCTTGCTGCTGGGTAGGTGCTGGCGCGGCATATTGTTGCTGAGCTGGCGCTTGGTAAGCTGGTGCAGCTTGAGGCGCTGGAGCATATTGATTTTGCGCTGGTGCCGCTTGTTGTGGTGCAGACTGATAACCTGCGTTTTGTGGCATGCCGCCGCCCATTGGCGCGCCTTGTGCTTGGCCACCTTGACCACGGCTACCTAGCATTTGCATGCTACCACTTTGGTCGATAACCACTTCAGTACTGTAACGCTCTTGACCACTTTGGTCTTTCCACTTACGAGTTTGCAATTTACCTTCAAGGTAAACCTGAGAACCTTTACGCAGGTATTCACCTGTAATTTCAGCTAATTTACCGAACAGAACCACACGATGCCATTCAGTACGCTCTTGCTGTTGACCCTGTTGGTCTTTCCACGATTCGCTGGTCGCTACTGTGATGTTTGCGACTGCATTACCGTTTGGCATATAACGCACTTCTGGATCTTGTCCCAAATTGCCAACCAAAATTACCTTGTTAACACCACGACTGGCCATTGAAATCTCCTGCGATTCTTTAAATAATCTATTAATTCAGTATGTTGTTTATCTATGTCGCCATAGAGGAAAATCAGCTTCCCCAAATATTACACGGCAGAGCAGATATTATTGAGCAGAGCCTAACACAGCTCGTGCTTCTCTTAAATCGAAATGCTCATCAACCTTTAAGTAGGCCACTTTCTCATCGAGCACGACGATCGCTTCGACCACGCCCATCAGCGCTGATAACTGCGCTGCCATATCCCGCGCCTGCGCCTTGTCTTTGACTTCGGCTTCTAAGGTGTAGCTCTTTAACAGCACAGGATTTTCCATGCCTAATGTCAGAAATAACCAGATAGACATTAAGATCACGGCAACAACAAATACCCCGACTGCGCCCACTAATTGGAAAGCACCGCCACCGAGCATACCACCACAAAAAGCCCCTAAAAACTGACTAGTGGAATACACGCCCATGGCCGAACCTTTTTCGCCGACGGGGCAAAATTTGGCAATCAAACTTGGCAGTGAGGCTTCTAAATAGTTAAACCCGGTAAAGAAGAGCACCACGGCAAAACTTAATACCCAAAGGTTGCTAGAGAATGCGGCCATCGCCAGTAATGCCACTATCATGATCACGAGGGCGATTTGGAACATAGCCTTAGTATTTTTACGCTTAACGCCGATAATGATTAACGGCACCATCAGGAAAAACGCCCCCACAAAAGCTGGGAAATATAGCATCCAGTGTTTTTCCTTCACTAAACCGGCATCAACAAGATCCAGCGGCAAAGCCACAAATACCGCAGTTAACACTAAATGCAGAATAAAAATCCCCGCATCGAGCCTAAACAGCTGGGGATCGGTCAACATACGCTTGAGTCTGGCAGGCGTGGCTAACGTGTCGCCCTTAGGCGCATGGGTAATCGGACTCGGTACTAAAAGCTGCACAATCAACATGCCCAACACTGCGAGGATGGCCGTGAGGTAAAACAGACCCGATAAACCCACATGTTGCGCAACAATCGGCCCGACCAGTAAAGACAGCGCAAAGGAGGCGCCGATACACATACCAATAATCGCCATCACCTTAGTACGCTGTTCGTCGCGGGTTAAATCTGCGGCCAAGGCTAATACAGCAGCCGCAATCGCACCCATACCCTGCACTGCGCGGCCAAACACCACACCATAAATCGTCTCAGCATTAGCAGCAATCAAACTACCAATAGCAAACACCACTAAGCCCGCCAAAATAATCGGCTTACGACCATATTTGTCAGATAAAATCCCCATGGGGATTTGTAGCGCGGCTTGGGTTAAGCCATAGGCGCCAATAGCAATACCCACCCACAGAGGCGAGAAGCCCTCGAGGTGCTGACCATAAAGTGCAAAGACAGGCATGATCATAAACAAGCCCATCATGCGCAAACCAAATACACTGGCTAAAGAAAACGCGACTTTTTTTTCCGTACTCGAAAGTCCGTTGTTACCCATGATTTTGCCCTGGATTGAAGTCTTTTAAGGGGCGCATGTTACCACACCCAAAAGGATTTACTCAAAAGGAAATAGTGGCCTAAACCACTACCGATATCGTTAGCTTTTATCCCGATAATCACAGACCTATATTATCCGTAATCCTGGCAGTACTCGGGTTAACGCCTTTATTTTTCTGCCCAATTTAATACTCAGGCACAGATAAGTGAGTCTAACATAGTGTTCACATTTGTCCTGTGAGTCAGTGCGCAACAACGGCATTAATCTTAATTAATCCACTCAATCGCTCACAGCCACTTAAGTCAGCGGACTAAAAACCACTGCCAGCCTAGGATTGGTGCAGATCACAGAATCAACTAAACTCAGCCGCCGATCTGTGCGATACTTGTGCTCATTTTTTTTAAGCATATGGCATTAGAGCGATAGATGGATAAGATTGAAATACGCGGCGCACGCACCCACAATCTCAAGAATATCAACCTGACTATCCCTAGGGATAAACTGATTGTCATCACGGGCTTATCGGGATCCGGTAAGTCCTCCCTTGCTTTTGATACTTTATATGCCGAGGGCCAAAGACGTTACGTCGAGTCTCTGTCTGCCTATGCTCGCCAATTTTTAAGTTTAATGGAAAAACCCGATGTTGATCATATCGAAGGCTTAAGCCCTGCGATATCCATCGAACAAAAGTCCACTTCCCATAACCCACGTTCGACAGTGGGCACCATAACCGAAATTTACGATTACCTACGCTTGATGTTCGCCCGTGTAGGCGAGCCGCGTTGCCCGACGCACAATCAACCGTTGGCGGCGCAAACCGTCAGCCAAATGGTCGATAAAGTGCTCGAAATGCCCCAAGATAGCCGCTTGATGCTGCTCGCGCCTGTGGTCAACGCCCGTAAAGGTGAGCACGTTAAATTACTTGAAGGTTTATCCGCACAGGGTTATATCCGTGCACGTATCGACGGTGAAGTGTGTGATTTAACCGATCCACCAACCTTAGATTTACACGTAAAACATACCATTGAAGTGGTCGTCGACCGTTTTAAAGTACGTGATGATATCAAGCAACGTTTGGCCGAATCCTTTGAAACCGCACTCGAACTCTCTGGCGGTATCGCAACCGTGGCCACCATGGATGACGACACAGGTTCGGGTAAACCAAAAGGTGAAGAACTGATATTCTCAGCTAACTTTGCCTGTCCGCACTGCGGTTATTCGATGGCGGAATTAGAGCCAAGAATTTTCTCCTTTAACAATCCAGCCGGAGCATGCCAAACCTGTGATGGTTTAGGCGTACAACAGTTTTTCGATCCTGAGCGCGTGATCAGCAATACCGAGCTTTCATTGGCTGGCGGCGCAATTCGTGGTTGGGATAGACGTAACTTCTATTATTTCCAAATGCTTAGTTCACTCGCCGAACACTATAAGTTTGACGTCGAAGTGCCCTACGAGCAGCTCAGCGAAAAAATCCGTAAAATCGTTCTGTACGGTTCAGGCAAAGACAGCATTGCCTTTAAGTACATCAACGATCGCGGCGATGTGGTGGTGCGTAATCACCCCTTCGAAGGCATTTTAAATAATATGGACAGGCGTTATCGTGAAACTGAAAGTAACTCGGTACGTGACGAATTAGCCAAGTTTATCAACACCAAAGCCTGTCAAAGCTGTGGTGGCTCGCGCCTGCGTGAAGAAGCTCGTAACGTGTTTTTAGGCGATATTAACCTGCCGCAACTCACCACTTGGTCGATTGGCGAAGCCTTAGATTACTTCGAGAAAGTCGAGTTTAGCGGCCAAAAGGCGCAAATCGCTGAAAAGATTTTAAAGGAAATCCGCGATCGCTTAGGTTTCCTCGTTAACGTCGGCCTCAATTATTTGAGCCTATCACGCTCGGCGGAAACCCTCTCGGGTGGTGAAGCCCAACGTATTCGACTCGCCAGCCAAATAGGCGCCGGACTCGTTGGCGTGATGTACGTGCTCGACGAACCTTCAATCGGCTTGCATCAACGGGATAATGAACGCCTGCTACAAACCCTCATACACCTGCGGGATTTAGGCAACACTGTGATTGTGGTTGAGCACGATGAAGATGCGATCCGCATGGCGGATCACGTCATTGATATCGGCCCCGGTGCTGGCGTGCACGGCGGCGAAGTGATTTGCGACGGCCCGATTGAAAAGATCATCGCCTGTGAAGAGTCAGTCACTGGACAATATATTTCCGGTAAACTCTGCATTCATATCGATACGCCGCGTATTCCGTTCGACAAAACTCAAGTTATTGAGTTATTTGGCGCACGCGGTAACAACCTGCGTAATGTTGATTTAACCATTCCGATTGGCTTGTTCACTTGCGTGACGGGCGTGTCTGGCTCGGGTAAATCGACTTTAATCAACGACACTTTCTTTAAAATTGCCCATAGGATGCTTAACGGCGCAACGGTGGATGAACCGTCCCCCTATGATCGTATTGAAGGCATGGAGCTGTGTGACAAAGTGGTCGATATTGACCAAAGCCCAATTGGCCGCACACCGCGATCAAACCCCGCCACTTATACGGGTATTTTCACTCCTATTCGTGAAATATTTACCGGCACTCAAGAGTCGCGCACCCGAGGTTATCAAGTTGGCCGCTTCTCCTTTAACGTTAAAGGTGGCCGCTGCGAAGCGTGCCAAGGCGACGGTTTAATCAAGGTCGAAATGCACTTCTTACCAGACGTGTATGTGCCCTGCGATTCCTGTAAAGGTAAGCGCTATAACCGTGAAACCTTAGAAGTACGCTATAAAGGCAAGAATATTCACGAAGTATTGCAAATGACAGTGGAAGATGCACGTCAGTTCTTCGATGCCGTACCCGCGATAGCCCGTAAGCTGCAAACCTTGATGGATGTGGGTTTGTCCTACGTGCGCCTTGGTCAAAGTGCGACCACACTGTCGGGCGGCGAAGCCCAAAGGGTGAAACTTGCCAAAGAGTTATCTAAGCGTGACACGGGCCAAACCTTGTATATCTTGGATGAACCGACCACAGGCTTACACTTTGCCGATATCCAACTGCTGCTCGACGTACTGCATCGTCTTAAATCCCACGGCAACACCATTGTGGTGATTGAGCATAATCTGGACGTGATCAAAACGGCGGACTGGATTATCGACTTAGGCCCAGAAGGCGGCGGTGGTGGCGGTATGATTTTAGCCACAGGCACACCAGAAGAAGTCGCCGAGCATCCAACCTCCCACACGGCACGCTTTTTAAAGCCACTGTTAAAGCGAGATATTGACATGGCAAAGGCCAATAAAGCTAAGGCTTAAAAGCCAGCTGTTTGTATCAAAATAAAAAAGCGCAGTCGCCTAGGCGACTGCGCTTTTTTTGTCCCACGTTTTGCGGATTGTTGTTAACGATTAGCTCAAATCACTTAATCTCATGCCCTCCAAGCTACATTCAAATACGCTTAGCCTTTCGCTACATTTAACACAGGTTGAATTAAACTCAGCTTTAGGCAAAGATGAAAGCCATCTTCAGATGACGGTTTCATCCATAAGGACAAGCATCATCCATGCGCGATAGCACTCAATGGCCTGTAACTCGCCGTATTTTGCTGAGCCTTTATCACGCCTGCAATATAAGCATATCGCCTTTATTCAATTACCATCGCATTCACCAACGGCTGGCTAATCTCAAGAACGTACGTATTTTAGGCCGTCTGTTGCGAGGCCTTAGTATGTTCACACTTGTCTGCTTGGTTAGTGCAAATCTCAATGGTTGCGCGAATTCTTTGGAAACCTGTGCGCCCAGCGAGCTTAAACTGACATGGGCCAACCCTAGTGAGCTGCAAGCGACAGTCACAAAACTCAGTTCCGCAGAATTCGAGGGCAGAAAAACTCAAACCCAAGGCGCGGCTAAAAGTCGTGACTATATAAAGCAGACATTTCAAACATTAGGTTTACAGCCTTGGGGAAAGGACTTTATCGTGCCGTTTGAGTATCACACTCTTTTTACCCAAAATAGCGGCGCCAATGTGGTCGCTATCGCCATGGCGCAAACGCCGACCAATAGGTGGCGTATTGTTGTTGCTCATTATGATCATTTAGGCATGAGCGGTAGTCATATTTACCACGGCGCCGATGATAACGCTTCGGGTGTCGCGACAATGTTAGCCATTGCCGCTCGCTGGCAACAGCAACTTGGCTTGCCAGCCCATACTTTGCCTAACGTCAATTTGATGTTTGTCGCGACGGATGCTGAAGAACCCGGACTCTATGGCAGCACTGCCTTGGTCGAGCAACTCAAAACTCGCCTACCCGAGGCAACATTTGAATTAATGCTTAATCTCGACATGGTAAGTCACCCGAGTAAACCCTATGCCATTTATCTCGAAGGTAGTCAAAACTTCAATCAGTTCAACCAATTCAAACCGCTCTTGAGTGAGCAAAACCGATTATGCATTAAACTGAGTCACCCCAAGCCCATTGGCCGCAGCATACAAAATACTAATTGGTTGCAAGCGTCGGATCATTATCCGTTCAATAAAGCGAATATCCCTTGGTTATATTTAGGGCTGCCAATCCATCCGCAATATCACACGCCTGAGGATACCGTGGCGACAATCGACATCACTTTTTTGGCAGCGGTGACTGAATCTGCATTTGAACTAGTTCAATTAAATGTTGAATATTTAAAGAATTAATGGGAAGTGGCGCGTTTCTTGCTCAGTTTTAGCGAAAAAAATGCAGGAAACAGCGTAAATAGTGTGACTCAGGTTGGTAAAGTGTGCGCTATGCTGCTATAATCCGTCCTTCGCGGGAAATCGACACGGGGTTGATTTTCTGTCTGTGCAACTTTAGCGCCATTTTGCGCGCGCATCCACAAGGCTACAACCCAATGTCATCCGATGAAAGAACTTTCCGTGAACTCGGCCTATCCGAGAATTTGTTGCGTGCTCTTGACGAGCTAGGTTATGAAAAACCGACGCCAATCCAATCAGCCAGTATCGACCCTCTTATGGCTGGCAAAGATATTTTAGGTCAAGCGCAAACAGGTACAGGTAAAACTGGTGCCTTCGCTTTACCCCTGTTAAATAAAGTCACCAGCCAAACTACACCGCAAATTCTAGTATTAGCGCCAACGCGCGAATTAGCGGTTCAGGTTGCTGAAGCTTTCAGTAGCTATGCCAAATTCATGAAGAATTTCCACGTACTGCCAATTTACGGCGGTCAAAGCATGCAACAACAGTTGAATGCCCTAAAACGTGGCCCACAGGTTATTGTTGGTACGCCAGGTCGTGTTATGGACCATATGCGTCGCGGCACTTTGAAACTCGATTCATTACAAGCCTTAGTGCTCGATGAAGCCGATGAAATGTTAAAAATGGGCTTCATCGATGATATCGAGTGGATCCTTGAGCACACGCCAAGCGAGCGCCAGTTAGCGCTATTCTCTGCCACTATGCCAGAGCAAATTAAGCGTGTTGCTAACCAATACTTGCGCAATCCAGTACATGTTCGTATTGAATCAAGCCAAACAACGGTTGAGTCAATCGAGCAGCGTTTTGTACAAGTATCACAACACAACAAACTTGAAGCGTTAGTACGTGTATTAGAAGTTGAAAACACTGAAGGTGTTATCATATTCGTCCGTACTCGTAACTCATGTGTTGAGTTAGCTGAAAAGTTAGAAGCTCGTGGTTATGCTTCATCACCTTTACATGGTGACATGAACCAGCAAGCCCGTGAGCGCGCAGTTGATCAACTGAAACGTGGCAAATTAGACATCCTGATCGCGACTGACGTTGCGGCCCGTGGTCTTGACGTTGAGCGTATCGGTCACGTTGTCAACTACGATATTCCGTATGATGCTGAAGCTTATGTACACCGTATTGGCCGTACTGGCCGTGCTGGCCGTACTGGTATGGCGATCCTGTTTGTGACTAGCCGTGAAATGCGCATGCTGCGCACTATCGAGCGCTCAACTAACAGCCGTATTTCACCGATGAAAATTCCAAGCCCTGAGAGTGTTGCAGAGCGTCGTCTATCTCGCTTAGGTGAGCAACTGGCTGAAACAATCAGCGGCGATTTAGATTTCATGAAAGAAGCTGTTGCCCAATTATGCCAACAGTTAGAAGTCGATACCGATCTTCTAGCCGCAGCATTATTACAGCAAGTTCAGCAAGAGCGTCCGCTGCAATTGCCAGCGATTCAAGAACGTGCTCGTGATGAACGTAGTGAGCGCCCTGAACGTAGCAGCAGTGATCGTGGCGACCGCGGAAGTGACCGTGGTGGTGAGCGCAGAAGTCGCGAACCGCGTCCAATGCCAGCGAGCCTAGGCAGCGCTGAAGCACTAAAAGACAACCCAGATTTAAAAATGTGCCGTTACGTTATCGACGTAGGTCGTGAGAATGGTGTTGGTGTTGGTAACATCGTTGGCGCTATCGCAAACGAAGCGAACATCGACAGCCGTTACATTGGCGCAATCCAACTTTACGATGCAGTGACCACTGTTGACCTGCCAGATGGCATGCCAAAAGACGTGTTACAGCACTTACGCAAAGTGCGTGTTTGTGGCAAGCCATTGAACATCCGCGAAGCTGGCGATCAAGTATTTGTTGATTCTGGCCGTAGTGCTCGTTCAGACCGCCCCGCCGGTGACCGTAAGCCTCGTGGCGACCGTCCAACGGGTGAGCGCCCAACTGGCGACCGCCCAGCGGGTGAGCGCCCAACTGGCGACCGCCCAGCGGGTGACCGTAAGCCTCGCGCTGCGTCTACTGGTGATAAGCCATTTGCTGACCGTAAACCTCGTGCAGACAAACCTGCCGGTGAGCGTAAGCCACGTAAACCACGTGAAGATTAATCTAACGATTATCTAGCTAAGCTAGAGACTAAAAAAGGAGCCTAGGCTCCTTTTTTATTGGTTTAAATTTCTTTACCGAACCTCATGCTTAGTGTCTAATTGCCTTACAGCTTAACGACTTGAACAATCATCCACCATGAAAAAAGCCCTTACCGCCGGCTTATTATCCGCCTTAGTGGCTCCCGGCAGCGGTCATTTTTACCTGCAACATAAACGCCGAGCCCTAGTGTTTTTTGTACTGGCAATACTGAGCCTCGGTCTGTTGCTGCAACAAGTAATGCAAGTCGCACAAGTTATCTCGCTTGATATTCAAACTGGCGTGTTGCCATTAGATATAGGCGTAATTGCGGCCGAAGTGACCAAGCAAACCACCGCAACCATCCGTGATGGTGCAGATAAGCTGATGTACGGGTTTATCCTCTGCTGGCTGATTGCCATATTAGATAGCGTGCGCTTGGGACTAAAGCAAGATAAGCAAGATGCACTTACCGCTAACAACGCGCTGCGGTAAGGTATTTGCCACAAATCACGCGCGGCTCAAATCCCATCGAGAAATAACAGACAGACTTTACTTACTTTTAATAAAAGCCCTTCACCTTTTACACACCGTACTTTAATAGCCAAACTTTTAATAACAAACCTTTATGACGATAAGCGCGGCTCATTAGGTGCAATGGTGTCGATTGGCTAATCACCTATGGCCCACGCTTCAATAAAACTATGGTAACAAGCCACCAGCATGTCAGCATCCAGGGCATAATCTGGAATGGTTTCGGGGCAATAAAGGGCGCAGCGGCTACCTGCATTTTGGGCGGTTTGCAGATCAAATAGATAATCACCCACATATAAAATATCTGCGGGGGCTAATTGCCACTGCTGGCAAATAAGCTCAATACCTTCAGGGTGCGGCTTTGGCTGCGCATCATCGCGGGTTAACACCAATGAGATATCAATGCCGAGCTTATTGATAGTGATTTGCGCCGCTTCTGGCATATTGCGCGTCAAAATCGCCAAGGGCAGCGACTTAGCCCGTAAGTATTCGATAAGCTCCTTAGCACCATCAATCCAACTGGCATTGAGTGAGCTTTGCCTTTCATACTCATGGACTATCTCAAATGCTTTATTTCGGACTTCGCCTTCACTGAGACTATTAACATGGGCCAAAATATCCGTACCAGAATGAATGCCGAGCTCGCGACGCAGCCCGGCAAAATCAGGATTTGAATGCGCCAAAGTACCGTCAAGATCGAAGATGACGCCACGGATATTTTTAAGTTTTACATCACTGAGTCGTGTAATCACAGACCTTTCCCATAGATAAAATGTATGCGTTAGACAGCCTGCAAACGCTTCGCCTGACGATTACGGTACATAGGCAGCAATTGCACCACCATCACCGACACTATGATTACGCCAATCCCCAGCAGCGATAAACTATCTAATTCATCGGCATGAAAAACTTCTGGCCACCAGCCCATCGCGACCACGATAGCTGTCGCACTAAAACTAAACACTGGCGTTAAGGCTAACATCGCGCTCACCTGCGCTGTCGGCCAATACTTCATTGACTGTCCAAAACAGCCATAGGCAATTAAAGTATTGGCAGCGCAAAACAGTGCAATCTGCCACTCGAAGCTATCCATATCGGCAAACTGACTAAAGTCGCTAAAGGGAGCCATTACGAAAATACCTAAGGCATAGATCACTAAAAGCACGTTGGCAGGTGATAATCGATTTAATAATGACTTTTGCAATAAGGCATAGCTGGTCCAAGACAACGCTGAGAACTGAATAATCATCACTCCAATCCAAATTTGATAATTGTTCGTGGCTGAAAAATTTAAATTAGGATGGAAAAACATCAGCATACCTAAAGCTAAGGTCGCAAAACAGCTGAGTTGCACCGCATTTAGTCGTTCCTTGAAAAATAGCACACCACCAAAAGCTAAGAAGAAAGGCGACGTCTGGAAATTCAGCTGGGCGGCACCGGGCGCGAGGTAATCGAGGGAGTAAACAAAAGAAACATAATTGAGCATCAAAAACATGCCCGCCAGCACCAACCTTAACCAGACTTTGACATCGAGCGCGGCAAATTGCTTAAGACTACCCGCACTCCATTGAATCAATATGCTGACTAATAGCGCAACCAGAAAACGGAACCAAGTCAGTGTTACCGGATCGATAAAAGCACCCGACAGTTTTAAGGCTATCGGCAGCATGCCCCAAAATAACACGGCAACTGAGATGAAAATAAGCCCGAGTTGAGCATGATTATTTGCCTGTGGCGCGTTAAGGTTGAGATTCACGGATGAGTCCAATAGAGACCGCAAAATGGGCTGCCATTCTGGCACTGAGTTAAGCTAATATCTAGCCTCTAATTATGGAAATATAAGTGCTGAGTTGGATACTTTAACTGACACTGATGTGATGTGATGTGAGTAATATGAGCGATGTGAGTTTCAATCGCTTAAGGTTATTGGAGCTTTAGCTCGCATGTTTAATTCTTCGGCAATTGATTTTCAGCGTAGGCGAACATTGTTATTTCCAGTGATAGCATTAACCGAGTATATTTGGCCGATTAAAATGGCTTATCGGCCGCCCTCTTTTACGCCACATATTTATAGGCTAACTCTTTAAATAGGAAAGTTAATGTTATCTACCGTCACTCTCGAGCAAGTACAAATGTGTATCAAGCCCGCGGCAAAAGAACTCGCCATGCGCCGTGCTGCTGGCACAAACGGAGATTTACTTAACCCAGAACTGAGGCCAACAAACTTCGAGCAGGCCTTCGCTATTCAACAAGCCGTGGCAGAAATATTTAACACAACCGACAATAATCCTATCGCGGCGTGGAAATGCCTACTACCCACGGCTGAAAAAACTGTCGTTGCGCCTATCTATCAAAATGATGTGTATCAACAATCAGCCACTTGTCCACTGTATGCATCGAATCAACAACTGGCTCGCGTCGAACCCGAGCTGGCTTTTGAGATAGCTCGCAATTTGCCACCAAGAGCGACGCCTTATACCGAAGCTGAAATCGACTCAGCACTCGGCAATAGTCGCTTGGCGCTTGAGTTGATAAAAAGCCGCTACCACACGCCCAGTGAAGCTACCTATTTTGATGCCCTAGCCGATGGCTTAGTTAATCAAGGATTATGGTTAGGCCCAGTGCTTAACGCACTAGAGGGTGTAGATACGAATCGTTTTGAGCTCAGCGTTAACATTAAAGAAGGCGAAACACTGCAAAAATCGGCCATTCATCCCAATGGTTCCGCTAAAGCAGGGCTGTACTGGCTGGTTAATTTTTTATCAACCCAAGGTATTGGCTTAACTCAAGGCCAATATGTGATCACCGGATCTTACGCGGGTGTACTTGACTTGCCATTGGCACAAGTCTGCCATTTTGAATACGGTGCGCTTGGGCAGTTTGCTGTCACATTTATCGCTAAATAACCTGTACTCAGAATACTCTCTGCGGCGCTACTGATTAAATAGCCTATTAAAAGACAAATAGGCGAGCTTACGCCTCACTCAGTTCGCCTATTTGTCAAATCAACCTTTTCTCGCCACACGCCATCCGTTAACAAAAATCAAACTAACTTGCCTCAAAATATACACCTATGTATCATCTAGATTCATCAATAATAAGGATATATAAAATGTCGCATGGAAAAATGCTGCCCATTGCTTACTTTCTTGCCCTCACTTTAGGCACCTCTTTTAGCTTACACGCCTCAGAAAATAGCTTTGCTAAAGCCTATAGCGCCTATCAAGCCGCGGTGGAAAAAGGCGATGCTGCGAACATTGAAGCGAGTGCTAAAACAGCCTACCAACTCGGCGAAGTTCAGTATGCCAAAGACAGTGTCGACTTAGCCAATCTCGCCATAAACTGGGCCAGTGCGATAGAAAATCAAGTCGCCCCAAACCCATTTATAGAACCCCATTTTCAGCAAACAGCCAAAGCTAATGAATTATATAAACTCGCGCTTGCTAACTATAAAATCCATTATGGTAAGCAAGCACTTGAGCTTATCGACCCCTTACTTGGCGTAGCGCAAACAGCCGCCAAAGCTAAAGTAGCGAAAGACTATTTCCTTGATGCTATAGCGGTTGCAGAAAAGTCTGATAATAAAAAAATTCTAGCCGATGTGAAAATGACCGCATTCAGTCGCTTATCTAAAACCGAACTCTACACTCGAGACGTAAGAAGCTATGCCTTCGATGCTTATGATATTTATAAAGAAATTTTACCAGAAAATGCATTAGAAAGAGTTAAGGCCACCTATATTGTTGGTGCAGTTGAGTTTGCAGACAAACATGACAATAAAGCCGAACCTTTATTGCTCGAAGTGGTTAAACAGTTCGATGCACTTAACTTTAGTCATCCCTATGCCTTAAGTGCCCATGCTTATTTAGTCGAGCTTTACGAGCGTCAGAATAAACGCGAGCAATCCACGGCCCATTGTATTGCTATCGGGAAAATGCGCCCATGGGCCGACGCACAGGAACAACGGCCTATTTTCCGTACCGTACCAGACTATCCAATGTCCTATGCCCAACGAAAAAAAAGTGGCTGGGTAGAGCTAAATCTCACTATCGATGAGATGGGATTTGTTAAAAATCCCGAGATCACTAACTCTGAAGGGGGTGCGCTATTCGAAAAAGAAACATTGAAAATGATCGATAAATGGCGATACGCCCCTAAGTTTGAAGATGGTAAACCAGTCACCGCACAAACTATGGTTCGGATCGAATACAAGATTGATAAGTAACTATCTAAGTAGCCCGTTACGTTAGCTCATAGCCTAGCCCATCGAGCACTCTCGATGGGCTTTGCTCATCTTGCGTCCTAAATAAACGCGGATTTTCCCCTTGCTTAAGCAGGCTTAAGCAGACTTGGCAAATACATGCATCGGTAGACGCTAGTTGTAACCTTAATACCTGATGCTCATCTAAAGCTTGCTCTTGCAAGGCGGCCAAAGGTGGGAACACCTGCTGCGCGCACCAACAATCTTCAATGCCCTTACCCAAAATCACCGCACATTGATTTGCGCCTTTGCACAGAGGGCAAATTTGTGCGGCTTCTAACTTAGGTTGTTCCGATGGCTGAGACACGGTAATCCTTATTGCAAGATAAGTTGTTATAGCGCTGAGATCATAATAGATTTTTGCAACTCAAACTTAGTTGATTGGCACCAAAGTGAAATTTTAAAACTTTCCAAACTACGTTTGAATGCTTTAGTTTAAAAGTCGTGGGGCTTCACCCTTCAGGCTAATATTGGTGCTGTTTAGCACAATGCTATATTTATTGCGGCCTCACGGCCGAGATAAATCAAAGTCGTGGGTCTTCAACCCACACCCGACCAAGAGGGGATCAACAGCAATTCCCTCTTGGATCTCCCTTGCCGCCCCTAGCGAAGTTACATGCATTAGAGACTGGCCTTGGTCTTATGGATAAATTGTTATCGCTTCCGAAGGATGCGTCCCTGCACCTGCGAAAGCTAGCCGGTCATCCATGACCGGACTCACGCAATTTATTCCAACGCCCCGCGGCAACTTCACAGGGGATGGTGAACTTCTGTCGCCACAGTGCCAGCGATTAATCCCCAAAGATCTATGCCTGTACGATCTTGCAATTGGTTGTATTCATCAAGTAATACCTAACTCGAATGATATTTGGGTATATTCATTTGGCTCTGTGAGCTACATTACTGCGTTATAGCAAGTGTGTTCATCGATGCATACATGCTGGGTGCGTTTTATTTTTAATCCGAAAGTTGAATAGATAGTGTTTCTTAGGTAGCTAAGTACTTTATCGTTTTAACGCCGCGTTAAATAGTGAGCAACGTTACCACCAAAGCTAAACCATTGTGCCGTAAACACTAGAGCCGATTCAAACCAAAAATACCGAGCGTTGCGAATCAGCCTTAAACACTTGTTAAGTTTTATATTCTTTGGAATTAAACTCTTGTAGTGCACCCTTTAAGCCTGCAAAAAGTGGCTCATAGTTTTGTCTTAATGTTTCGGAAAAAGCTGGTTTCTCGCCACAAAACTGAAATAGAAATAGTGAGCGCATTTCTGCAAAAGTGCAGAGATCAGAAATAGAGCGAGCAATATGCGCAGATTTAACCCATGCTTGTTCTTCTGTATTTCGGACACATCGCTCCCACACCATACCAACACCGTCACCATCTTTATGGATAAGATGACTACTCATCCCGTAGTTATAACCTAGATGGATCAAAGGGTTAAGCCTCTTATCATTAGACTCACTAAACTCTTGTATAATGTGGCTAAACGACCACTTTTGTTCTAGCTGTTTCCGTTGCTGTTTATTTGTATCACCTCGAATACTGTCCACTTGTTCTGGTTCAAGTGTTAGTTCTTGAATTGATAACCAATTATGCATTTCTTGTGGCTCGACTTCTGCCAACAAAGAACTCGCACGGTCACTTCGTTTGATAGCAGAGTAACTAGGAAGGATCGCCCAATATTCATTAACTTTCTTTAGTACTTCCTCTTCAGAGCCATTCAACATATAAATGTACTTAGTAACACCTTCAATTATTGAACGATTAATAATTTCAGCATCCCACTCTTGACCATGCTGTAACAAAATAAGCGAACTCTCTGAGCTAAAGTGACAAGATAAATACAATTGGGTACTTACAAACCTAATCATGGGATGCATATTTGGAAAGTCTTTATCAAGAATGGGCTTGCAGTGATCAAAGTGCTCACCAATATAATGACTAGGGTCTGTTGATCTTTGCTGTACAAATGTTGCTCAGCAATACATCGGCAGCCACATTAACATAAACGCCAGTGACACCATACTGGCGTAATTTCTTGCTAGCTTGTCATATCTTGTTGA
>NZ_JBOZPB010000029.1:0-52488 GCF_050848685.1 Shewanella sp. MF08487
ATGCTTTTAGCTGCTTCTTTAGCAAAAGCTTCAATATCTTTGTTGTTCATGAGTAATCTGCCTATCCTTGACTCTCTATAGAGTACTTTTTGATAAGCAGTTACACAAAATTAGTTACAGTCTCGACTTTCATGGCGCCACTCCCTATATAGCCAATAAAGCGAATCGCTCTGCTCAATCAGTACTTCTCGGGCTTGGTTCCCTCATGGTACCTACTTGTTGCGTGAGCTCTGAGTGCTCTGTATGTACGTTCTAGTTAGAATATTTTCTATTTAAGTCTTTCTATTAGAGTATATAGCAGAGTGTAGTGAGTTGACTTAGATGAAGTCGGTCTCAAAACGCAGCATGATAGACCTTCTTGTTAAATTCTTTGTTTAGTGAGTGAATAATACTTCTAGCATTTAATCTTTTACCGTCACCCATCCTTCAATTTCGCTGCTATGTAACACACCATCGTGTGCACTTTGGATAATATCATGCGTTAAACGCTGCATTTGCTGTTCAATATCACTTGTTATATCAAAGAGCAATATTTGCGTGTCGATCAGGGGTTCATTTACGCTTAACTCCTGCGGTTGAGGTAGCACACCTGCAGTAGTCGTGATTGCCACTGCCAGTAGAATACAGTTCAACATATTTAAGCTCCCTTATCATGGTTTAGTTATGTGTCATAAACGGATACCAGAGTAGGGGAGTTAGATGACCACTAAGTTACCAAGACACTGCAAAATCATGAATTCGCTTTTTGCTTTTAATCCCATTTCTAGCCATGAGACTTGCACCTTTTAGCTACGATCCCTTAGAATAAACGCCCTGTTACGCAAGGTGGCTAAGACTCCTGTACTGTTTTAACCTAGCGAGCATTTTTCTCAATTAACTTAACCCAAGTGGCCCTACGTGTGGGTCACCACTGGAAAGGATATTTCATGCCTGTAATTACACTTCCCGATGGTAGCAAACGCGAGTTTGCTCATTCTGTATCGACCCTCGATGTTGCCGCCGATATTGGCCCTGGTTTAGCGAAAGCGTGTATCGCTGGCCGCGTTAATGGCGAATTAAAAGATGCCTGTGATCTCATTGAAACCGATGCTGAACTGTCAATCATTACCGCCAAAGACGAAGAAGGTGTTGAAATTCTTCGCCATTCTTGTGCGCATTTATTAGGCCATGCGATTAAGCAAATGTGGCCAGAAACCAAGATGGCGATTGGTCCAGTTATCGATAACGGCTTCTATTATGATATCGACCTTGAGCGCAAATTGACTCAAGAAGATATCGAAGCCTTAGAAAAGCGTATGCTTCAACTGGCCAAAACTAACTATGACGTAGTGAAACACGTGGTTAGCTGGCAAGAAGCGCGCGATACATTCGCGGCGCGCGGCGAAGATTATAAAATTGCTATTCTGGATGAAAACATCAGCAAAGACGCTACGCCTGCGCTGTATCATCACGAAGAATACATAGACATGTGTCGTGGACCGCACGTGCCTAACATGCGTTTTTGCCAACATTTTAAATTAATGAGTATCGCAGGCGCTTATTGGCGTGGTAACTCAAACAATAAAATGCTGCAACGTATCTATGGTACTGCTTGGGCCGATAAAAAGGCGCTGAGCACACATTTAACCCGTCTGGAAGAAGCGGCTAAGCGTGATCACCGTAAAATTGGTAAACAACTCGACTTGTATCACATGCAAGAAGAAGCGCCAGGTATGGTGTTCTGGCATAACGACGGTTGGAGTATCTTTTTAGAATTAGAAAGATTTATTCGCCGTAAGTTAAATCAATACACTTACCAAGAAGTAAAAGGTCCATTAATGATGGATCGCGTGTTGTGGGAACGTTCTGGTCACTGGGATAAATACTCAGAGGCCATGTTTACGACTAGTAGTGAAAACCGCGAATACGCAATTAAGCCAATGAACTGTCCTGGTCACGTACAGATTTTCAACCAAGGGTTGAAATCTTATCGCGACTTGCCATTGCGTATGGCGGAGTTTGGTTGTTGTCATCGTAATGAACCTTCAGGTTCGTTACATGGATTAATGCGCGTACGTGGCTTCACACAAGACGATGCGCATATTTTCTGTACAGATAATCAAGTTCAAGAAGAAGTGAGTGCCTGTATCCAGATGGTTTACGATACATACGCGACGTTCGGTTTTGATAATATTGTGGTTAAGTTATCTACTCGCCCAGAAAAACGTATCGGTGACGATGCCATGTGGGATAGAGCCGAAGAAGCGCTTAAGCAAGCACTACGTGCCAATAATATTGAATTCACTATTTTACCCGGTGAAGGCGCGTTCTACGGACCCAAAATCGAATTTACTTTACACGATTGTTTGGACCGTCCGTGGCAATGTGGTACTGTGCAGCTCGATTATGCGTTGCCAAGTCGTCTTGGTGCAACTTATGTTGCCGAAGATAACAGTCGTCAAACCCCAGTTATGATCCACCGTGCTATTTTAGGCTCGTTGGAGCGATTCTTGGGTATCTTGATTGAAGAATATGCAGGACGTTTCCCAACTTGGTTAGCCCCAATGCAAGTTGTCGTGATGAATATCACCGATAAACAGGCTGATTATGTTGAAGAAGTTGTAAAATTTTTCAAAGAACAAGGTATTCGAGCGTCTTTTGACTTGAGGAATGAGAAAATAGGCTTTAAAATACGCGAGCACACCTTAAGGCGTGTCCCTTATTTGTTGGTCGTTGGTGATCAAGAAATGGAAAATAAGGAAGTCGCGGTGCGTACTCGTGATGGTATAGATTTAGGTAAGATGCGACTTGAAGATTTCGCCACTAAAATCCATCAACAGATTTCGCTCCGTAGTCTCAAATTGTTGGAGGAATAGATCATAAAGATCAAAAAAACAGCAGGGCGTCAGCCAGCCCCTAATAGAATCAATGACGAAATTACAGGCGTACCAGAAGTACGTTTAACTGGCATTGATGGTGAAGCTATTGGTGTGGTAAGCATCAGAGATGCTCAGAATTTGGCCGATGAAGCAGGTGCAGACCTAGTAGAAATTAGTCCAAACGCTGAACCTCCAGTATGTCGCATTATGGACTACGGTAAGTTCCTTTTTGATAAAGCGAAAGCTCAAAAAGAACAAAAGAAGAAGCAAAAGCAGGTTCAGGTCAAGGAAATTAAATTCCGTCCTGGAACTGACGAAAACGACTATCAGGTAAAACTACGCAACCTGATACGTTTTCTGGAAGACGGGGACAAAGCGAAGATTACGCTTCGTTTCCGAGGTCGCGAAATGGCACACCAAAACCTGGGTATGGATCTATTGAACCGTATCAAGGCTGATTTGGACGAGTATGCGGTTGTTGAATCTTTCCCGAAAATGGAAGGCCGACAAGCAATTATGGTGCTAGCGCCTAAAAAGAAATAAGTAGGGCAAAACTTAAAGTAGCAAAGGTCTATGGCCTTTGCTCGCCTTGCTTTTTATTAAACATCCCAATGCGGAGTTTTAGAAATGCCTAAAATGAAAACAGACAAGGGTGTAGCGAAGCGTTTTAAGAAAACCGCTAATGGTTTCAAGCGCAAGCAAGCACACTTACGTCACATTTTGACGAAAAAAAGCACTAAACGTAAACGTCACTTACGTGCCAAATGTTTAGTATCAAAAGCTGACGTTCCAGCAATCGCGCGTCAATTACCTTACGCTTAATTTAGGAGATTAGAAAATGCCAAGAGTTAAGCGTGGTGTAACCGCTCGTGCTCGTCACAAAAAAGTTTTAAAACTAGCTAAAGGTTATTATGGCGCTCGTAGCCGTACTTACCGTGTTGCTGTTCAAGCAGTAACTAAAGCTGGTCAATATGCTTACCGTGACCGTCGTCAGAAAAAACGTCAATTCCGTCAACTTTGGATTGCACGTATTAATGCTGCCGCTCGTCAAAATGGTCTGTCTTACAGCCGTTTCATCAACGGTCTGAAAAAGGCGTCTATCGAAATCGATCGTAAGATTTTGGCTGACATCGCTGTATTCGATAAAGTTGTATTTGCAACTTTAGTTGAAAAAGCAAAAGAAGCATTAAACTAAGAAATTAGTTTGTTGCTGTAGAGAAGGGACCATTTGGTCCCTTTTTTTGTGCGCCATTTTAGGCTTAACCCAACCTAAACACTTATAAGCGCTCATCTAACTGGTACAAGATTAAGAATCGGTGAAGGAAAGACATGTACGTGCGTGAACAATATTGATTGGCACAGTCCGCAAAAATTTTTGCTATTGCTTAACGATTTTGACCTAAAAAAATAGCAGGCTAAGCCTGCTATTCGTTGAAAAATCGAGTCTAGTTACTTTTTAGCGTCTAAATAACGCTCTGCATCGAGTGCGGCCATACAGCCTGTACCGGCAGAAGTAATAGCTTGACGATAATGTTGGTCCATCACATCACCACAGGCATAAACACCCTCGATACTGGTTTGCGTGGCGTTACCTTGCAAGCCACTCTGAACTTTTAAATAACCGTGGTTCATTTCCAACTGGCCTTCAAAAATACCGGTATTAGGGCTGTGACCAATAGCGACGAACACACCAGCAACGGCTAAGTCAGTGATCGAGCTATCTTTAGTGCTCTTCATCTTCAGACCTGTCACACCCATGGCATCACCAACCACTTCATCCATGGTTTGATCTAAGTGAAGGATTATGTTGCCATTGGCGACTTTGTCCATCAGACGGTCGATCAAGATTTTTTCTGAACGGAAGGTGTCACGGCGATGGATGAGGTGAACTTCAGCAGCAATATTGCTTAAATACAATGCTTCTTCAACGGCGGTGTTGCCGCCACCGATCACTGCGACTTTTTGATTGCGATAGAAGAAGCCATCACAGGTTGCACAGGCTGATACGCCGCGACCTTTGAAAGCTTCTTCTGAGTCTAATCCTAAGTAGCGGGCAGAAGCGCCAGTTGCGATGATCAGCGCATCACAGGTGTACTCGCCGTTATCGCCTTTCAGACGGAAAGGGCGCTCGGTAAGGGTCACTTCGTTGATATGATCGAACAAGATTTCAGTATCGAACTTTTCAGCATGCTTCTGCATACGTTCCATCAAGGCTGGACCTGTTAAGTCGTCCGCATCGCCTGGCCAGTTTTCAACTTCAGTCGTCGTGGTTAATTGACCACCTTGTTGCATACCTGTGATCATCACAGGTTTTAAATTCGCACGCGCAGCATAAACGGCTGCGGTATATCCTGCTGGGCCTGAACCCAAAATCAATAAGTTACAATGTCTGACCTGGCTCATTTTTATCTCCGTGCCTTTAGCAAATTGCAAGGATTGTAGGGAATTTACCTGTGGGGGTAAAGTGTTGGAGGGTGATTCTTTTAGATTGCACTAATCGAGCCCATCCGTTTTAGTATGGAGAGTGTCAGTTTTACTTTACTGTGAATAAATAGTTTAAGTGTGAACCACGAAATGAAGCACGGGATGAGCTTGTATAAATATGATGGTGCGATCGTAGTGGAGCCGATTTCTACCCAATAAAAAATCGGCCTCAATAGTATCGAGACCGATTTGAATTACATACTAAGTAAAGCCAGCTTAAATCCACATAAAAAGTTAAGTTAATTAAACGCTTATACTAATAGTGTCGCAGGAGATGTGAACGCTAAGTTTAGGGCGTGAGCCACTTCCTTACACACCACTTTACCGTGCATTACGTTTAAGCCATTGAGAAAATGCCTATCCTGTAACAGCGCTTCTTTATAGCCTAAGTTAGCGAGCTTAAGAATGAACGGTAGGGTTGCATTGTTGAGCGCAAAGGTCGAAGTTCGGGCAACTGCGCCGGGCATATTTGCGACACAATAATGCACAACACCATCAACAATGTAAGTTGGATCTTCATGAGTGGTTGCATGTGAAGTTTCAACACACCCACCCTGATCGATTGCCACATCAACGATGGCGCTACCCTGCTTCATACGGGAGATCATGCTTCGTGTCACTAATTTTGGCGCCGCAGCGCCTGGTATAAGTACACCTCCGATAACAAGATCCGCTTTAATAACATGTTGTTCAATCGCATCAGCGGTAGAGTAAATCGTTTTTACTGCCGAGCCAAACTGTACATTTAAACGACGTAGTGCATCAATACTACGATCGAGTACTACTACATCGGCGCCCATACCGACGGCGACTTGAGCTGCATTAGTGCCCACCATACCGCCACCAATGATCACTACTTTAGCGGGCTCTACGCCGGGTACACCGCCCATTAACACACCGCGTCCACCAGAAGATTTCTCTAATGCCATTGCCCCCGCTTGGATTGACATACGACCAGCCACTTCTGACATTGGGGCCAATAGAGGAAGGCCACCGTGGTTATCGGTCACGGTTTCGTAAGCAATACACACAGCACCACTTCTTATTAAGTCTTCTGTTTGTGGTAAATCTGGAGCCAGATGCAGGTAAGTAAATAAAATTTGATCGTGACGCAACATTGCACGTTCAACAGCTTGAGGTTCTTTTACTTTTACAATCATTTGTGCTTTAGCAAAAATCTCTGCGGCGGTGGCTAAAATGGTGGCGCCAGCGTCGATATAATCTTCATCAGAAAAACCAATACCTAGGCCAGCATTGGTTTCAACAAAAACGTCATGATCTTTGTCCGTTAATTCACGAACGCTAGAAGGAACCATCCCGACACGATATTCGTGGTTTTTAATTTCTTTTGGAACACCAATAATCATAGTTGAGCCTCAATTTCCTGTAAATCCCACTTTTAATGGGCATAATTGTTATTTTATCGTGACCTGAACGTGATTAATTCAGGGATTTCTAGTATAGTATCAGCGAAGCAGTTTATGCTGCTAAACTTGAGTCATACGCAGATTAAAATGTTGTTTTAGTGATAAAGCAAGGTTAAATAAATGGCATATAATAAAAAGAGTCCTGTAAAAGACTTGGATCGCATCGATCGAAACATTCTTAATGAATTACAACTTGATGGTCGCATTTCAAATGTGGAATTATCAAAAAGAGTCGGACTCAGTCCAACTCCGTGTTTAGAAAGAGTGAAGCGACTCGAAAAACAAGGTTATATCAATGGCTATACTGCGTTGGTCAATCCGCATTTCTTGGGTGCATCCCTGCTCGTATTCGTTGAGATCACGTTAAGTCGCGATACTCCCGAAGTGTTTGATAAGTTTAACCGTGCAGTACAGCTGCTAGATGATATTCAAGAATGTCACTTAGTGTCAGGCGATTTTGACTACTTACTGAAGACCCGAGTTTCAGATATGTCAGCCTATCGTCGTTTGCTAGGTGAGACATTATTGAAGTTACCTTCTGTTTCCGACACGCGTACCTATGTCGTCATGGAAGAGGTGAAACACACCAGTCGTGTCGCGATAAATCATCTACTCTCAGATATCTAATTACCCTGATTATTTGGTTTTATCATAAGGGGCTTAGGCCTCTTATTTTTTCTAAAACTAGTCCACTTATCTCGCTTGAATTCTATTGTGTTAAACCTTGTGATCCCACTTATCGTTAACCAGCTTAACCGCTTATTACTGTGGCATTTTTAATCAGAATTGTTAACGGAAGTGTTTGTGTAATAACTCTTTCCTCCCTAAAAGTACACTTAAGCACACCGATAGGTTAAATTTTGCCAATCATGGCTAATTCTACATAGAAAAACAGACTAATATGCTCCACATTTAGTGGGATTCTGGTATCGTTAGCCCACCTGTTTTCACTTATTATGGATTACGTCGTTTGTCTCAAGGAAATAGTGTACGCACGCTCACAGGGCTGCAACGTCTGCTGGAAGGCGGACTCATCATTTGTTGTGTTCTCGCCACTTATATTTTGCTCGCATTAACGAGTTTTAGCCCATCTGATCCCGGTTGGAGTCAGTCGCATTTTCAAGGCGATATTAAAAACTGGACCGGAGCAGTAGGGGCTTGGATTGCCGATATTCTGTTATATTTCTTCGGCGTCACGGCTTACATCATGCCAATCATTGTTGCGTCGACCGGCTGGCTGCTGTTCAAACGCGCCCATCATTTGCTCGAAGTTGATTACTTTTCAGTGGCCCTGAGATTGATTGGATTTTTACTGATCATCCTTGGGTTTTCTGCGCTGGCGAGTATGAACGCTAACAACATCTACGAGTTTTCGGCAGGCGGAGTGGCGGGCGATGTGATCGGCCAAGCCATGCTGCCGTATTTTAATAAACTCGGCACCACCTTATTGCTGCTGTGCTTCTTAGGTTCTGGCTTTACCCTGTTGACGGGGATCAGCTGGCTGACCGTGGTCGAGAAAATCGGCTTAATTTCTATTTGGATTTATAAGAAACTTAAATTATTACCGCAAGCGATGAAACGTGAGCGTGAAAGCGAAGATACCCGTGGTTTTATGTCGGTGGTAGATAAGTTTAAGCAGCGTCGCGAATCCCAATATGTGCTTGAAAGACCTGCTGTAGTTGACTCGCCTAAAGTGCGTGAGCGGTATATCGGGCGTAGAGCGGAGATAACGCCTACATTGTCTGCTACTGATGAGGGCATTATCACTGAAACACAAGACGATACGCCGCAAAAACACAAGCTGTCTGCGCTCGCAAAAATTTTGAGTTTTAATGGCGCCAAAAATAAAAATACGCAACGGGTTGAGCCACAAATCGATCATAATGATTTGGCCGCCCATGGTAATTTTGAAGCGCCACCTTGGTTAGCTGAGCCGCAACATGAGATGACAGCTGAGCAAGATAGCGCTGACTTTAACTCATATTCATTTGATCATGATGACAATGAGCCTGTGTTTAACCATCAAATCTTGGCTGAAGATGACGATGAAAGTATTGGGTTTAATGACGATGATGTTATTGATTTTGATACTAAATTATCAACGGGTGCAGTTACTCAAGCGCAACGTAATAAGCAAGAGCAAAAGGTTAAAATTGTTGATGGCATCGTTGTATTGCCAGGACAAGCGGATAAACCTGCGCCGAAAAAACCAATGGATCCGCTGCCAAGTATTAATTTACTCGATATACCTGATCGTAAAAAGAATCCCATCAGCCCAGAAGAATTGGATCAAGTGGCGCGTCTTGTTGAAGTTAAGCTAGCCGATTTTAATATTATTGCCAATGTGGTGGGTGTGTATCCAGGACCTGTGATCACGCGCTTTGAATTAGAATTAGCGCCTGGCGTTAAAGCTTCAAAAATCTCTAATTTGTCGAAGGATTTGGCCCGTTCTTTATTGGCTGAAAGTGTGCGGGTAGTAGAAGTTATTCCGGGCAAGGCTTATGTCGGCATCGAAATACCCAATAAATTCCGCGAAACCGTGTTTATGCGCGATGTGCTCGATTGCACGGCCTTTACCGAGAGTAAATCTAATTTAACCATGGTATTAGGCCAAGATATCGCTGGCGATCCTGTGGTGGTTGACCTGGGTAAAATGCCGCATTTATTAGTAGCGGGTACGACGGGTTCTGGTAAGTCTGTGGGCGTAAACGTGATGATCACGAGCTTACTGTATAAGTCTGGCCCAGAAGATGTGCGCTTTATCATGATCGACCCCAAAATGTTGGAATTGTCTGTCTATGAAGGTATTCCGCATTTGCTCTGTGAAGTGGTTACCGATATGAAAGAGGCCGCCAATGCACTGCGTTGGTGTGTGGGCGAGATGGAACGCCGCTACAAGCTGATGTCGATGATGGGCGTACGTAACATTAAGGGCTATAACGCCAAAATTGCCGAAGCGAAAGCCAATGGTGAAGTGATTTTAGACCCTATGTGGAAGTCATCCGACAGTATGGAGCCAGAAGCGCCTGCGTTAGATAAGCTGCCATCGATTGTTGTCGTGGTCGATGAATTTGCCGACATGATGATGATTGTCGGTAAGAAAGTAGAAGAGTTGATTGCCCGTATTGCGCAAAAGGCCCGTGCCGCAGGCATACATTTGATCCTAGCAACCCAAAGACCGTCAGTGGATGTGATTACTGGCTTAATTAAAGCTAACATTCCGACACGTATGGCGTTCCAAGTGTCATCGCGTATCGATTCGCGCACCATTTTAGATCAACAGGGCGCTGAAACCTTACTCGGTATGGGGGATATGTTATTCCTACCACCGGGGACGGCCATACCGAATCGTGTGCATGGCGCCTTTGTTGACGATCATGAAGTTCACCGCGTCGTTGCCGATTGGTGCGCCCGTGGTAAGCCGCAATATATTGATGAAATTCTTAATGGTGCCACTGATGGCGAGCAAGTGTTATTACCGGGTGAAACCGCGGATTCTGATGAAGAATATGATCCGTTATACGATGAAGCCGTCGCCTTTGTGACTGAAACTCGCCGTGGCTCTATTTCAAGCGTACAGCGTAAATTTAAGATTGGTTATAACCGCGCTGCGCGCATTATTGAACAGATGGAAGCCCAAGGTATCGTGTCGGCTCAAGGCCACAACGGTAACCGTGAAGTCTTAGCGCCGCCGGCACCAAAACATTATTAAGCCGCGCTAAGGCGTGGCTTTGATACACCCAAAAGTTTTACAGGGTAAGGAATAAAATGAAAAAACGATTATGCGCTGTGTTGCTAGCTTCACCTTTGTTATTTAGCGCGGCAGTGTTTGCCGATGATGCACAGCAGCTCAGAGAAAAGTTAATTGGTACAGCTTCACTAAAAGCCGATTTCAAACAAACCGTCACTGACGTCAATAAAAAGGTCATTCAAACGGGTTCTGGTATTTTTGCCTTGGCGTATCCTAATCAGTTTTATTGGCACTTAACTCAGCCAGATGAATCGCAAATTGTCGCTGATGGTAAAGATTTATGGATCTACAATCCCTTCGCCGAAGAAGTGGTCATCATGGATTTTGCCGAGGCAATCAATGCTTCGCCTATCGCCTTGTTAGTCCACCGTGACGATGCCACTTGGTCACAGTATTCAGTGACCAAGCAACAAGACTGCTATGAAATCAAACCGAAGGCGATTGATTCGGGCATTTTGTCTGTCAATGTGTGTTTCAAAAATGCCCAGTTAGCCAATTTTAATGTTGCCGATGACAAAGGTAATTTGAGCCAATTTGATTTAAGCAATCAACAAGCGATTACAAATAAAGACAAAGCGCTGTTCAGCTTTGTGCTACCTGACAGCGTCGATGTTGATGATCAACGTCGTAAAACAGCGCACTAGGCGATAGCGTGAGCAGTTTATCCTTTAATTTCGCCCCCGACTTTCGTCCCTTAGCCGCACGTATGCGGCCAAGGACGATCGCCGAGTATATAGGTCAAGCCCATTTACTGGGTGAGGGCCAACCACTACGCAAAGCATTGGAAGCGGGACGCGCCCATTCCATGATGTTGTGGGGGCCGCCGGGCACAGGTAAAACGACTCTAGCCGAATTAATTGCACATTATTCTAATGCTCACGTTGAACGCATCTCTGCTGTCACCTCTGGCGTCAAAGACATTCGCGCGGCGATTGAGCAAGCGAAAGCCGTGGCGCAGTCGCGTGGTCAACGCACCTTATTGTTTGTCGATGAAGTCCACCGATTCAATAAGAGCCAGCAAGATGCTTTTTTGCCGTTTATTGAAGATGGCACGGTGATTTTTATCGGCGCGACCACTGAAAACCCATCCTTTGAAATCAACAATGCGCTGCTCTCGCGGGCACGGGTTTATCTTATCAAGCGCTTAAGCCATGATGAGATTGCCCATATAGTGACCCAAGCCTTAAGCGATACCGAACGCGGCTTAGGGCAACGCCAATTTGTGATGCCGACGGATGTGCTCACCACACTGGCGCAACTTTGTGATGGTGATGCCCGTAAAGCGTTAAACCTTATCGAGTTGATGAGCGATATGCTCGCCGATGGCGGCACTTTTACCACTGAAATGTTGATTCAGGTGGCCGGGCACCAAGTTGCCGGATTCGATAAGAACGGCGATCAGTTTTACGATTTAATCTCCGCCGTCCATAAATCAATTCGCGGTTCAGCACCCGATGCGGCGCTGTACTGGTTTTGTCGAATATTAGAGGGCGGCGGCGATCCGCTGTACGTCGCAAGGCGCTTACTGGCGATTGCCTCTGAAGATGTCGGCAATGCCGATCCTGCGGCAATGACCATAGCGCTTAATGCTTGGGATTGTTTTCACCGTGTTGGACCAGCCGAAGGTGAGCGAGCGATAGCACAAGCCATTGTTTATCTTGCCAGCGCGCCTAAGAGTAACGCTGTCTATACCGCATTTAAGGCCGCGCGTGAGTTAGCTCGCGATACTGGGCAAGTCGAAGTGCCGCACCATTTACGTAATGCACCGACTCAGTTAATGAAAGACATTGGCATGGGAGCAGGGTATCGATATGCCCACGATGAAGCCAATGCCTATGCCAGTGGTGAAAATTATTTTCCCGAATCCCTGCAAACAGCGCAGTTTTATTTTCCGACTGAGCGAGGGTTCGAGAAGCGAATCAAAGATAAGTTGGCGCAATTAGCTCTGTTAGATCAAGCCAGCGAGCACAAAAGATATGAATAATCTCTTACTTGTGGCGCTAGGTGGTTCAATTGGGGCTGTTTTTCGCTATCTTATTTCAATATTCATGATCCAAGTATTTGGCAGCAGTTTTCCTTTTGGTACACTGTTGGTTAATGTCCTCGGTTCATTTTTAATGGGCGTAATTTACGCACTGGGGCAAATGAGTCATATCAGCCCAGAACTCAAAGCGCTGATTGGTATTGGCCTGTTGGGTGCTTTGACAACGTTTTCGACTTTCTCTAATGAAACCTTATTGCTGCTGCAAGAAGGGGATTGGCTGAAGGCGACTTTGAATGTGGTGTTGAATCTAAGTCTATGTTTATTCATGGTGTATTTAGGTCAACAACTGGTTTTTTCTCGCATTTAACTATTAAGAATATATCACATGTTAGATCCTAAATTTTTACGCAACGAATTAGACGTTACCGCTGAGCGACTGGCCACCCGTGGCTTTATTTTAGATATCGCTCATCTCACTCAACTAGAAGAAAAACGTAAGTCACTGCAAGTGACGACCGAAGAGTTACAAGCGTCGCGTAACGCCATCTCTAAATCCGTTGGCCAAGCTAAAGGTCGTGGTGAAGATGTTGACGCGATCATGGCGCAAGTGGGCGATTTAGGTTCACAGCTGGATGCCAAAAAGATTGAACTGGCCGCCGTGCTCGAAGAAGTGAATGCCATTGCCATGTCGATGCCAAACCTGCCAGATGAATCCGCGCCAATCGGTGCCGATGAAACACAGAACGTTGAAGTTCGCCGCTGGGGCACGCCACGCACGTTTGATTTCCCAATTAAAGATCATATCGATTTAGGCGAAGGCTTAAACGGTTTAGATTTTAAAAATGCAGTGAAAATCACTGGCTCACGCTTCATCGTGATGAAAGGCCAAGTAGCCCGCTTAAACCGCGCCATTGGTCAGTTCATGTTGGACTTGCACACCACAGAGCACGGTTATACCGAAGCTTATGTACCGTTACTGGTTAACGAGGCAAGCTTACTGGGCACAGGCCAACTGCCTAAGTTTGGTGAAGATTTATTCCACACTAAACCTGCAACTGAAGAAGGCCAAGGCTTGAGCCTTATCCCAACTGCGGAAGTGCCATTAACCAACCTCGTGCGCGATACCATTGTTGACGAAGACGACCTGCCGATTAAATTAACCGCGCAAACGGCTTGTTTTCGTAGTGAAGCGGGCTCATACGGCAAAGATACCCGTGGTCTGATCCGTCAACACCAATTCGATAAAGTTGAAATGGTGCAAATCGTTAAGCCTGAAGATTCAATGGCAGCGCTCGAAGCGCTAACAGGTCATGCTGAAACTGTATTGCAACGTTTAGGTCTGCCATACCGTACTGTGATTTTATGTACTGGCGATATGGGCTTTGGCTCAAGTAAAACCTACGACATCGAAGTGTGGCTTCCAGCACAAGATACTTACCGCGAAATTTCTTCTTGCTCAAATATGAAGGATTTCCAAGCGCGTCGTATGCAGGCGCGCTATCGCGTGAAAGCAGACAATAAACCCGCGCTGCTGCATACCTTAAATGGTTCTGGTTTAGCAGTAGGCCGTACTTTAGTGGCTATTTTAGAAAACTATCAAAATGCCGATGGCAGTATTACCGTTCCTGAAGTATTACGTCCTTATATGGGCGGGTTGACTCAAATAGGCTAACGGGTCACAAAATAACACCATGGATAAAGGCCAGCGCTATTTCCGTTGGCTTTCCTATACTGCAGTCATTGCTGTGTTTTTTGCTGTGATGTTGGCGACCATAGGCAAAGCCTTCTGGGTTGTATTAGAAAATATCAGTTAAGTCTATTTTGTGCACCAATAAAAACAAAGGCATGCTCCCTTAGATGACATGCCTTTGTTTGCACTTATGTTGATATCATTTAACTCTGAGGCTTAAATACATTTTGCCGGTTTTGGCAGGCCTGCAATTTTGGTTGCCTGTTTTGCTGGGCCAATAGGGAACAAGGTATATAAGTATTTTGAATTGCCTTTGTCTGGCCCTAAGGTTTGACCAATGGCTTTGACTAATACGCGAATGGCAGGGCTAGTTTTATATTCGAGATAGAAATCGCGAACAAAGTTAATGACTTCCCAGTGTGCGGGTGTCAGCGTTATTTGCTCTTCTGCTGCCAATAATAAGGCCATATCAGGCTGCCAATCGTCGATATTTTTTAAATAACCCTGATGGTCACGGTCGATTTCAACACCATTAAAGAGTAACGAATTTACCACGTTATCACCTTATTATGTCGTAATGATTGGGACACAAACTCGTTGTAATCGATAAGAATGACATTTTTGAAACGCTCAGTTAAACCGCGAGCAATCACATCGTTTCTTAATACCATGAGCTTGAAAGGCGATAAGGCCATGGTCCATTGGCGTAGTAACAGTGCGTTAACACCATCGCTCGATAATAGAATGCTATCTTCTTTGCATGCATAGCGTAAACACAGTTTTAGCGCACTATCGCGGCTGGGTGATGTTTGAATATGGTGTAATATCATCAGAATACTAAGACCTCATCCACTGAATTTAAGTGTGCTGCTATGGTTTCATCGTTGACGATAGTGACAGGAATGGACAATAAACCATGGCTTAAGCCGTAATCAGTTAACGATTGTTTACACACCAATACCGACTCGATATCGTACAGCGGCAGTGCTTTAAAGGTGGAGATGTAATCTTTAGCGCCGATAAGCTCTGGCTGTTGATCTTTAATCAAATGCAGCACACCTTCATCGACAAATACTAAACTCACTTCTTGCTCAAAGCTGGCGCTCAGCAGGGCGAGATCTAAACCTTCGCGGCCACGAACAGTACCGTGTGGCGAACAGCGAAATAGAATACACAATTTTTTCATAGCAACCCTGAGAGTTAAAAACTGATCAAACGATCGGTCGATTCAATGCCAGTGACAAGCTCACCTAAACCACCCATAATAAATGATTTGCCCACATTCCAATGACTCAAACCATTATCGTGAGCATCTTGCTCACCGACAATCCCACGGCGTAACGCAGCGGAAACACAATTAACTAACGGTACTTGATTAGATTGCGCGAGCTGTTTCCAGTCACTGATCACATCGTTTTCGTCGGAGGCGGGTAAGCTTAAATCGGTAGAGTTATATACGCCATCTTGATAGAAAAAAACACAGATAACCTGATGCCCAGATGCAAGGGCAGCTTGAGTAAAACGTAAAGCATTGATGCTCGCTGACGTGCCATAAGCAGGCCCGTTCACTTGGATAATAAATTTGCTCATTTACAATAAAAATGGCCGAAAAGTAAGGCTATTCTAACGTAAGTTAAGCTAAAAATCCCTAAGTAACCCAGAACACAGTTTAATGAGCGATGATTGTAATAACATTAAATTGTGTCCGAGTAAGCGGCTTTATCTTATGAGCTTTACTTAGTTCTGGTTGATTACCCATCAATGGATAATAAGTCCACTGATATAGAGCATAAAATGATGAACAATACCTTATCTAGAGTACGCTCTTTATGTGACTATTTGATCATAAAACCAACTAAATGTTAATCGCTCTGTACTAGATTATTCGCAGCTTTATTTAGTTGGTTTTATTGAAGCCAATATTTCTTGCTCGCCCTCTAACAGATTTTGCATCGAAGGTCGCGCTTTGATACGGTTATAAAGTGCAAGAAGGTTAGGCCAGCGCTTGGCATCGAGTTGTTCTCCAGCGTGCTCCATATTGACCATTTGAGAAGCGAATGCCAGATCGGCAAGACTTAAGCTGCCACCAATAAAAAACTCAGCATTCCCTAAACATTGCTCCAGATAATCAAAGTGTGAAGGGAGTTTCTCGGTTAAAGCTGACCGCACAATCTTTTCATCACAATGCTGACCCATGCTTGGATTAATGATGCGTTGTTGAAATAGCATAAAAGTAGTCAGTGGTGCGAGTTCATAGTCGGCATATTTTTCTAACCAACGCACCTTGGCATGCTGCTCTGGGGTTTGTCCGAGCAATGGCTTAAGGTTGTTATATTTATCTTCAAGATATTGGCAGATCACGCTGGAATCAGCCAAAGTAAGGTCGCCATCTGTCATTGCGGGAATACGACCCAAAGGATTGAGATCTTTAAACCAAGCGGGTTGATCAAAGGGCGGCACTATGACTAATTCATAATCGAGTTCTTTTTCTGCGAGGCATAAACGTAATTTTCGCACATAGGGAGAAAGTGGAACGCCATAGACGGTGAGATTCATTGTGGGTCCTTATATCGTTTAAGAGAAATGCATCATGTGAGTGCAACTTAGGGCATATTTAGCTGTGCAGAGTATGACGTTAACTGATTTTTACCATAGGTTATAATTTTTGCTTAACCATTTTTCATAAAAAACAGCCACAAAAAAGCCAGTGCAAGCACTGGCTTTTTGTCTGGAAACGAGAAGGGCGATTAAACGCGCTTCTTGAATTCGCCAGTACGAGTATCAATTTCAATCTTGTCGCCGACTTTCACGAAGTCAGCAACGTTAATCTTGCCGCCACCAGTGATAGTCGCAGGCTTCATCACTTTACCTGAAGTATCACCACGGGCTGAAGGTTCAGCGTAGATCACTTCACGTACGACAGTAGTCGGCATTTCTACAGAAATGGCTTTGCCGTCATAGAAAGTCACTTGGCAAGTTTCTTCCATACCATCAACGATGTAATTCGCTGCATCACCTAAGTTTTCAGCTTCTACATCATACTGGTTGTACTCTGCATCCATAAATACATACATAGGATCAGCAAAGTAAGAATAAGTACAATCTAGACGATCTAAAACGATGTCTTCTAACTTATCTTCACCTTTAAACGTCGTTTCAGTACCTGAGTTAAGTAATAAGTTTTTTAACTTTAACTTAACGATAGCAGCGTTACGGCCAGAACGAGTTGTTTCAGTTTTCTGCACAACCCATGGGCTGCCATCTAACATGATCACGTTACCAGGACGGATTTCATGAGCAGTTTTCATTACAGTATTTCCTATATGTAGATTTTTCTGTTATTGCGCAGTATCTTAGCTGTTTTTAACGAACTGAACTAGTCGAGTTGCAAGATCTGCGGCATTTATTGCATTAATTGGCCATTGTTTAACATGCTGCAACAAGGGCAAACTAATAGGATTAAGGTTTTGCCAGTGAAGATCCACAGCTGATTGCTGTGCTTGATTAAATGCGAGATTTAATTTAGACCAATTATCGGCAATTTCAGGGGCGAGATTATCGCAGTAAATTTTGAGAAAAGCTTCTAATTTTACCAGGTGATAATCATCTTCTTGCGGATAAATATGCCAAATGAAGGGTTTTGCGGCCCATTGTGCTCGCATAAACGAATCTTCACCACGCACGATATTAATATCACAACTCCACAGTAAGCGATCAAAGCTTTGTTGATTTGTCATCGGTAAGATGTGCAAGGTTAAATTGCCATGAACGATTTGTTGGCCAGGCACTAAAGCCTCAATTTCGCAGGGCAATAAATGTGTCAGGCTATGTAAACTACGCCCTTTAGGGATCAGAGCATGGACTTTTTTTTCACCTTGTTGCCATAATTTGCATAGTGTGGCTAGTGCCTGTGTTTCATAGCTAAAAATGCTAATCACAGTGTCTTCAGACTTTATACCTTTGAGATTAAGTTCGTTAAAAAGCTGTAGCTTATTAGCGGTATCGGCTTGCCATGCATCGCGCAGTGCAAACAAGTTCTGTTCGCAAATCAGTCCGCCCGTTTTGGCGGTAAAACCGGGGAAGTAGAAATACTTTTTCAAGCCATTAGCTTGTAACGAGGGTAAACAATGGCAACCTTCAACCCAGTCTTCGGCACTTAAATACTCTAAGTTCAACCAGATAGGTACAGACTTTGGATCTGTTTGATGTAAATGAAGCAGTTGATTTTTTATCTGTTCGGGTAATTCACAGGCAAAAGCCTCTATGAGCACATCTCCTGCTACAAATTCGATAGGCAAAGGCTCAGTCCAATGAATAATATTCACGCCACTGAAGGATTGTACTTTTTTAAAGGGGTTGAGCGCCGGTAATATGTGCGAGAAACTCGCGAGATCATCAACCCATAAATTAACGGGAATAGAGTACTCATTGGCAATTTGCTTTGCTAAACGCCAAGTCACGCCGATATCGCCGTAGTTATCGACGACGGTGCAAAAAATATCCCAATGGTTAGCGCGGGGTATATTGATCATAAGTTGGGTATGTTATTCAATGATGAAATAGTTTGGTGTACATAAAAATTGATGCATAAAAAAAGCGGCGTTAAGGCCGCTTTATTCAGAGAGTTAGAAAATTAATCTTCTAATTCAGCTAAGCACATTTCTTCGTAGATTTGCTTAACCCAAGCATCAACACGCTCTTCGGTTAGTTCAGGCTGACGATCTTCATCGATACCTAAACCAATAAAATGCTCGTCATCGACTTGGCCTTTAGAGGCTTCGAAGTTGTAGCTTGCCGTTGGCCAATGGCCAATGATAATACCACCACGCGCCTGAACGATATCGCCCACCATGCCCATGGCATCAAGGAAATACTCTGCGTAGTCTTCTTGATCACCACAACCAAAAATAGCGACAAGTTTGTCAGTAAAATCAATTTGCTCTAATTCTGGGAAGAAATCGTCCCAATCACATTGAGCTTCGCCGTAATACCAGGTTGGGATACCGAACAGCAGCAAATCATATTCTGCGATCTGTTCTTTGGTACTTTTGGCGATATCTTTCACCTCAACCATTTTTTTACCCAGTTTTTTCTGGATCATCTTGGCTACAGCTTCGGTGTTACCTGTGTCGCTACCGAAAAAAAGACCTACAGTTGCCATTGTCTATCCTTTAATGTCTAGTTCACTTATTAGGTTAATCTTGCTGGTACTCCTTCAGCACTCAATTTGTTGCTGAAGAATGAATTCGATTAACTGGCTACGGCTGATGTTACTGGCCAATGCCTGCTCATTCAAGGCGTCATACAAATCTTGTGACACCTTTAACTCTATTCGCTTTAATCCGTTAGCTTTATCGCGCTGGATTTGATTGCGTTTATTGACCTTAAGCTGTTGACTACGGGACAAAGGATTACTTCTTGGGCGGCCCCGGCGTTTGTCATTGGCAAAAAGGTCAATGGTGGTTCTGTCTGTCGCTTCTTTTGCCATGTTGTTATTGTTAACCGATCCCTGAGCCTTCCCAAGTGATCTGGATAATACCTTTTACAATAAACCCGGCACAGCCGAGAAATAACACTAACCAAACAATAAATCGACCAGATTTAGGTACATTACCTTGCTTTAGCACATCGTGGATGGCCATGCCGATAAAGAAAAATATCGAGGCAAAAAACAGGTTAAGACCGATGGTTTCAATTTGTTCCATGTACTGAGTTAACATAGTTTCTTAGTCCTTTAGAGTGTTCTAAGGCCAAAAGAGGCGCGAATATATCACATCAAGATGACGGCTGCCATAGGCTTTAAGCCAACTATCATGGGTATTTACTCAGTATGTTTGTCAATAAATTCAGACACAATCCGGTTAAATATGGCGGGTTTTTGTGCATGTAACCAATGGCCACATCCTTCAAGCGTTTTCGCTTGTGCTGCAGGGAATTGACTCATAATTGCCGTTCTATGCTCGCTCGTCACATAGTTCGAATCACCGCCGCGAATAAATAAGCTCGGGCCCGCATAAGTTTGTGAGGGATTGGGGCTCTGATTGTACCAGCCAATAATATTGGGGTAACCATCTTTTAAACCACTTAGGTTGAGTTTCCAACGAAAGCCTGTGTCGATGCGTTGCAAATTTTTGAGTAAAAATTGCGCCGTGGCTTCGTCAATACCCTGATTAATTAAATGATTTAGGGCAAAACGTCTGTCGGTGTGGCCTTCTAACGGCAGGCTTTCGAGTGCAGCAAACACGATATCGTGTCTTGGCTCATAGGCAACGGGCGCGATATCTGCCGCTACCATAGTGATAATACGCTCAGGAAATGCCAACGCTGTTGCCATGGCGATTTTCCCGCCCATTGAGTGGCCCACAATATGGGCGAGTTCTATGTCAAGTTCATCGAGCAAGCCTGCCATTGCATGGGCGAGGCTAGGGTAATCCATCTGCTGCCAATGTTCGCTTAAACCGTGATTAGGTAAATCGACGCGGATCACTTGATGATGAGTTTCTAGTGTTTGCCCTAGATTTTTAAGATTATCTAGATTACCAAACAAGCCGTGGATCAAGAGGACTGCGCTTCCTTGGCCTGTGGAAACAAAATTCATGGCGATTCCTGTGGGGTATTTTGCGGGTCGAGGCGCGAATTGTGCCCTTAATGCACTTAGATTGACAAGTCGACTTTGCCTAGCAAAACCATGACGGCGGTTAACTTGCCTGCTTTTTCAGCAATTGCCCATTATCTGCTAGTTTGCTGTGCTGTTTAGCGCATTTTTAGAATAATGGCGCTTTATCAGATTGATAGAGATAGATACACTGATGCAGATCGCAATGATCTGTCCCGATCGCTGTGGTACACTTTTTTCGGTTAAGCCTGTCGAATAACAAAGGATAATGAAGGTCATGAAATATATCGAAGTAGATGAAGAGCTCTATCGTCACATTGCCAGCAAAACAGAACGTATTGGTGAGAGCGCCTCAGACATTTTGCGTCGATTACTCGGCTTGTCCTTTAATGCGGTTGAACCACCTCAGCCTTTGGCGATAAGCCAACCCAGTTTAGAGGCTGAACCTATTCAGCCAGTTGTAGTTAAAGCCGTGACGCCAGTTGTTAATGATTTCAACTCATTAGTTAATGAGCATCAATTATCCCAACAAAAGGGCGCAGTAGGGCGTTTTCTATTTTTGCTCGACAGTTTGTATCAATTAGCCCCTGAGCAGTTTTCGCAAATTTTGCAGATCCAAGGCCGTGATCGTTTATATTTTGCCCGCGCTAAAGAGCAGTTACTGGAAGCGAGCGCCTCGGCGAACCCTAAAGAAATCGGCAACAGTGGTTTTTGGGTCACAAGCAATAATAATACAGCCAAAAAACGCACCATTTTATCCGAAGTGTTAGTGCAGTTCGGTTGTGATGCGACTGTCGCCGCCGGTATCGCTGAGCGAGTGTAAGCCTTTGTTCGATATTCTATTTATTTTTCACTGTAATTGAGTGCAGGAGAGCCACAGATGGCAATACATCAACGGGCAGGACAAATCGCCCATCAGACGGATCTGGTCAATATTCCGAAACTGATGAGTCATTATTACGCCATCACGCCAAATATGGCTGATGTGCAACAACGTGTCACCTTTGGCACATCTGGGCACAGAGGCTGTGCCTTTAACGGCAATTTTAACCAACAGCACATTTGGGCAATTACCCAAGCGGTGGTGGATTATCGCCAATCGGTGAATATCGATGGACCGTTAATTCTTGGCATTGATACCCATGCGTTATCCTACGCAGCCTATTTATCCGCCATTGAAGTGCTGTCGGCAAACAAAGTGACTGTGCATATCCAGCAACATGATGGATTTACGCCAACGCCAGTGGTTTCCCATGGCGTAATTGGTGCTAATCGTACAGCTAATATCACGGGCGCGGGATTGTCTGATGGACTGATCATTACGCCATCACACAATCCGCCACAGGACGGGGGCATTAAGTATAACCCGCCCCATGGCGGTCCAGCTGAAGGTAATATTACCGCTTGGATTGAATCGCGCGCAAATGATTATCTTAATCAGCAGTTAGTAGGTATACATAAATTAACCTATGCCGATGCACTGACCTCTGGTTATGTAAAAGCCATTGATTTAGTTAGCCCGTATGTGGCCGACTTAGAAAACGTTATCGATATGCAGGCGATTGCCAAAGCTAAAATACGCATTGGCGTTGACCCGCTTGGCGGCTCAGGTATCCATTATTGGGCGCCGATTGCAGCGTACTACGGGCTCGATATCACCTTAGTTAATGATAAAGTGGACCCAAGTTTTAGCTTTATGCCATTAGATAAAGACGGCAAAATCCGCATGGATTGCTCGTCGCCCTATGCGATGGCAGGGTTACTAGCCCATAAAGAATCCTTTGATTTATGCCTTGGTAATGATCCCGATTATGACCGTCACGGCATAGTTTGCCCAGGTACCGGCTTGATGGATCCGAATCATTATCTTGCGGTCGCTATTGATTATTTACTGACACACAGACCAGATTGGAGCGATACCTTAGCCATAGGTAAAACCTTAGTATCGAGTGCGCTTATCGATAAAATCTGTGCTTTCCATGGCAAAAAGTTACTCGAAGTGCCAGTGGGCTTTAAGTGGTTTGTCGACGGTTTAGCCGAAGCCACTATTGCTTTTGGTGGTGAAGAGAGCGCGGGCGCGGCATTTCTGCGTCGCGATGGCACAACATGGTGTACCGATAAAGATGGTTTTATTCTGGGTTTACTGGCGGCTGAAATACTTGCAGTTACAGGTAAAACCCCTGGTCAGCGTCACCAAGAGTTGGTAAAGCAATTTGGCCAAAGCTTTTATAAGCGTATCGATAGTCCTATCAGTCTTGAAAACAAAGCTAAGTTTGCCTTACTGAATGCTGACACCTTAAATGCCACTGTGCTTGCAGGTGAGACAATCGAAAACGTGTTAACCCATGCGCCAGGCAATAATGCGGCGATTGGTGGCATTAAAGTCACTACGGCGAATGGGTGGTTTGCGGCGCGTCCATCGGGCACTGAAGCGTTATTTAAGATCTACGGTGAGAGTTTTATCAGCGAGCAACATTTAGCCGATATCATCAAAGATGCGCAGGCGTTAATTGATAAGGCGCTAAACGCTTAATGCTGTAGTAGGTTTAGTTAACGCCTCAAAATAAAAAACGCACTCAGATTTGAGTGCGTTTTTGTTTGTGTCTAATTCAGCCGTGAGTAGTTGATCTCATGCTGATTTGACCGTATTTAGTACTCGATATGACAACTCGGTAAGTTATTCTTATCGATGTAATTTTGATGGTATTCCTCAGCCACATGGAACTGTTGCAATGGCACAATTTCAGTCACGATATGGCGTAATCCCCAACGGCCCGAGCGGGCAAAAGCTAACTTTGAGGCTTCTGCGGCCGCTTTTTGTTCACGGTCATGGAAGAAAATCGTGCTGCGATATTGAGTGCCTATATCTCCGCCTTGCATGTTCAGACTAGTTGGATTGTGGTTTTTCCAAAATACCTCGAGCAAGTCTTCATAACTGACCAGGGCAGGGTCAAATTCCACTTGTACCACTTCAGCGTGGCCAGTTTTGCCTTTTTTGACTTCTTCATAAGTTGTCGCCGTGTTTTTACCGCCCATATAACCACTCGTGGCGTTTAGTACTCCTTCAACTTTTCTAAAAAAATATTCAACGCCCCAGAAACAGCCGGCTCCAAAAGTTGCTAATGCCATAGATAATACCAATTAGATGTCTAGATGGCTGAGATTGTGATTAATCTGCTCATCAAAAGCAAGTAGGGCGATTAAATTTAATATTTTTAGTTTTTGCCAGTCCCAAGTGGTTGGACTTCAGCTAATGTATTGGCTGTTATTGTCTTTTATAATCAAGCGTTTTTTTGCCGTGAATGTCTAGGATACGGTTTTCATACTTGTGTTAGTATTGATGCGCTTTTAAAGATGCCTGCCTCACTCAAACCGTATCACGATAAAAATTAAACGGGCTTAATGGATCCCGTTGGGCATTTATCTTTAGCACACCATTATAAGGAGAATTCTGTGTTACAAGCTCTGTTAGATTCGAAGGATTTTTTAGCGTTAACCTTAGCCAATCCACACACATTTGATGGTAAGTTTTCGTTCAAGTTAGGCGAACATACTCAAGTTGAAGTGTGGGATACCGGCGTTATCGTTTTTGAGCCAGTCCACAATGAAGGTAAAGATATTGTCCTATCCTGCGGTGTTCACGGTAACGAAACTGCGCCTATTGAGCTATGTAATGGCTTAATTACACAGCTTTTACAGCAAAAGATCATTGCTAAACAGCGCACTTTATTCCTGATTGGTAATCCATTAGCGATTAATAACGGCACGCGGATTATCGATGAGAACATGAATCGTCTCTTTAGTGGTGAGCATTCCAATCCTCCGGGATTAGTCAATCCTGAGCGAGTGCGCGCCAAAAAACTCGAAGCCTATATCGACCGTTTTTATACCGCGGTTGCCGATGGTCGTCAGCGCATTCATTATGATCTGCACACGGCGATGCGCGCCTCGAAGCATGAAAAGTTCGCTATCTATCCCTATCGCCCAGGGCGCGCCTTTAGTGGTGAGCAAATCATGTTTCTAGCAGCAAGCGGTGTCGATACGGTACTTTTTCACCACGAACCGACCACGACCTTTAGCTATTTTTCCTCTGAATGCTACAGCGCCGATGCCTTTACCATTGAACTTGGCAAAGTGTATCCCATGGGGCAGAACGACATGACGCGTTTTATCGCGACCCATGAAATGTTTATGCGTTTAATCACCGCTAAGCCGTTGGAGTTAGATGCATTTGATGCCGATAAGGTTAACTTGTACCAAGTGTGCCGCGTCATCAATAAACATTTCGATGATTTTGAATTTACCTTCGCAACCGATGTCGAAAACTTCAGATCTTTTCCTAAAGGTTTTGTATTAGCGCGGGAAGGTGGGCAAGAAATTAAAGTCGAGCAAGAATTTGAGTCTATCGTGTTCCCTAACGCGAAAGTGCCCATTGGTCATCGCACTGTGATTTGTTTAATTCCGGCGGTTAATGCGCACGTGCGTTAGGCTTGTAAAGCATTATATACATGCAAGGTAAGGATAACTTGCAGTTTGAACTGTGCCAATGGTTGATAGGTAGTTTACGTTAACGTAATGTTCGTCGGGCATATTCGTATAAATTAGGCGCACCTAACACGTTGGGCGCGTCACGAGATAACAAGAGCACAATATGAGCAAAGCAACACTCAACACTGATACAGTGCACCGAGTAGGCTTCTTGGATAAGGCATCGCTTCACATTCCTATCCTTCGAATTCTACAAGCCGATGGCACCACTTATGAAACCGCGGTTTTGCCTATTATAGATGAAACCTTAGCTACCAAAATTTATGATACCTGTGTGTTCACTCGGGTACTCGATGAACGTATGTTAGGTGCCCAGCGTCAAGGGCGCATCAGCTTTTATATGACCTGCACGGGTGAAGAGGCGGCGATTGTCGGCAGTGTGGCCGCACTCGATCAAGAAGATGTGATCCTCGCGCAATATCGCGAGCATGCGGCGCTGCGTTATCGCGGCTTTACCACTGAACAGTTTATGAATCAGATGTTCAGTAACGAGAAAGATCTTGGTAAAGGTCGACAAATGCCAATCCATTACGGCAGTGCGGCATTGCATTATCAAACGATTTCTTCACCGTTAGCCACGCAAATCCCGCAGGCGACGGGTGTGGGCTACAGCTTAAAAATGCAAGGTAAGCGCAAAGTCGCGGTTTGTTATTTTGGCGAAGGCGCTGCATCGGAAGGGGATTTTCATGCTGGCCTAAACATGGCCGCGGTACTGAAATGCCCAGTGATTTTCTTCTGTCGTAACAATGGCTACGCCATTTCAACGCCCACCGAAGAGCAGTTTGCCGGTAACGGTATTGCCAGCCGCGGTGTCGGTTATGGCATGCACACGATTCGTGTTGACGGTAATGACATGCTGGCTGTGTTAGCCGCAACTCAGCAAGCCCGCGCCTATGCGATTGAGCATAATGCGCCTGTGCTGATTGAAGCCATGACTTACCGTCTCGGCGCGCACTCTTCTTCAGACGATCCCTCTGGTTATCGCTCGAAAGATGAAGAAGCCAAGTGGCAGCAACACGATCCGGTCAAACGCTTCAAATTGTGGCTTATCAACAAAGGTTGGTTAGCTGAAGCTGATGATGTGAAACTGCATGAGAAATATCGTGAAGAAGTATTGGCTGCGGTAAAAGTGGCTGAAAAAATTCCTGTGCCTATGCTGGATGAAATTATTGAAGATGTTTACGACAAGCCGACGCCAGTGCTGAGAAAGCAACTCGCCGATCTTAAAGAACATATCAAAAAATATCCGCAAGCCTATCCAAAAAGTGCAGGGAGACTATAAGCCGTGGCTGAAATGAATATGTTACAGGCCGTCAATGAGGCCTTGTCGATCGCCATGCAAGCCGATGAGCGCATGGTAGTTTTTGGTGAAGATGTGGGTCACTTTGGTGGGGTATTTCGCGCCACTTCCGGTCTTCAAGAAAAATTCGGTCGCGATCGCTGCTTTAATACCCCGCTGACAGAGCAAGGTATTGCCGGTTTTGCCAATGGTTTAGCCTCAAATGGCATGACTGCTGTGGCTGAAATCCAATTCGCCGATTATATCTTTCCGGCGTTCGATCAAATCGTCAACGAGTCGGCTAAGTTCCGTTACCGTAGCGGTAATGAGTTCGATGTCGGTGGATTAGTGTTCCGTACGCCCTATGGCGGCGGTATCGCGGGCGGACATTATCACTCGCAATCACCTGAAGCTTATTTTACCCAGACACCTGGATTAAAAGTGGTAGTGCCACGCAACCCAGAGCAAGCCAAAGGCCTGCTGCTGGCGTCAATCCGTGACAAAAACCCGGTGATCTTCTTTGAGCCTAAGCGTTTATATCGTGCATCGGTTGGCGAAGTGCCCGCGGGCGATTATGAAATTGAACTGGGTAAGGCTGAAGTGGTTCGCGAAGGTAAAGACATCACCTTAGTGGCGTGGGGCGCGCAAATGGAAATCCTTGAAAAAGCCGCCGATATGGCCGCTAAAGAAGGGATCTCCTGTGAAGTTATCGATTTACGCACCTTGTCACCCTGGGATATCGATACCGTTGCCGATTCAGTCAAAAAGACCGGACGTTTACTGGTTAACCATGAAGCGCCATTAACCGGTGGTTTTGCTGGTGAGATAGCGGCGACGATTCAGCAAGAATGCTTCTTGTATCTAGAGTCACCCATCAGCCGCGTTTGTGGTTTAGATACCCCGTACCCACTCATTCATGAAAAAGAATACATGCCAGATGCATTCAAAACGTTTGAAGCCATCAAAGCATCAGTGACCTTCTAGGAGTCCGGTATGATTAAAGATTTTATTTTGCCGGATATTGGCGAAGGTGTTGTGGAGTGTGAGTTGGTTGAATGGCTGGTCAAAGAAGGCGACACAGTCGTTGAAGACCAACCTATTGCCGATGTGATGACAGACAAAGCACTTGTTCAAATCCCAGCGCCTTTTGCGGGCGTAGTCACTAAGCTGTATTACGCCAAGGGCGATATTGCGAAAGTGCATGCGCCGCTTTATGCCGTACAAATTGAAGGTGCAGTTGAAATCGCGGGCGAATCTGTTACGGCTGAACCTGCTGCAGCTGCGACAGTCGCAAAAGCTGCTGAGCCAGTGGCAGTCACGAACGCGACCACGTCATCCAGTTCGTCTGTCAGCATTGAAGAATTCTTGCTACCAGATATAGGCGAAGGCATAGTTGAATGTGAGCTAGTCGAATGGTTGGTGAGTGAAGGTGATTGGGTTGAGGAAGATCAACCGATTGCCGACGTGATGACAGATAAAGCGCTGGTGCAAATTCCTGCCATTAAAGCGGGTAAAATTGCCAAACTGCATTATCGCAAAGGTCAGCTAGCTAAAGTACATGCGCCTTTATTTGCCATTGAAGTTGAACAGGTGACTTCTGCACCTGCGGCGACAACAAACACTGATACTGTGGCCAATGCGGCACCAGCAGCGCAGATTGTGAGTGCAGAACCTGCTCGCCAAGGTAAAGCCTTAGCCAGCCCGGCGGTTCGTCGTATGGCGCGGTCGTTAGATATCGATTTGAGCCGAGTACCTGGCACAGGAAAGCATGGCCGTGTGTATAAGGAAGACATCGCTCGCTTCCAACAAGGCGCGAGCAATGCTTCTGCTCCAAGTGTGGCTCAGGTGAAAGAGGCGCCAGCTCAGGCATCTCAAACTCAAGTCCCAACATCGACAGTGACTCAACGCGCTGACACGGTTGAGCCGATTCGCGGCGTAAAAGCTGTGATGGCACGCATGATGGTGGAATCAGTGTCGAGCATTCCGCACTTCACCTATTGCGAAGAGTTTGATTTAACAGACTTAGTTGCACTGCGTGAAAGCATGAAAGTGAAGTATTCGTCCGATGAAGTGAAGCTGACCATGATGCCTTTCTTCATGAAGTCGATGTCGCTCGCGTTAAGTCAGTACCCTGTGATGAACAGTCAAGTGAATGCTGATTGCACTGAACTAACTTACAAGGCACGTCACAATATCGGCATGGCGGTGGATTCTAAAGTCGGTCTCTTGGTGCCCAACATCAAAGATGTGCAGGACAAGAGCATTTTAGAAGTGGCGGCAGAAATCACCCGCCTGACCCAAGCAGCCCGCAGTGGCCGTGTGGCGCCAGCAGATCTGAAAGATGGCACTATATCTATCTCTAACATTGGCGCCTTAGGTGGCACAGTGGCAACGCCTATTATCAACAAACCTGAGGTGGCGATTGTTGCCTTAGGTAAGTTGCAAACCTTGCCGCGTTTTAACGCGAAAGGAGAAGTCGAAGCCCGCCAAATCATGCAAGTGAGCTGGTCTGGCGACCACCGAGTTATTGATGGCGGCACTATTGCACGCTTCTGTAATTTGTGGAAACAGTATCTTGAGTACCCTCAAGAGATGTTATTAGCGATGCGTTAAGCGACTGGCACGCAGATTTGACACAAAAGGACGCTTTAAAGCGTCCTTTTTAATTTGCATTGCATAAATGGGTTAATCTTTTGATTCCGATTACGTATAATTCGCGAACGTAGTTATCCTAATGGATGTGTTATGAGTCAGTTTATCCCCAGCATAGAAACTATTGATTACCCGTTTCCGCCTAAGCCTGTTCCTTTGTCTGATATTGAAAAAGCCGACTATAAGGCGCGTATCAAGCAACTGCTCATTGAAAAGAATGCCGTTCTGGTTGCCCACTATTATACCGATCCTGAAATTCAAGCCCTTGCCGAAGAAACCGGCGGCTGTGTTTCTGATTCCTTAGAAATGGCGCGTTTCGGCCGCGATCACCCTGCAAAAACGTTAATCGTAGCAGGGGTTAAGTTTATGGGTGAAACCGCTAAAATTTTAAGCCCAGAAAAAACCATTTTAATGCCGACCTTAGAGGCCACGTGCTCTTTGGACTTAGGTTGTCCTATTGATAAGTTCAGCGCTTTCTGCGATGCGCACCCGGATCATACTGTGGTGGTTTACGCCAATACTTCGGCTGCGGTTAAAGCGCGCGCTGATTGGGTGGTGACCTCCAGTATTGCCCTTGAAATCGTTGAGCACTTAGACAGCGAAGGTAAAAAGATCATTTGGGGACCAGACCGTCATTTAGGTAGTTATATTGCCAAGCAGACGGGCGCCGAAATGTTGATGTGGCAGGGCGATTGTATCGTTCACGACGAGTTTAAATCGAACGCGCTGCGCGATATGCAAAGCGTTTACCCAGATGCGGCTATCCTTGTGCACCCTGAGTCACCAGCCAGTGTGGTGGCGATGGCCGATGCCGTTGGCTCGACCAGTCAGCTGATCAAAGCGGCACAGACAATGCCGAATGAGCGTTTTATCGTGGCAACCGATCGCGGCATCTTCTATAAAATGCAGCAGGCGGCGCCAGGTAAAATCTTAATCGAAGCGCCAACGGGCGGAAATGGCGCAACCTGTAAGAGCTGCGCCCACTGTCCTTGGATGGCGATGAACGGTCTACAGGCGATTGAAGCATCACTTGCCGACACCGATAAAACCCCCCATGAGATTTTTGTGGATGAAGACTTAAGAGTCAAAGCGCTTATTCCGCTGACGCGTATGCTGGATTTTGCCAAGACACTGAATATGAAAGTGAAGGGTAATGCCTAAGCATGGCTAAGCCCGTTCTTTAGCTGTTCTCCAGTGACATAAAAATCCCTGCCATTGAGTAGGGATTTTTTATGGCTGTTGTTTAATTGAATTTAAGGAAATAAAAAGCCCCGCAAATGCGAGGCTTGATTGAGTAACGCGGAATCTAAAAGCTAGATGATTTTGCGTTTAATTACTTGGCGTTCATCAGTGCAACCGCGTTATCTAACATACGGTTACTGAATCCCCACTCGTTATCATACCAAGACATCACTTTCACTAAACGGCCGTTCACACGGGTTTGAGTGGCGTCAAAGTTTGAAGAGAACGCATTGTGGTTAAAGTCGATAGACACTAATGGTTCTTTGTTTACCGCTAACACTTCGCTTAATGGCGCAATGCTGGCAGCACGTTCGATAATGGCATTCACTTCTTCAACCGTAGTCTCACGGGCAGCGATGAAAGATAAATCCACCAGTGATACGTTAACGGTAGGAACACGAACCGCTAAACCATCGAACTTACCTTGCAATTCAGGTACAACTAAACCAACAGCAGCAGCAGCGCCAGTTTTAGTCGGGATCATCGACAGCGCTGCAGCGCGGGCACGGCGTAAATCTGTGTGGTACACGTCAGATAAACGTTGATCGTTGGTATAAGCGTGAATAGTCGTCATCAAACCTGATTCAATACCTATCTCGTCATTTAACGGCTTAGCAAAAGGCGCTAAACAGTTAGTTGTACAAGAAGCATTGGAAATTACTGTCATGCTTGAGGTCAATACGTCATTGTTTACACCGTAAACAACAGTGGCATCAACGTTTTTACCAGGAGCAGAAATAATCACTTTCTTCGCGCCAGCAGTTAAATGTGGTTGAACGGTTTCTTTCGACGTGAAGATACCTGTACATTCAAAAACCACGTCAACTTGTAACTCAGCCCAAGGCAGTTTTGCAGGATCGCGTTCTTGGAAGGTGAGGATCTTATCGCCATTCACATAAATAGCTTCATCATCATGATCAACCTTGGCATTAAAACGACCATGAACAGAATCGTATTTAGTCAAGTGAGCATTGATGGAAGCATCGCCTAAATCATTAATTGCGACGATCTTGATTGGATAAGCTTTTTCGCTTTCGTACAAGGCGCGTAAAACGTTTCTACCGATACGGCCATAGCCATTTATTGCGACACGGATAGTCATCTCATATCCCTCTGGTGATTATAAAATTCAACTGGTAGTAAAATTACCAAACTGACAGCTATCGTCAAGTTAAATCGGTGTTTTACCGTTATATTGCTTAACAAATTCGGCTTTTTTTTACATTGATCGCGTAATTACTATTTTTTACGCATTAATCGGGTAAAAAATTACAAGATGGCAAACATTTTGCCATCGTCGTTTTGCTTATTTCTCGTCGGAGTGGACGGGTAAGGTTTCGGATTTTATATCTGCTGCAACAGCTTGAGACTCAAGCCATATTTTTACTAAGCTAAGTGGATAGCTGGCATCTTCAAGAGAATCGATCAGCGTTTGAGCTTTTAAATCTAATTCTGCCGCGAGTAACTTATTACCACCAAGTAAGGCTAGCATCTTTTGCTCTGAATACTTCTGTTGCGTAAGTAGTAAATTCGCTTTCGTTAACATGTAGGCTTTATCAAATTGCTGTGTTTTACGATAAGTCGAAGCGAGTCCAAGTAGCCAGTTAACATCAAAATCATCAAATGGGATTTCTGCAAACACTTTAAGGTAGAGTTGTTGCGCTTTAATGGCATTGCGATTGCTGTAGTAAGTTGCCACTTGTGCAAGTAGAAACGGATCGCTTACCTCACCAGTATTCTCAAGTTCTAAAAAACGATTTAACGCGTCAGTATCACCAAAACGTGTCCATTGATAGTAAGACATAAAAGGATCTTGGCGCTCACGGGTTTGCTCTTGTAACACACTTAAATTTTCAGTGCTTAATCTGAACGCTCTGGCTCGGTCTGCAGTTCGTTCTGTGTGGATGATATGTTGCACACCTGATGCGAGTTCGATACAGCGACTGTAGTCCTCAAGGTTGGTTAATTGTATATAGAGTTGTTTCCCTGTGGTTATTTCGCTGTCTTTTACTGCGTAACGGTTTTGGATAATTTTAGTTTTTTCAGCTAAACACCAACTATCTTTGTGCAAATCGGCACAAATTTCAGGATTATTGTTACAAATAGACCGGATGTTTCGACCATTATCACAACCGATAAGACCTAAAAAGCTCATCCCTAGGCTAAATGATGTAATTATTACTAGATTCTGTCTCAAAACTGACTCCGGATGGTGATTTTCTCTAATAAAATTACAGATTTACAGGAAACATCTTGCTGGAAACCACGCGCGACTTTCATTACAATGGCGCCGACCAAAACAGGGTTTTCCCTAAAACCCGCATTAGATTATTGGTCTTTTCGTCATGTTACTCAAACCTTTCAGTACATTTTATTGAAAAGTGAGATAAAGGATCTATAAATGAGCGCTGATAAACACCTACAAAGTTGGCAAGAACGTTTTGAAATGGCAGAGGCAATGCAACCTTTGTTAGGCAAGTTGTACCGTAATCAAGGCGTCGAAGTCATGATTTATGGCAAGCCGTTACTCAATGCTTCTACGATTGAAATCATTAAAGCGCACCGTTTAGTCCGTCGTCATGTTGGTGAGAAATTACGTTTACGCGAGAGTTTTCCTTTTGTTCAGGCGCTGAGCAAGCTTGCAGTTAAACAATGCAGAGTTGATATTGGTAAATTAGCCGTTAATTACTGGCGCGATCATACCGATGTCAGCGAAATTGAAAGCTATATGGCCAAAGAATTGGCCGATGCCATTGACCATGCCGATGATGTTGCGCCTCGTGATGTCGTGCTTTATGGCTTTGGCCGTATTGGACGTTTATTAGCGCGTTTGCTAATTGAACGCACTGGTCGCAGCAACAAGTTAAGATTACGCGCTATCGTGTTACGTGGCGGTAAAAAGGGTGATTTAGAGAAACGTGCTAGTTTATTACGTCGAGACTCTGTCCATGGTCCATTCAATGGTTCTGTGGAAGTTGACGAAGAGAACAATGCCATCATCGCCAACGGTACGTATATCCAAGTGATTTACGCGAATTCGCCTGATGAAGTGGATTACACTAAATACGATATCAGCGATGCCCTCGTTGTTGATAATACCGGTATTTGGAAAGATGAAGCGGGTCTTGGTTTACATCTTAAGAGCCCTGGTGCCAGCAAAGTGTTGTTGACAGCTCCTGCAAAAGGCGCAATCAAGAATATCGTCTACGGTGTGAATGAAGGCGACATTACCCCAGAAGACATTATCGTTTCTGCGGCAAGCTGTACGACCAACGCAATTACGCCGGTATTAAAAGCCGTCAATGATAAATATGGTATAGAGAATGGTCACGTTGAGACTATTCACTCCTATACCAACGATCAAAACTTGATTGATAACTATCATACTGCCGATCGTCGTGGTCGTAGCGCACCATTAAACATGGTCATTACGGAAACTGGCGCCGCAAAAGCTGTCGCTAAAGCGTTGCCAGAGCTAGCCGGTAAGTTAACGGGTAACGCGATTCGCGTGCCTACGCCTAACGTCTCTATGGCGATCATCAGCATGAACCTGAATGCTGAAACCAGTAAAGATGAGCTTAACGAGTATCTGAAAGATACGGCGTTACAATCACCGCTACAAAATCAAATTGATTACACAGACTCTACTGAGATTGTATCGAGCGATTTGGTTGGTTCTCGCTATGCGGGTGTGGTTGATTCGCAAGCGACTATCGCAGAAGGTAAGCGTGCCATTCTTTATGTCTGGTACGACAACGAGTTTGGCTACAGCTGCCAAGTTGTGGGCGTAATGCAAACTATGCTGGGTTTAACGACGCTGTCATTACCTGCGTAAGTCTTTTGAGCCATTAAGAGCTTTAACTGCTTTCCAAATAAGCGCCCGGTAAAAAGGGCGCTTTTGTTGTTCTCTATTTCGGCATTGTATTGCTCTGGCTGCAATCTTTGCATGAACGACTGTTTATCTATAGGGTTTGATCATTAGCAGTATTGGCAATCATCTCTACAATGAATCCCGAAATAGATTAGTGAAACATCAATTTAGTGCAGTTATGACGGTTTATTGGGCAAACGATGCGGCTTAGATCATTTTTTAAAAATTGTTGATTGACTCTGGGGTCTAAATCGGTAGAATGCCAATCCGCAGTCAAGGGAAAGCGTGCCTAGCATGAGTTCCGATGACATAGCGCAGTAATAAGCGACATTAGCTCAGTTGGTAGAGCGATACCTTGCCAAGGTATAGGTCATCGGTTCGAACCCGATATGTCGCTCCAAATTCTAATCAATTTGGTAATTTGGGCGCGATGGCAGAATGGCTATGCTGCGGATTGCAAATCCGCCGATCTCGGTTCGACTCCGGGTCGCGCCTCCAAGATAAAACGTTAATGACATGATTCCAGTTGTTAATGTAAAGAGTTTGCCCGAGTGGTGGAATCGGTAGACACAAGGGATTTAAAATCCCTCGCTGGTAACAGCGTGCCAGTTCAAGTCTGGCCTCGGGTACCAAAACAGAAAAGCCCTGACAATAGTCAGGGCTTTTTTGCTTTAGGATTTTTAATGTATGAATTCAACACTGCGTTGCCAATGTTGAGATAATCTCGCTTGTCGCCTTATTTATGGCTAGCTTTTATCATCTTTACAACAAATTGAATAATAAAAGTGTGATCTAGATTTTGCAAATACATTATCTTAAAAAAAACGGTTTTTTGTTTACAATTAATCAATAATATTTAAATTTTATTGATTAATCTTTGATAGCATAATCATTTCTAAACTAAGCAGTCTTCGGGTCTATTACACCTAGTAAGACAGTGATATAAATAACTCGAAATTTCCCCTACACGTGAACATTGAGGATAAGTTGTCATGATTTTCTCTGAAGTTGTACTTGCACCCGCCGATCCGATTCTTGGTTTAACCGATACATTTAAAGCGGATCCACGCCAAGATAAAGTAAATCTAGGTGTGGGTATTTATAAGAATGAGGCCGGCCAGACTCCTGTACTTGCATCAGTGAAAAAAGCAGAAGCCATATTGCTTGAGCAAGAGAAAACTAAAAACTACTTAGGTATTGAAGGCGTTCAAGCTTATAACCATGCGGTACAAACACTGTTATTTGGTAAGGGCAGTCAGTTGATATCTTCTGGCCGTGCAGCCACAGCGCAAGCTCCTGGTGGCACTGGTGCATTACGTATTGCCGCTGAGTTTTTACTGCGTAATACCGATTCACATACCATTTGGGTAAGTAACCCAACGTGGGCTAACCATCAAAATATTTTTGAAACGGCAGGCTTAACGGTAAAAGAGTACGGCTATTATAAAGCAGAGGCTCATGATATTGATTTCGATACCATGATGACGGATCTGTCTAGTGCGAATGTGGGCGATATCGTGCTATTACATGGTTGCTGCCATAACCCAACGGGTATCGACTTGACCTTAGCGCAATGGGAACTCGTAGCCCAATTGTGCGCCGATAAGAAACTGGTACCACTGTTTGATTTTGCTTATCAAGGCTTTGGTACAGGAATTGAAGAAGATGCTGCAGGTTTGCGTTTAGTTGCCGCTAAGGTGCCTGAATTGTTGATTGCGAACTCTTTTTCTAAAAACTTTGGTTTGTATAATGAACGTATCGGTGCAGTGACCGTCGTGGCAGAAGATACTGATGCCGCAGTACGTGCATTTAGCCAAGTGAAGCGTACCATACGTGCTAACTATTCTAATCCGCCAGCCCACGGTGCGCTGATCGTTAGCACCATTTTGGGCGATACAGCACTTAAAGCAATGTGGGTGCAGGAAGTGACTGAAATGCGTGAGCGTATAGCTGAAATGCGTACACTGTTCGTTGATAGTTTGAAAGCAGAAGGCGTGACACAGGACTTTAGTTTTATTTCCCGCCAAAATGGTATGTTTAGTTTTTCGGGTTTAAACAAAGCCCAAGTGGCACGTTTGAAAGATGAGTTTGGTGTTTACATTGTGGGTTCTGGCCGTATTAGCGTGGCTGGAATGACAAAGACCAATATGCCTGCGATCTGCAAAGCCATAGCGAAAGTGCTATAAGATTGATAGTTTTATAAATTTAAGCTAAAGGGATCATTCCTTTTCGCTTAATAAACATAAAGGACAGCATTGGCTGTCCTTTATTGTTTTGATTCAATTATTCACCGCTATACACTAAAAGGATTAGCAAGCGAGTGGTTGAAGTGTGAATTCTGGTTTGATCTGCAGCAGGGTGCTTAATGCATCTAACAAATTCGCCCGATCATGCAAATTGGGATTATGACGATTTTTTAACGGAAAGTAGTTGATCAGTGAGTCTAAACGTATTTGTTCGCCATGGCGTAACACTTTACTGATCACCGGTTTGCCGATCACTTGATGGCACCAAGCAATACGTTGTTCAATGCTAAATTGACCCGCAGGAGAGGTTTCTTCGGCAAGGTTATCGATAAAAATGACTTGTGCTTTTGTTGCCGCTAAACTTTTGGCGAACTTAGGCAGTAAGAGTGGCGGCATGATACTGGTTAAAAAGCTTCCTGGGCCTAAAATAATTAAATCGGCATGACGTACAGCCTCACAGGCCTCAACGGTTGCATCGACTTGGGGCTCAAGGCACAAGGCTATGGGCGCTTCATCCATGCTATCGACATTGGTCTCACCAAACACTTTACTGCCAGAGGCTCGAAGGGCAACTAAGTGAGTCGGTTGCTCGGACATAGGGATAAGCTGAGTCTCGATCTTGAGTAAGTTACGGATAAGATTAACCGCTTCTAATGGACGCACACAGAGTTGATCTAATGCCAGTAACATTAAATTTCCCAGATTATGACCACTGAGTTCAGTTTGCCCCTGAAAACGGTATTCAAAAAGCTGTGAGCCAACCGAAGGTCGATAAGCAAGATGGGATAAACAATTACGTAAATCACCCCATGCAATACAATCTTGTTCAGCCCGAAGCCTACCTGTCGAACCGCCATTATCTGTGGTAGCGACAATCCCAGTTAGGCGGTTACCTAAAAAATCGAGAGAAGATAATACTCGGCCTAAACCATGGCCTCCGCCGATGGCGACGACATGTTTAAATTGATTTAACATCAAATACTGCATCTGGGTTTATCCTTCCTGAATACCCGATAAGATCATTGTTATCCCTAAATAGCGCGTTAAGCGCGGCGATAGATGACCAAATGTTGTCATACATGATGGAAATAGCGGAACCTTAGAATAAAAGCTCAGTCAAACATTGTACTGAAAAAGTGGAGAACGGATCCAGTTCAACTGATTGATGTCGTTTCCGGCGGATATTGTACCTGAATTTACTCCCCTGATTTCAGGCAAATTTCGTTAAATCTAACAAATAGCTTATAATCCGCACTTTATTTTGCCTGTAAGGGCATTAAACCAAAGGTGAACTATTGAAAATAGGTAGAATTGGTTCGTTTACATTGGCATTAGCCATGGTCATCGTCGCCATTTTTTCATTGAGAGTGTGGATTATCCCAACGACTAATGATGCATCACATCTTGCGACTCGATTTGTTAACGCGGTCGATCCTGTTACTCAAGTTCCTGACTTTTCAACGGTTAATGATATCGTTGAAAAAAAGAAAGCCTTTTTTGATTTTTTGCGTCCCATTGTTCAGCAGCAAAATGCGATTATCTTGATGGAACGTGACTTTATCAATGAGATGCTCACCTTAATCGATAACGACAAGAGTTTATCTGAGAGCCAACGTGGGCTACTCAATGAGTTATTTGACAAGTATCAATATGCAGCACGAAATATAGATGCTAAATCCTTAAACAGTTTATTAAAACGCGTGGATATCGTGCCGGAATCTATGGTGCTAATCCAAGCGGCAAATGAGTCTGGTTGGGGCAGTTCTCGTTTTGCCCGTGAAGGTTTTAACTTTTTTGGAGAATGGTGCTTTACGTCGGGTTGCGGCATAGTGCCATCCTCGCGAGGTTCGGGTAAGTCGCATGAAGTGAAAGTGTTTACTTCAGTTGATGAGTCAGTGTCTTCTTATATGCGTAACCTTAACTCGAACACTGCCTATACGTTGCTTCGCTCAATACGTGCTGATTTACGCTCACAGGAGCTAGAGCTTAAGGCGGATCAATTGATTTACGGTTTAGTGAATTATTCAGAAAGACAAGATGCTTATATTGATGAGCTTCTGGATATGTTACGTCATAACGAAAAATATTTGGTGAATGTTGATGTATAAAAAATGGTGGTTAGGTTGTTTGTGTTTATTGGCCAGTAGTGCGAGCGCTGAAACTATATCTCTTGAATATAAAGGTTTTTATGACCGATTAAAACAGGTCAATAAAGGCAACTACCAGCTTGTTGAAGTGGCTTTTAGCGTCCCTAAACAAAAAAACTGTGTGATCCAAAGTGGAACTATTTCCAATGAAAAAACTTCAACGCCATTAACGTATACGGATGCTCAACGGTTATTTATACCATTAGATGATGAGTTAAAAAATGAGCGGACCTTAATTAATCTTAATTTTGCTGGTAGTGCAGAAGGGTGCGCAATTGCGATGCAAGTGAGAGCAAAACAGACATTAATACAATACGACAATCACCGTTTGCAGCAAATTAACACTGAAATGGATGCACTACTGAGTGCAATGCAAGGCTTTCCAATGCGCTATTTTAGGGAGCCCATAGCAGGATTAAACTTTGAGTTTACACCCGAGCAATCCGTGACCGTTCATATTGATGACCGCGAGCAAATAGTTACAGGCAGCTTTAAATTAGCGGCCAGCGAGCTCGAAAACATCACATCATTACGTTTTAGCTTGCCACCTTTGGTGTTGAGCCCTTGGGTCAAATAAGTGCTTTAAAAAATAAGGCAGCATTGCTTAAATTAAGATGCCGATCAAAAAGCCCACTCACAGTGGGATTTTTGATCTCTTTGATGGGCACAAACTTAGTTTTTTGGCTTACTTAGGTATGCGCTAGGCCTTATAAGTTTGCACAATCTCAATACGTTTGGTGGCATCTAAATTAATATGCCCATTTTCAATAATATCAATGAAGTCGAAGGCGGGTAAATTAGCCTCAGCAGCCACATCACCACGCATAGGTGCATCAGGGTCCCGTTTTAACGAGACAAAATCAAACTGTTCACGATCAACACCTTGCGAGGGAGCTGTATTTTGCATCGCAGTAAAAATGGTTTCAATACGTCCAGGATACTGCCTATCCCACTGGTTGAGCATATCTTTGACTGCTGCGCGCTTTAAGTTTTCCTGTGAGCCACACAAGTTACATGGAATGATCGGAAACTCTTTTAAACTGGCATATTCTTCAAGATCTTTCTCACGGCAATAAGCTAAGGGGCGGATCACCACATTAGCACCATCATCAGACAGTAACTTAGCTGGCATAGCTTTCATCCTGCCGCCAAAAAACATATTCAAGAACAGGGTCTCAATAATATCGTCTCTGTGGTGGCCAAGAGCGATTTTAGTCGCGCCGATACGCTGGGCAAAACTATAAAGAGTGCCACGGCGCAGACGAGAGCACAGTGAACAGGTCGTTTTACCTTCTGGGATTTTGTCTTTAACTATCGAGTAAGTATCCTTTTCAAGTATATGATAAGGCACGTTGAGTTGATCTAGATAGGCGGGTAGTACATGCTCGGGAAAACCGGGTTGCTTCTGATCTAGATTGACCGCGATAATTTCAAACTGAATGGGCGCACGTTGCTGTAAATTCATCAAAATATCGAGCATCGCATAGCTGTCTTTACCACCACTGAGGCAGCACATGATCTTATCGCCATCTTCAATCATATTATAATCGGCGATAGCATTACCCACTTCACGGCGTAAGCGTTTTTGTAATTTATTTAAACGGGTGGTATTTTTTTTTGATAATTCTTCAGACATTGGATTTGCCGCAGTTTCAGACATAGCTTCAAACATAAAAAAGCGCCCAGTAACACAGTTTCAGGGCGCGTATTATTCCAGCTATCTTAGCTGTGGTAAAGAGCATTGTACTGCTTAGGTTTCTTCTAACGGTGATTTATAGCCGTCCGGTTTAATGGCGAGTAAATCGCAGTTAATACTATCTATAACATGTTCGGCGGTATTACCAATAAGCGCGGCTGAAAATCCTGTACGGCCAACCGTTCCTAAGATCACTAGTTCAGCGTCGAGTTGCTCGGCAAGCTCAGGGATAACATCCTCTGGTAAACCTTCTTTAACATGGCAATGATTGGGGTCAATACCATAGGCGTTTGCAAGGTAGCTTACGCGTTGCTCATGTTGCGTACGAATAGTTTCATTATAGGATTGAGCATCAAAATCCGGTAATTCAATGGCTAGATTAACCGGGGTGCCGGGGTAGCCATTGACTAAATGTACTTCAGCGGAAAATTTAACGGCTAAATCTTTAGCATGCTCAATGATTTTACCGTTAAGCATTTGATGATCGCTATCTTCAGTTGCCACATTGACAGCACAGAGGATTTTTCCCGTTGCTGGCCAGTCGTGGGCTTTCACCATTAACACTGGTACAGGGGCTTTGCGCATTAAATGCCAATCGGTTGGTGTAAAGATCACTGCTTTGAGTTTATCGTGGGCATGGGTGCCTTTGACAATTAAATCGTACTTGCCTGCAATTGCATGATTAATAATACTTTCGAAGGGACGATTATGCCAAATCACCTGGGTATCGATATTGAGTTGCAGATGAGCGTAAGCGGTAAGTAAATCTTTAATCCAAGCTAAGCGTTGGTCTATAACACCTTGGCGCATAGATTCACGCTCTTGATTTGACAAAATAGATGTCATTTCGTAAGAGAAGTCGAAAATAGAAAGAAACACAGTGACTTGAGCGTTACTTTTACTCGCTAAAGTTATTGCTCTTGCAAGAGCAACTTGATCTTCAGTGGTAGGGTCAACCACAACCAGTATTTTTTGATAATCCTTCATGGCACGTTCCTTTAGTCATAGGCTCAATACCATCATGAGCCTTTGGCGATTAGCGGTATTGTTTTAGATCAAATTGGTTCCAAACTCATTTAAATATCGCGATTGACACTATTTTTTGTTTAGCCTATCTATTTACAACTGAATTATTGGGTCATCAATGATGGGTGAATAATCCGCTATCGAGCGATTCTTGAATGTCCTGCCAATTGATTGAGTTCTAACGTATCGAGAATGGTTATATATTTACCATTAACTTCAATTAAGCCTGATTTTTGGAAACGGCCAAGTAACCGGCTGATAGTCTCGACGGTTAAACCAAGATAGTTGCCGATATCACCGCGGGTCATCGTTAGTCGGAATTCTTTATGGGAAAAACCACGGCTACCAAAGCGATTAGCGAGGTTGCTGATAAATGCTGCTAAGCGTTCTTCGGCATTTTTCTTACTCAATAACAAAATCATTTCTTGATCGCTCATGATTTCATTACTCATCAGACGCATGATCTGTTGGCGTAATTTAGGCATAGTGCCTGAAAGTTCATCAAGGATATTGTAAGGGATTTCACAAACCATCGACGTTTCAAGTGCTTGTGCAAAACTTTGATGCAACTGTGCGTGGATCCCGTCAAAGCCAATCACATCACCAGCAAGGTGGAAGCCGGTAATTTGTTCATCGCCTTGCTCGGTAATCGTATAACTTTTGATGGTGCCAGAGCGGATAGCGAACAGCGATTTCAATACATCGCCTGATTTAAAAATTTGTTCACCTTTTTGAATCGGCTTTTTACGCTCAATAATATCATCGAGCTGATCTAGCTCACTGGCATTTAGGGTAAAGGGAATACATAGAGTACCCATACTACAATCGTGACAATGGATTGTGCATCCGCTAGCGGCAGGACGACGATTTTTATTTTGTTCAATTGTCATGTTGATTCTCAAGTTTTTGCACTGCAACCATGGTAAACCAATTCACTCATTTGGGCTAGTTCAGCTGTGCGAGGGCAATATATAAAGTTTGACCACCAAAGGCTATTAACAGTAAGCCGCTCAATAACCTAACGGTTTTCTGTTGTACCCATGTGGCGAGCCGTTTTGCTGCTACGCCCGCGCTTAATAGGGCCGGTAAGGTGCCTACACCAAAGGCCAACATAATCAAGGCTCCTTGGCTGGCAGAGCCAGAAGCCACCGACCAAGTTAAGGTGCTGTAGACTAAACCACAGGGAAGCCAGCCCCAAACAAATCCAGCCATTACGGCTTGACGAAGGTTGTTGATGGGGACAAGGCGTTGGGCAATTGGCTTTAAATATTGCCATAGCCATTGTCCTACTCGTTCAATCTGTACAATACCAACCCAAATTTTGGCGATATATAAGCCAGTAGCTATCATCATCAGCCCCGCAATAATACGCAGAACAATAAGATAGGTGTCGAGCTCGAATAAATGCCCCAATGCTGCCGACGATGCGCCAACGAAAGCGCCTGCCAAGGTGTAGCTTAAAATACGGCCAATATTATAACTCAGCAAATAATTGAGTTGATGTGCCAACAAATTACCTGATTTACGATGAGGTATTTGGGCTGAGAACGCGCCAACTAAACCGCCACACATGCCAAAGCAATGCGCTGCGCCCATCAGACCGACTAAAAAGGCGCCAGTTACATTGTACTCAATCACAGTGGCATGCCTTTTTGCTGATCTTTTATTGCTTGCTGCGTTGCATTGTCATCAAGTTGAGTTGCTAACGGCGTTACAGGTGTATGGCCTGGTTTGTCGACGTTTTCATCAAACAAGATAGAAACACTTTGGCGGTCAAGATCGTCAAATTGTTCAGATTTCACCGCCCAAAAAAATACCATAATGGCGATAGCAACAAAGATCATGGCAATGGGGATAAGCACATAAATAATTTCCATAATGGCCTCTTACTCTTTTGGTTAAACGTTTTATGATACTTACACTTTGACGCGCAATAATCTCAGGCTATTAGCGACCACAATCAAAGAGCTTGCCGACATACCAATCGCAGCGATATAAGGTACCACATGGCCTGTTACGGCTAAGGGTAAAATAAGCGCATTGTAACCCAGTGCCCAAGCCAAATTTTGCTTAATAATCTGCGTAGTCAATTTTGCAATGGCGACGGCTTGGGTGAAACGGGATAGATGATCGCCTAGTAAAATCAGATCGGCACTGTTTTTAGCAATGGCACTACCACTCCCCATTGCGACGGATAAGTCAGCCCCCGCCAGCACTGGCGCATCGTTGATCCCATCACCAAACATGGCCACACGAGTGTGTTGTTGTAATTGGGTCACTAGGGCAAGTTTACCCGCAGGTGTTAACCCGCTATGCACATCTTCAATCCCCAGTTCTTTTGCTAGCTGATGTACATGACCAGAATTATCACCGCTGGCAATACTTATACGGCAACCTTGTTGTTTTAATATTTCAACCGTGGCTTTACTGTCTTGGCGGATATTATCTTTAATGTCAAAGCTCGCCAGTACTTCAAGTTGTTCATTACCTGAGCGTGCTAACCAGATTTTTTGTGTCGGGTCGAGAGGATCAACACTGGCGCCAGTAAATAAGGCGTTACCAATTAAGTATTCAGTCCCATCGATACTGCCTCGCACGCCAAAACCCACTTCATGGTGAACATGTTCAGCAACCTGCGCATTATCGGCAAACTCAGCAAATGCCGCCGCAATCGGATGACGAGAGCCAGCCTCAAGTGCTGCGGCAATGGCTAAGGCCTGCGTCTTTGTTAAATCGGCCATGCACTGTATTTGCCCAATAGAGAGCGTGCCACAGGTGAGGGTGCCTGTTTTATCAAAGACCACATGTTTAATCAGTGGCAGTTTTTCAAATACCCCAGCTTTACGGGTAATGATCCCAAGGCGGGTAAAAATAGCGGTCGCGCAGGTGACTGCAGTCGGTGTCGCTAAGGCTAAGGCGCAAGGACAAGTGGCAACCAATACTGACAGTGTCACCCAAAAAGCATCTTCTGGCGCAATTTGATGCCAAACCAAATACGTTATTGCTGCGATGGTAAGAATTGTGCCTGAGAAATAGCGCGATAATTTATCGGCTAATAGGGCAATCGCAGGTTTGGTATTGGATGCAAGCTCTTGCAGTCTAATAATCTCGGCAACGAGTTGATCTTGCCCTAATGCGGTAATTTTAACTTTAATTGGTTGGTCAACGTTGATGGTGCCAGCGTATACCTGACTATCTCGTAGTTTTTCAATAGGCATTTGCTCGCCAGTGAGCATAGCTTCATTGATGCTAGTGTGGCCTTCAATCACCACGCCATCAGCGGCAACAATTTCCCCAGGTTTTACTAGAATGACGTCATTTAAACGTAATTTTTTAGCGGGGATTTCTTCTTGACCATTCTCGGTAACTAAGTGCGCGGTGAGTGGCACTAATTTATGTAAATTACTGGAGCTGACCGAGGCTTTTTGTCTGGCCTTTTGCTCAAAGTAACGCCCGAGCAACAGAAAGAAAGTGAACATAGAAACCGATTCAAAATACACTTCACCTGTGCCATTGATGGTGGCAAAACAACTGGCAATGTAGGCACCACCAATCGCAATGGAGACAGAGACATCCATATTGAGTTTGCCGCTGAGCAGGGTACGAATGGCACTAAAATAGAAGGGCTGCGCAGAATAAAGCACCACGGGCGTCGCGAAAATCATACTCACCCAGCGAAAATAGTCCCGATATTGCACGTCTAAATCAGTGAAATAGCCAGTATAAAGGGCGAGGGCGAACATCATTACTTGCATAGTCGCAAAGCCAGCGAGTCCTAAACGCAGTAAAAACTTACGGCTATTGAGTTTGTTATTGATTTCTTGTTCATCAACTTGGTAGGGCGCAGCTTGGTAACCAATACGGCTAATTTGTCCGAGAATATCACTGAGTTTTAGCGTGTGTTTATCCCAACTGATCATCGCTCTTTGGGTGGTCGAGTTGACCAGCACTTGCACTATGCCGTTAAGTTGTTTGACTTTATGCTCAATCAACCAAGCGCAGGCGGCGCAAGTGATGCCGTCGATAGACAGCGACACGGACTCGATATTATCCTCTGAATGGACAAAGTCTTGCTGTACTTCAGGTAAGTCATAGGCGCTAAACTGCGTTAAAGTTTCTGGGACGAGGGCATTTTGCTTGCTACCAGGCTCGGTACGAAACTTGTAGTAGCTAAGTAAGCCCGCATCAACGATAGCTTGAGAAACCGCCTGACAACCAGGGCAACACATGAGTTCATCACGTTCGTTAATGCGAGTCACAAACTGCTGGCCCGTAAGCACGGGCTCTTGGCAGTGAAAACAACTTGGGTATGTCATAGCAATATTAATTCAACCACAATCAGTTTAGCCACAGTTGGACATGATCTTTTAATTGAACGCGTTGGTGAATACGCCATTGACTATCATAACTTTCAAGGCGTATTTCCCAAGGTCCTGCCAGTGTCGCTGGTACCGTTATACGGTATACATTACTGGCATCGGCCGTAGCGGTGAGTTTGATATCTCGGTCGGCAAGCGTAGGATGGTAGAACTCGACTTTTAAAGCGGCTTGATACGCTGGACCACCGTGCTGCGTCAGTAAAACTTCATTACCGCTTTGTTCGAGTGAAAAATTCATGCCTATTTGTTTGGCATACTTCACTTTACTTAAGTCCATGTTGATGGCTTTACCTTGCTTATAATAATCTTCGGCAACGAGAGCGTCTGAATTATCAAGGGCTATTTTAAAGGTCGTCAGGCTTGCAATAACGGCGCACAAAGGCAGGAAAATTAAGAACCAAGGCCAGAACTGCTTATACCAGGCTTGTTGTTCGTTCATGTTAGTTACCCATTATAAAGATTTTAACTATTTTACCGTTTAAAATCGGTTATAGCACTTTAAAAAAAAGGCCTCGAAGTCTCGAGGCCTTAGCGTTACTCATATCTAATTACTTGTTTGACAAGCTATAAACATAAGCGGTGATCACGTGAACTTTCTCTTCACCGAGAACGTCTTTCCATGCAGGCATAACACCCGCACGGCCATGTTTAATGGTCTCTTCGATCATGCCGCGGCTACCGCCATATAACCAAACATCGTCAGTTAAATTTGGAGCACCCATGAACTTGTTGCCTTTAGCGTCCATACCATGGCACGCGAAACAACCTTTCATGAATGAGCCTTGACCTTGAGCGGCGAGTGTTTCGTCATGTTCACGGCCAGATAATTTAACAACGTATTCAGCTAAACCTGCAATCTCGCTATCATCAATCGGCAAACCACCTTTAGGCGGCATCATGCCATGACGACCACTCATGATCGTGGTTTTAATCGTGGCTAACTCACCACCATATAACCAGTCACCATCAGTGAGATTAGGGAAGCCTTTGCTACCACGTGCATCAGAGCCATGGCACTGAGCGCAGTTTTGCAGGAACAAACGGCCGCCCACTTTCAATGCTTCTTGGTTTTTCACTAATTCTTCTAGTGGCGTTGCCAAGTAAGCCGCGAAGATTGGGCCATATTTTTCATCAGCGTGTTTTACTTCTTGGTCATACTGAACATAACGGCCTTCTTTTGCTGCAAGCTCAATCGCTGCGGCAGAATCGGCTTTAATGCCTTGTTCAGTACCAATACTTTGATTAGAACTCGTCCAGCCTAATAGGCCTTTGTAGTTACCTAAACCAGGAAATAAGGCCAGATAAATCAAGCCAAACACGATAGTGATGTAGAACATATAACTCCACCATTTTGGCAGTGGGTTATTGAGTTCTTCAATACCGTCGAAACTGTGGCCCATCGATTCGCCTTCTTTTACGCCAGTGGTATTCTTAGAACACACCCGTAGTAATAGAAAACAACCCGCGATCACAACTAAAGACAGTACGGTAATCCAAACACTCCAGAAGCTACTCATTACTTATTCTCTCCTGAGTCCTTCGATTCCTTGCTGATTTCCTCATCGGAAAATACAAGGTTAGCTGCTTCATCAAATGATTTCTGACGGCGCGAGCTATATGCCCAAGCAAAGATACCGATAAAGGTCAGCATCACAATAATGGTTAAGATGCCTTGTAATGTGCCGTAATCCATATATTGCCTCCTTATTTGAGTGCGTGACCCAAAGACTGAAGATATGCAATCAAGGCTTCCAGCTCTGTCTTACCTGCAACAGCTTTCTGTGCGCCAGCCACTTCTTCATCGGTATAAAGATCATTACCCTTGTAACCGCCTTTATGCATGTTACGTAGGATAGTCATCTTCGCGCCCGTCAGTTCGCCGTCTAACTTGTTTTCGGCTAACCATGGGAACCCAGGCATGTTCGATTGAGGCACTACAGCACGAGGGTCAATTAAATGAACTTCATGCCATTTATCGCTATAACGACCGCCAACACGCGCTAAATCTGGACCTGTACGCTTAGAACCCCATAGGAATGGATGGTCCCAAACAGACTCACCAGCGACAGAATAATGACCATAACGTTCAGTTTCAGCCCGTAAAGGACGGATCATTTGGCTATGGCAATTACTGCAGCCTTCGCGCACATAAAGATCGCGACCTTCGATTTGCAGGGCAGTGTAGGGGATTAACCCTTCAACTGGCTCTGTGGTGTCCTTTTGGAAAATCAACGGTGTGATCTCCACAAGGCTACCAAAGCTGATAGCGATAACAGTAAAAATCGCTAGCAAACCGATGTTTTTTTCGACTATCTCATGATTAAATTTCATCGAGTTTGCTCCTTTAAGCCGCTGTGGGTTCAGCCAATGCTGGCAATGAATCTTTAGAGGCTTTCACTGTACGAATCACGTTATATGCCATGATCAGCATACCGGTCAGGAATAAACAACCGCCGAGGAAACGTACAAAGTAGAAAGGATAAGAAGCTTCTAGACTTTCAACAAAGCTGTAAGTCAAAGTGCCGTCAGCATTCACCGCGCGCCACATCAAACCTTGCATAACGCCCGAAATCCACATAGATACGATGTACAGTACTGTACCAATTGTCGCTAACCAGAAATGAACATTGATTAACTTGATGCTGTACATACGGCCGTGGCCAAATAGCACAGGGATCAGGTGATACAAAGAACCAATAGACACCATAGCAACCCAGCCTAGCGCGCCTGAGTGAACGTGACCAATAGTCCAATCCGTATAATGTGACAGTGCGTTAACGGTTTTAATTGCCATCATTGGGCCTTCAAAGGTAGACATACCATAGAAAGACAAGGAGACAACTAAGAAACGTAAAATAGGATCAGTACGCAGCTTATGCCAAGCACCTGATAAGGTCATGATACCGTTAATCATACCGCCCCAAGAAGGTGCGAATAGGATCAATGACATCACCATACCTAAAGACTGAGTCCAGTCAGGTAGCGCGGTATAATGTAAATGGTGAGGACCGGCCCAGATATACAGTGCAATCAGTGCCCAGAAGTGAACAATTGATAGACGATAAGAATAAACGGGACGACCCGCTTGCTTAGGTACGAAGTAATACATCATCCCTAAGAAACCTGCGGTTAATAAGAAACCAACGGCGTTATGACCATACCACCACTGCACCATGGCATCGACAGCGCCACTGTATATAGAATATGACTTAAATAGGCTAACAGGTACTGCCATAGAGTTAACAATATGAAGTACTGCAACGGTAAGGATAAACCCACCGAAGAACCAGTTTGCCACATAGATATGTGAGGTTGTACGCTTAACAATCGTGCCAAAGAATACCGTAGCATAAGCTATCCACACGATAGCAATTGCGATATCGATAGGCCACTCAAGCTCTGCGTATTCCTTACTCGATGTGTAGCCTAAAGGTAAGGTGATTACTGCAGATATAATAATCGCTTGCCAGCCCCAAAACGTAAATGCAGCTAATTTAGGTGCAAATAGTCGGGTTTGACAGGTACGTTGTACGACATAATAGGATGTTGCAAAAAGGGCTGATGTACCGAACGCGAAGATCACCGCATTGGTGTGTAAAGGTCGCAAGCGACTATACGTTAACCAAGGTGTGTCAAAGTTCAGCTGAGGCCAGATTAACTGAGCCGCAATTAATACACCGACTGACATACCAACGATACCCCACAAAACTGTGGTTAAGGCAAATTGGCGGACAATGGTGTAATTGTAATCAGCGCCGGTTGGCTGGGAATGGTTCATCATCGTGCTTCCACTGCTTATTACTTATACTTTGAGTAAAGACAAGCTTTACCTGTTATAAAACGACATAAAAATCAGCATCCCTATTAAGGTTGCTGAGCCATGTCAATGCGTTACCTTACATATTTTTGTTCAAATATGAGGTTTCGCAATGATACTTGAGCCATGTCAAAAAAGATACCAATGAGGGACGTTGAAAGTTGATCTAGATCACTCTGCACCATAGAATGCGCTCATCCAGATCTACAAGGTTACTCTTTGTGCCAACACCTTTGCGACTCTATTTATTCATCTTATTAACCTTTGGCCTTACCGCTTGCAAAGAAGAGGCTAAGCTAATGCCGCTAAAAAGCAGCTTTGATACTTCTCTATGTCAATTTTCAAAGGGGGAGTGTGTTAAACAAGTGGAAAATATCAAGCTCACTTTTAGTCTCTCGCCCGGTAATGCACCGAGTGAAAAGCCATTAACATTGAGTTTGTCATCGACTTTACCCATAACGGACGTCAACATTCGTTTAGAAGGGCGAGATATGTTTATGGGCATGATCCCCGTCAAGATGCAGCAATCCGATGACACCACTTATATAGGGCAATTTGTTTATGGATCGTGTAGCAGTGGTTACATGGTCTGGCGCGGCTTTGTCAGTTTTCGCCTCAATGGCCAAGATCATACAGTGATAGTTGATTTTCTGGCAGATGATAATGGGTGAGCGTTATGTTGCCTTAATCTCGTTGATTATCATGTTAATGGTATAAGTTATTGATTATTAGTTTATCTATTTGTTGTACTCTGAAAAATAGTCCTAAGTGAATTAACGATCCCATTTATTGGCTAACTGTACATTTTAATTTTTAAAGCAGTTTAAGGGTGAACATTTAAAATCGGCATAATTTTTTAATAAAAAGAGAGGGCAGTTGGACTTACTGAACTCACTAGTTGATAATCATTCGTATTTGTGTATTCTTGTGATATTAGCTAATCAGTGAGGAAAGGGTGATGGCAAACCGAATTAATCTATCAATATCGGCGCATAAATTGGCAAAACTGATCCATGATGGGCATCTCTGTGCGGCAGACTTTACATGCTTAGATAGCCAATCCAAGCAGCAAGTCTGGCAATTATGCTTAATTTGCTGCCAAAAAAGAGTGACTTGTCAGCAATGTACGTTTTCTGCATGTGCTAAAATCCCGATATCTCTTGATGCCGATAAATAACATTATCGGCATTTGCGTTTAAGTATTATCATACAAGAAACCTTTATAATTCAGATGTCATATGCAACTTCCTCCAGTTATTCCACTATTTGACTCATTTGAATTCATACAAGTTGGTAATAGTATCGTTAACCAATACATCACCCAAATCAGCATGGAAAAGGTGGTAGATGCAGGTTTAGTTATCGAACATGCCAGTGATTGGTTATTTGAACAAAAGCACAATGAAAACAACTATAAAACCTATCGTAGTGAGTTAACGACATTTCTACATTGGTGTTTTGATGTCGTTTCAATGTCACCAATAGACGTTACCCGTAAAGATATGAGTCGCTATGTTGATTACTGCCAAACGCCGCCCATAGCACTAATTGGCTATTTTAATGTGCCACAGTTTAGATTGGATAAGCAGTGTGACGAGCGGGTTCCTAATGCGCAATGGCGGCCATTTGTCGGCAAAAAACATCTCGGTCAAGTACAACCCTATGTATTAAGTGATAATGCGTTAAAAACCAAGATGGCCATTTTGTCTTCGTTTTATTCATATCTGACAAGTGAAGAATATTGTGAGCGTAATCCTGCTCAGATCTGGCTTAATCACAGTCGATTTTCCGCCAATCGGTCGTATCAACGACAAAATCATGAAGATGAAAATAGCCTTGCATTTACTGAATTACAGTGGTCGTACGTCATGTCAACCGTAACAGCGCAGGCTGAGGAATTCCCTGAATTACATCAAAGAAGTTTATTTCTTATCTCATTGATTTACAGTTGCTATTTACGGATTTCAGATGTGTCTGCACGCGCGGGTTATTCACCAGTAATGAATCAATTTAAACATAATCAGCAAACCGGTATTTGGAGCTTTCATATTCCGCTGAGTAAAGGAGGTAAAAAGCGTAACGTGGCCATTTCGAAGGCTTTACTTGAAGCTTTAGTCAAATATCGACAGTTTCTTGGGCTAACTGATTATCCTGGACCCAATGAAAACCGTCCTTTATTTGTGCGCCACAAAGCCGCTGGACGTGGTCGAGATGTTGGCATACTCAACGCCAATTTAGGTATTCGTCATGTTCGTGATGAAATTCAAAGCATTATCAATCTTGCAGCCGAACGTATCGAAACGGATGGCTTTATACAGGACGGCGCACAAATGCGCAAACTCACAGCGCATAATATTCGGCACACCGGCATCACACACGATATCAATATAAACCGCAGACCGTTATCTCATGTTCAGGCGGATGCCGGACATGAAAGCATTGACACCACATCGCAGTATTTGCACACCAGCCAAGTTGAACGCCATGAAAGTGCATTCAACAAACCAATCGACCATTTAAAAGGGATATAGGGTGCGTATAAATTGTGTGCTCATAATCAGCGAAAGATCAAAAGCATTCATAACGTGCCTTAACAACGTTTAAATGACACTTATCGGCACATCTAATCCCTTAATGCAAAGCTGCGTACAATGTACCGAAGATTCATGTTGAAGTGCTGCCCCTGTCATAATGCGCAGCGACAGGGGGCGGGCAGAGCCCGACTTTAATATAATCTGTATTGTGCGAAGGTCTAAAACCCACTTTAGAATCACT
>NZ_JBOZPB010000003.1:0-265735 GCF_050848685.1 Shewanella sp. MF08487
AGCAAGATGTGACGGCTTACATGAAATATTACAACTTGGAGCGACTTCATTCTGCTAATGACAATCTGTCACCGGTAGAGTTTGAAAATTCTCAAGTAAAAGTGTCCAGTTTGGGTTGACCAGTACAATATTTATTCTGTAGGTCTTTTTAATCTGTTTTATCTAATGATACTATTCTATTTATGTAGACTTGGAGGTCTATTGGGCAGATGTGAAATGACATTGAGGGCTTCTGTTCTCGGAATGAATAATCGTTAGTCAGACAGGGAGTGAGCAGGATGTTCAAAATATTACATTGGATTGTAGTGTCACGATCGCAAGTATTAATCGAACTATTAGCAGGACACTGGCCGCAGGAATTTCTTGTTAAGTTGACTCAAGTCAACCCAGATGCAATATGTGAGCACGTTAAGGATAACCACGCCTCTATGGTCGTGATTGATTTAGCCACTGTCGAACTTCAAAAAGCCTATCAATTTCAGCGTTTACTTGCTCGCGAACATCCCAGTGTGCGGGTGGTCTATTTACACTTTCCAAAACAGGTGGATGCTCGTTTTTTAATGCGAGCCACGACAACCGCGGGGGTATTCTACCTCGAAGCGGGATTAGCTGAGATCAGCCTCGGACTGTCGAATATTTTACGAGGTCATAGAGTCTTTCCCATTCAGCTGGTTAATGGGGTGAATGACGATTTTGGTCTATTTGAAGATACTGAGCCACTGACAATACGTGAACGTGAGGTGTTGCAAGCTCTATTGACGGGTAGTACTAACTTAGATATTGCGAATCAATTGTTTGTGAGTGAGAGTACAATAAAAACGCATTTATATCGCGTCTTTCGTAAGATTGGCGTGTCGAGCCGTGGCCAAGCCATTGCTTGGGCACAGACTCATTTACATGATGTGCTGGTTTAAATCAATATACTCTGACACTGTGGGGCTTTAGTGTGCTCTATGTAAGGTAAAGAAAAGGGTCAATGACCCTTTCTTATTTTTGCAATAGGATTAACCAAGAGCAATATTAACGTCCAAGCCAAGCCACTATTTTGCTGTTATCACGTACCAACAGAGCGACGGTATCTTTTGGTGCGGCGGTAATCACTAATTCACCCGTCATTAACTCATCTCGTCTAAACCAATGTAAATTTACAGCTTCTCCAAGAGAATAGTGCTGTAGCTGCGCCTCAAATTGCGCGTTGACTTGTAAGTTATCCGCGGCGATTAAGTTATCTCCAGCGCTCAAACCTGCAAAGTGAGCTGGGCTACCTTGGGTTACGCTGATGATTTTTAATCCCATTGGCGCAGCTTGAGTTTTTGCGCCAAAAGCAATCTCATAACCGTTATGTTGTGTACCACCCACATCTTGCGAGCCCTGATTTGCGCGAAGGGTAAAGTCGACGCCAAATTCAGCTAGTAGCGGCGCAAGAGGAATATCATCAGTATTATCTAAATAAGCAAAGATAGCGTGGCAATCACGATTAAGCAGTCGCTCAACAATCGCTTGGTGGCATTGATCTGTCGTGCCCTTATTTTGTAGTGCGTATTCTTGCCACAATATTCGCATTACATCATCGAGGCTGTATTGGCCTTGGGTTTCACTGCGCAGGATTAAATCTAAATACAGTGCGAACAGCGCACCCTTAGTGTAATAGCTAATAATGGCGTTTTGGGCATTTTCATCTTGTTTATAAAACTTGGTCCAGGCATTAAAACTGGCGTCTTTAACGGTTTGTTTAAAGCGACCTTGACTGCGATACACGCGAGTAAAGGTTTCGCTGAGCATATCCAGATATGCTTGCTGACTTACACGTCCAGCACGGTAGGTTAGAAAGTCATCGTAATAGGACGTGATCCCCTCATAGGCCCACAGCTGCGGTGTATAAGTTTCTGCATCGAGCTTATAGGGCAAAAAGCATTCTGGCTTAATGCGTTTCACATTCCAGCTGTGAAAGTACTCGTGACTACATAAAGACAAATAGGTGCGATAATCATTATTTATAGGCGCATCTAAGGAGAGCGGTAAGTCTTTACGTGAACACATTAATGCCGTCGATGCCCTATGTTCTAGGCCACCAAAACCGTTGTCTAGTACTGTGGTCATAAATAGATAACGCTTAAAAGGCGCAGGGGTACCAAACAGGTTAATTTGATACTCGCAAATGGCTTTTAAGTCTTGGCAAAGTCTTGGCATGCAGGCGCGGTGGCGACCATTTAGCACTATATCGTGTTGCACACCACAGGCGTCAAAACTGGCAAGAGTAAATAAGCCCATTTCAACAGGATGATCAATAAGTTCGTCATAACTCTCGGCCGAAAATTGGCCAAAAGCAAAATCATCGCCGTTGAGTCTGGTCATGCTAGTGGCCAGGCGCCAATCACTTAATATTGACTCCGTTGGCGGCAATATAGTGACAGTGTGCGGACTATCTTCAACACCGTGGGCGGCTAAAAATACGCTACTGCCATTAAAGAAACCGTGGGTCATATCTAAATGCGCGGTACGCACAGATAGATCCCATGCATACACTTGATAACTTAGCGTTATTTCAAGGCTACTATTGTCAACCGACCAAGTTTGCTTATCTAACTGTGTGAGCTTAAGGGGTTGTCCCTGTTTATCTTGAGCTTTGAGTTCGATAATGTTTTTTGCAAAATCACGCACCATATAACTGCCGGGTAGCCACGCGGGAAGGCTAAAAATCTGTACTGATTTTGGTTGGCGCAGTGTCATCGTCACGGCAAATAAGTGGGCTTTCGGATCGAGTGGAATTATCTGATAGTGGATCATAGTTATCCTGCAAAACCTAAGTGTTTTAATAGTGGCCATGCTGCCAAAAATGCCCGTAACAGGCAAATAAAAGCGTAAATATCTATCAATACAAAGTGTTTAATGACTCCGGCTAGCCCCTCAATCTGTATATGTTTTGTATACTGCATTTTTTATTATGTGCATACAAAAGGGGAGTCGCATACGCCAAATGTCGGCATTATCGTGAGTGCTAAACTCGCATTTCGCGATGACTTCAGTATATGATACAGGTAATTAACCCTAGGAGGACGCCCCATGGCCGAAGAAACGATTTTCAGCAAAATAATTCGTCGTGAAATTCCCGCAGATATTTTATATCAAGATGAATTAGTCACCGCGTTTAGGGATATTTCGCCTAAGGCGCCGACCCATATTTTGATTGTACCTAATCATTTAATCCCAACGGCGAACGACATGAAAGCCTCAGATGAGTTAGCGCTGGGTCGTATGATGACAGTGGCGGCTAAATTGGCGGCAGAGGCGGGGATCGCTGAAAATGGCTACCGGTTAATCATGAACTGCAATCAACATGGTGGACAAGAGGTATACCATATTCATATCCACCTTGTTGGTGGTGAACCTTTAGGCCCTATGCTGAGCCAAGGTTAATGAAATTAAATAGCGACTTTTTTCCATTAACACAAATGGCGCAGCGATTTGTGGATCAACTCGCGCAGTGTCGCAGGCTTGGTTTAAGTGTGCTTGAGGCAAGTGAGCACCATGTGCTAATTGAGCTGCCCTACAGCACTGAATTAATTGGTTATCCTGATACTGGGGTTATTCACGGTGGGGTGATTACCACTTTGATGGATACCGCTTGTGGTAGTGCGGTGGTCAGTGCCATTTATCAAAAATATCAATCATTAGAAATTTCACCCACGTTAGATTTACGGGTGGATTATATGAAGCCTGCCCAGCCTCATAAACCCGTATATGGCTTTGCTGAGTGCTATCGGTTGTCATCTAATATTGCCTTTACCCGCGCTATCGCTTATCAAGACAGTATTGATCAGCCTATTGCCCATGCGGTAGGGTCTTTTATGCGCATAAGCCCAGAAATGGTGGGCGATGCCTTTAGGCAAGCACTGATGGGTGAAGCTGATACAACGATTGGCGCTGTGAGTGCAAGTTTACCACTGGGCGCTGGGGCTCAATCGCAAAGTACGCCGATTACAGCACCGATTGATGTGCAAGGCATTGTGAAGCGCGCCACTGAGCTTAATGACTTTGGGCATTTACTTGAGCATGTGCCCTATGCCAAATTTATTGGCATGAAGGTCGAGCGTTTTGGTGATGAACTGATTTTTAAACTGCCGGCTAAAGATGACAATATTGGCAATCCGGTGTTACCCGCTATCCATGGTGGCGTGATTGCTGGGTTTATGGAAATGTCAGCGATTGTTCAATTAATGGTCTTTATGCAAACGGCAAAGGTACCTAAAGTCGTCGATTTTTCGATTGATTATTTGCGTGCCGGTTTACTTAAAGATAGCTTTGTAGAATGTCGGATAACCCGTCAGGGGCGACGTGTTGCCAACGTAAACATTAGTTGCTGGCAGACAAACCGTAAACAGTTAATTGCTACCGCGCGAGCGCACTTTTTGATAGATTAACCTTCAATCAATTGCTGATGATTATTGCGCCTTAACAAGGTAAGTCTGAGCAATGAGCTGTGAGTGCTTAAGCCTTAACGTAATGCTAAAGCATGGCTTTAGTTGAGTACGATTAGCGATAGGTTTACTGTAGAATGATGCGCATTGGCTGCGTATTTTGTGGCGTGACAAGGAGATAAAAATGAAGCAAATTTATAGTGGATTAATATTGGCCGCCGCACTGACCTTAAGCGCCTGCGCCTCACATACTGCGGGTATTTCGGTGAGTTCGCAGGGCGAAACACGCGTAGATAACAGTAGCTTTGCTCGTAATATTGCCGTTGAAAACGTCGATGCTCGCCGTATTGCCGATGTAATACAAGCATCGGCGCTGGTAGTGAGTAAATCATCTACCGATATGCGCGTGCAGTATAAGTTTACTTGGTACGACGCCAGTGGTTTTACCATTGAAGATGAAGCAACCAGTTGGAAATCAGTTAAGTTGCACGGTAAACAACAATTGCAAGTCACAGCAGTGGCACCAAACAGTCAAGCTGTTCGATTTGATGTGTATGTGCGCGAAACCTTTTCAAATTAATTATTTGAGTGTTAGCTATATTACTTCAATGCCGCATCACGAAGGGCGGTTGTTTTAGCCTGCGATTAATGCCCCATTTCCAATATAATATTTTCTTGGCTTGGCTCTTAGTAGAGGCAAGCCATTTTTATTGGGTAAAAATTAATCATCAACGTGGCATTAAATACGCATGTGAGTATTAAATCCGGACATTAGTCCTAAAAACATTCTTTAATTGGATACTACTATCAGAGTATTCAACATGAGGATATAAACATGACAGCCCATATTAATGCTCAACCCAATGATTTTGCAGAAACAATAATTATGCCCGGCGACCCTCTGCGGGCGAAATATATTGCAGAAACTTATCTTGATGACGCTGTTGAAGTGACCAATGTGCGTAATATGCTAGGTTATACGGGGTTTTATCAGGGACAACGTATTTCGGTGATGGGCCATGGTATGGGCATTTCATCGATGGTGCTTTATGGACATGAGTTAATTAATTATTTTGGCGTTAAACGTATTATTCGCATTGGCAGCTTAGGTGCGACGCAAAAACATGTTCATATGCGAGATGTTATTTTAGCGCAGGCCGCAGGCACCGACTCTCCAACGAATACTAAGCGTAGTAGCGGTTATCAAATGGCCACTTCGGCGACGTTCTCTTTGTTACACAAAGCGTATACTAAAGCGAATGAAAAGGGCATTAGTGTTAAGGTCGGTAATATTTTTAGTGGTGATCTTTATTACGATCCCGATGAAGATATGATCCCTGCTTTAGAGCGTTTTGGAGTGCTAGGTGTTGATATGGAAGTGGCAGGGCTTTACGGCTTATCACATCAATATGGCATCGAATCTCTAGCTATTTTAACGGTATCCGACCACTGTTTGACCGGTGAGGAAACGACCGCTGAAGAACGTCAATTATCCTTTAACAATATGATTGAACTCGCATTAGCAACGGCGCTTAACTAAATAGTTAGGTGCTTTCTGACGCTTAATTGTTGTACCCTAATTTCACTCATGGAGTGACAAAATGAATAATAAAATAACATTAACGGCCATTAGTTTTCTTGCCAACTTTATTATGGCAGGCTTTGCAACTCAGTTTGGCATGTTGATTGAACCCATTGCGGAGAAGTTTTCCGCCAATGTGAACGAAGTCGCTTCTATATTTTCACTGCTCAATGGCGGGGCTTTAGCAGGAACAATTGCAGCTTTTTTCTTCATTGAAAAAATAGGTATTAAAAGAATTACCCTCATCAGCTATACCTTAGTTGGGCTCAGTGCAGCGGTACTGCATTTTACCACTTCACTCCAATGGGTGATGCTCGCAATGACGCTAATCGGCTTTTGTGGGGGAATAGGATTATGTATTGCCGGCACGATTGTTGTGTCTGTCTGGCAAGAAAAACTGCAAAGTACGATGTTAGTGGTGCAAGATGCTACGTTTAATATCGCTGGTGTTATCTTTCCTTTAATGACCACTTATGCACTGACTCACTCACTATCATGGAGTTACAGTTATTTAGCGGTAGGTTTAGTTGCACTAGGCACAGTTATGCTTACGTTATTTACTAATTTCGCACTATGCGAGCAGGGTACTCAGGCAGAAGATAAACAAAAATCTGAATGGAACCTGGGAATTATTAGCGGTGGAGTGGGCTTATTTTTAGGCATGTTGGCACTGTATACATTTTTAACCTGGGCGCCTTTATTCGTAAAACAGAAGTTTAATATTCCCTTTGAGGATGCGGGTAATATCATTACCCAGTATTGGTCTGCGGCATTAATTGGTGCCTTAATTTCAACGCTTATAGTGACTCGCGTTAAAATCAATCACTTCTTATTAGCGATTATTACTTTGGCTATGGTGATTACCGCGGCGATTGTTACCACCGATAATATTGAATGGGTCGGTTATTTAACCTACGGCTATGGTTTTGTCTGTGCGGCCTTATATAACGCATTTATTGCTTATGGTGTGTCGTTTGTTAAAAAAGCCAGCGGTAAGAATGTGTCTTATATCTTAATCAGCGGTAGTGCGGGGGCGATGTTTAGTCCGGCAATAAGCTCTTTGTTTGAACAGATAATTGGATTGCAGACAGTCATGTATGTTATTCCATTATTGTATGCTGTTATTTTAAGTTTATTGATTGTGTCTAGCCGGATGAAACCTCGTTTAAGTGAGTAAACGGCTTATCTAAAAGGCTAACTGAGGTGATTGTTAAATTGATAACAGTTTACAATCACCTTATTCTCCTTGTTCAACAAAGGCTTTTAATGCATTAAGATTAAAAATACGAATACTGTCTTTTTCCCGCTCAATTAACCCCAGTTCCTCGAGATTTTTTATTGCCCGTCGGTAAACTCTATCCGTGGTAGCAAAACGCTCTGCCTCCAAATAACGTTTCGTAAACCCATCTACGGGTAAGTCATTTAAGTGCTGATGATAAAGATCAAAGGCGATGTTATAGCTAATTGGATACAGCATACGTCGAGTAAAAATATCGACAGTATCTTGGTAATCGATAGCCATTGCACTGGCAAAAAACAGCGCCAGTTGTGGATGTTGTGTGAGCGAAAGCTGCAGTTTGTCACCACTAATGACAGCGATTTCTAAAGGCTCATTCGCTATGATGTCAAGCTGACAACGATACTGGGTAAAAAACTCCATTTCGCCAAATAATTGTGAGTCACAATTCATTGTGCCTAATTGAAAGCAACGTCCATTTCTGGCGGTATGGCCTAGGGAGACGCGACCTTGTTTTACAAATACGAGCGATGAAAAAGCTTGCCCTTGTGTCATCAGGTGTGCACCTTTTTTCAATGCTTTAGTTTCGGTGACGCATTCCATTATTACCCGTTCAATTAGAGGGTAATCTTGCTCCCATCGTTGATTAAAACGTCCTTTATCCAGTGGTTTTAGCTGCATAAACAATCTCTCTGTTGTCGCGGTAGCGCGAGTTTACAGCATTATGCTTTAAGGCGGCTCAATTCACTGTATATGATCTTTAGTGTGAGCGGTCTTTTTGATAAAAGATCGCATTTGATGTGTGAACTTGAGCCACATGGTTGATTTTTTTAACATAGATATGTCTGTCATCCTCTAGCATTACTCAGTATACTCAAGTTTGCCAAGGGGTGTTTGTCGTCAATTAATGTTAATAATTAATATTAATATAAGTGACTACAAACTGAGATGTCTTTCGACAAACCCTTAGAACCTGATCCGGCTCATACCGGCGTAGGAATGGGCCAATCAACAGCACACTTCTGAATCGCTTATTCGTTGCCGGATCTCAAACTAGATATTTGAGGTCCTATGTTTAACAGTAAACCATCATTTTTTACCGCGTCACCCACGCTATCTTTAACGCGAGCACCATTGGCTTTAGCTATTGCTGTTGCGTTGAGCACACCTGTTGTTGCACAAATCGATGCGCTTGATAAACCAGATCCCGATAAGGATATGGAAATCATGGTGGTAACGGCAGATTTTCGCGGCGCAAGTTTAGAGAAAATGCCTTCTAGTATTACAGTTATCGATGCGCAAAAAATTCAAGATGAAAGCGCACAACATTTTGAAGACTTACTTAACTCTATTGCTAACGTTAACTGGTCAGGTGGCAGTTCGCGGCCGAAATACTTCCAAATACGCGGTGTAGGTGAACAAGAGCAATACCAAGGCGCGCCCAATTCTTCTGTTGGTTACATCATTGACGATATCGATTTATCCGGTATCGGCATGGTGTCGAGCATGTATGATTTACAACAGGTTGAAGTGCTGCGTGGGCCTCAGGGCACACGTTATGGTGCTAATGCGTTAGCAGGGTTGATTTATTTAAAGAGTAATGACCCAACGGATGTGTTTGAGCATGGCGCTGAAGTGTCCCTTGGTGATGATGATTTACGTACTTTTAGTGGTTTTAGTTCAGGGCCTGTAACTGACTCAGGCAAATTACTGTACCGAGTTTCATTGCAGCAACATGAGCAAAATGGTTACCGAGATAACCTGTTTTTGGGCCGCGATGACACCAATGGTCGTGATGAATTTAGTGGCCGCGTTAAGCTGCGTTGGTACGCCACTGACGATCTGCAATTAGATTTAACTGTGCTGCATGCTGATTTTGATAATGGCTACGATGTGTGGAGCCTAACCAATTCCCCTAAACAGACCACCTCGGATGAGCCCGGTGTCGATAACCAACGCACCACTGGCGCGGGCTTTAAGGCCACGTATTCGGGTGCTGAGTTATTTGAGCTGACCTCGTTAACCTCCTTTGCTAATACCGATCATCATTATGCTTATGATGGCGATTGGTCTAATTCAGCTTATTGGTCGGCAAAACAATGTACTGATGATGGTATTCAGTTCTCGCCATGCCAGTACGATTATTTTTGGGATAAAACGGGTCAGCGTAAAACGCTATCGCAAGAGTTTCGCTTAAGTTCTACCGAGCGAAGTCGTATTTTTGCTGAGAGTACCGACTGGTTACTCGGCGTATATGCGATGAATCTACAAGAAGATAACCAATTGTATTCTGAGTACAATACTTTCGCCGATGAAGTTTTAGACTCTGAATATGAAGCAACTAACTATGCACTATTTGGTCAGCTCGATACGGATTTAGGATCCCAATATGCCTTGTCTGTGGGCTTACGTTTAGAGCAGCGCAACAGCCATTATTCCGATACAAACAAGGATAATTTCGACCCAAGCGAAACTATGTGGGGCGGACATATTGCCTTGAGTAAAATGCTTAACGACTCGCATAATACTTATCTGCGTGTGGCGCGGGGTTATAAAGCGGGTGGTTTTAACATGACTTTACCGGTCGAGTTGAATGATAAAAAAGAGTTTGATACTGAGACATTGTACAACTATGAAATCGGTCTTAAATCCCACTGGTTAGCAGGGCTTGTTGATACGAATCTGGCATTATTTTATATGGACAGGCAAGATCAACAGGTGGCTGCATCACTGCAAGATCCGAATAAGCCTCAGCGTTTTATTTTATTTACTGAAAATGCCGGTAGTTCGAACAACTATGGTGCAGAACTCGACGCAACTTGGTATGCCACTGATAATTTACAACTTTACTCAAGCTTAGGTTGGTTAGAAACAGCCTATGGTAATTATCAATATCAGGATAAATACGGCACCGATGTGGATTTAACCGGCCGTGATTTAGCCCATTCTCCACATTTTACTTACAGTCTGGGCGGCACTTATCGGGCTAATTCAGGCTGGTTTACTAACCTCAATCTGAGTGGTAAGAGCGATTTTTACTATTCTGACAGTAACGATTCCCGTTCTGAGCCATATACGATTGTTAATGCTCGAGTCGGATATGAGGCGAGTGCATGGTCTGCTTATTTGTGGGGCCGCAATCTATTTGATGAAGAGTACGGTGTGCGTGGCTTTTATTTCGGTAACGAGCCCGACAACGGCTGGGCAGAAAAACAATATATTCGTTACGGCGATCCGCGCCAGCTTGGTGTAACGGTTAACGTTAAGTTCATGTAATCACAAGTATAACGACTAGATTAATTATTTAATCGCTAAGGCTGTATCACCGTTTAGGTTACAGTCTTCTTAATCTACTGACGTTTTAAGGAGTCAAAATGAAACTCACCGCAGAAATTAGCATGTATCCATTAAATGAAAACTATATCGACCCAATTAAATGGTTTATTGGCCGCGTGGATAGCTACCCCAATATTGAACGTGTAACTAATGCGATGGCAACCCAAGTGTGTGGCGAATATTTAGATGTGATGACGATGCTCGCAACCGAGATGCAAGCCGCCAATGAAAAGTGGGGCAAGGCGGTATTTGTGTGTAAATTTATCGGCGGTGAGTTGGATTTAGCCCACAGCGAATAGGCTTTACAGTCTTTGCGTTAAACAGAAAGTGAGCACAATACAATGACAGATTTATGGCTAACCTTAGTCGAGAGCATTAATTCAGCGTTTGGTGAGGCCCATGTGATGACCGCATGGGAAGCCTTAGCGGTGCTGTTGGCGATGGCATATTTACTGTTGGCAATGAAAGCGAATGTTTGGTGCTGGGCGGCAGCGTTTGCCAGTACCGCCATTTATACTGTGTTGTTTTGGAAAGTGTCCTTGTTAATGGAATCAGTATTAAATATCTATTACATGGCGATGGCACTTTACGGCTATTGGCTCTGGACTCAAGGTGGTGATAAAGAACAAGGGGTAAAAGTCACCACTTGGCCACTCAAAACCCATTTAAAGCTGATTGCAGCAACGGGCGTGATATCGCTATTGGTTGGTCATGGCATGGCAACTTATACCCAAGCGGCGTTTCCCTATTTAGATGCCGCGACCACCTGTTTTGCGGTGATGACTACCTATTTAGTGGCAAAAAAAGTACTGGAAAATTGGCTGTACTGGGTCGTGATTGATTTAGTGTCTATTTATCTTTGTCTCAGTAAAGGATTGATGCTCACCTCATTGTTATTCGTATTTTATGTGGCCCTTGCCGTTGTTGGTTATTTCCTGTGGCGCAGCGCGTTAGCCGACGCTCGCAATGCCTATGATGACAACGCCTGTAATACTCATGCCTGTGATAAAAGTTCTTATAAAAAGAATGCTTTAAAATTACTCAATTAATGAATGAAATCAATACAGTGATACAGCGTTCATCAAACTTCCCATTTAACGCACTTTACCCGATACTCAAGCGCGCGGGGCTTATGCAAGTGTTAAGTATCCGCGAGCTTTCAGGCGGTTTGAGTAATCACAACTATAAAATTGTTACACCTACGGCGAGTTATGTACTACGGGTCAATGCCGGTGCAGCAAACCGCTTTTGCAATCGTGAGCAGGAGTGTTTTTATTGGCAACAAATAGCAGACATTAAACTTGCGCCACCATTGCTGTGGGTGAGTGAAGATAATCGTTATTACCTCAGTGAGTTTATTGAAAGTGACAATGTTATCTATTGGCCAGCGTTAGAGTGCCAAACCCGTGCCGCTGATTTTGTGCAGGGGCAGTTTGTGCTGGGTCAGGCTGGGGTGAGGCAATCTAAGCTAGACTCTTTATTCCCCAGCGTGTCCTCTCACAGCTCACATGATAGCGGCTTAAATCATAGTGACTTACATCATAGCAATGCAGACTCACAGGCTTTACTTACTCCTACAAAAAATAACAATCATCCTAATCAAGTCCATGATTTATTGCTGGAATTGTTGCTGCAATTACGCTCATTGCCCACAGGGCCTTATCATATTAGTGTCACTGAGCAGTGGCAGGAATATCACCAACAAATGCTCGCCTATCAGGCATCTGCTGCATTAAAGAATCGCGCGATACTACGTCAGCATGATGAGGTGACTGATAAACCTACCCATACTTGTGAGTGGAATGAACGAGTGGTTAAATTACTGGGTATTCAAATGGATATCAAACACTGGTCTAATCGTTTAGCTGCCTGTTTAATCAAACCACAATTTTGCCATCGAGATTTAAACCCGCATAATCTCCTTTTTAAAAACAATCATTTGTATTGTATTGATTTTGAGTATGCCAGTGCGTCGCACCCATTGTGTGAGTTAGCGGTGGTGTTGGCTACCCATAGATTAACGCCAGCACAACAGACATTATTGGTTGACGGATATCTAAAGCAGCACCCTTATGTGACGGCGGATGCCGTGCAAGCCGTGCCTGCCGCCATTGACATGTATTGGGTATTTGCTTGTTACTGGGCGTTGTTGATGGCGGCGCAACCGCAATCTACTCACAGTATTGATTATCTTGCTTGGTTTGATCGTTTTTGGCCGCTGATAACGCCCAATAGCTAACGCATTGGCTACCTGAATCTAGCGGTATTATTTATCCTCAATAGCCGATTTTAATCAAATAATGCTATAACCTAAGCAAGGTGACATCGGTTTAAATGTCTTATTTCAATAAAAAACAATTCTAGGATGGAAGATTCTAATGAAAAAAGGCGTGATGCTATTGGTGTTTGTTTTAGGTTTAAGTGCCTGTTCGACAAAATTTAGTTATCGTTTTCTCGACTGGGCTATCGGTTGGGAGCAAGAGGACTATGTAACGTTAGATAAATCCCAACAAAAGGTATTTGATACCCTCATCGAAAAACTGGTCCAGTGGCATCAATCCACGGAATTATCCCAATATACGGCGCAATTAACTCAAGTCGAAAATTTACTTAAAAACAATACATTAACGCCTGAGTTGTGGGTTGAACAGGTTGATATCGCTAAGCGACATTGGTTTCGATTATTTGAATTTGCCTTGCCGGAACTGCTACCTATCGTTATGTCTTTAAATGATGATCAGGTGAGGCAAATCCTCGCAAAATTACGGGAGGATGAGAGGGCGCTTGTCAAAAAATTTGCTGGCAAGACCGCCGAACAGCTGCAAAAAGATGCTGATAACAACCTACAAGAACAGTTTAATGATTGGCTTGGTAGTGTAAGCGAAACACAAAAAGAGCTTATCCATCAGTATAATCAGCAGCGTTTATCCACTTTGGATATGTGGCTTGAGTATCGCCACGAATGGTTGCGTCAATTTGAGGTCGCACTGTGGCAGCGTGCCGATAAAGCGCTATTAACCGAACGGTTAACTTTGTTGATGACACAACCTGATGAACTTAAGTCAGAGCAACATAAAGTGTTGTTACGTAAAAATACTGAAGCCTTTGGCACTTTATTACTTGCGATAAACGCGAGCTTATCGGAAAAGCAATCTACACATTTCTATAAAAAATTAGACAAGATTATTCAAGACCTCACCGAGCTAAATCAAGAGGCGATTGAAAAAGAAACCTAACGAGTAAAGCAAAAGGTTATTACCACAATAGGATACTTACTTGGCTGATGAGCTTGGGTAAGCTGAGGATATCCAATAATCGGGTGTGCTTTTTATCATTACGCATGACATCAGTCCCACTGAATTAGTAGGATTTTTATGCCTCTTTGTCTGTAATTTGCTATGCTTGGGCGCAATTTATATCGAATTAGGATAATAACGTGGACGCTATTGAACTCTTGCTTACCCGTCAATCGACCCCCAGATTAACGACTCCCGCCCCAGATGCAAAACAATTAAAAATCATTTTGGATGCGGCTATTCGGGTGCCCGATCATGGTGCTTTAACACCATGGGAATTTATTATTGCGACAGATAAAGGGTTAGAGCGATTAGCTGACATTTTTGTTGCGGCGGCAAAAGAGAATGGCGCTGATGACGATTTTGTCAATAAAGCGAAAGGTATGCCAATGCGTGCGCCTATGGTGATTACTGTTGTGGCAAAAACGCAAGCACATACCAAAGTGCCCTTACTCGAACAACAAATAGCAGCGGGTTGTGCGACGATGGCCATGCAACAAGCGGCATTTGCCTTAGGGTTAGGCGCGGTGTGGCGCACGGGGGATTTTGCCTTTGATGCTAATGTAAATCAGGCATTGGGCCTTACACCACAAGATCAAATCGTTGGATTTTTATATCTTGGCTCGCCTGCGGTGATAGCGCCTACAAAATCGCAAAAGGATGGCAGTCAATACGCTCGTTATTTATAAATGTTATTTCTATAGCAAAAAAATGGAGAAATCCTATGCAAGTTGCGCGTACACCTCGATTGATCCTTCGACAGCTGACTGCTGCGGATGCATCTTTTATATTAGTCCTACTTAATAGCCAAGGTTTTATTGAGAACATCGGCGATAAAGGCGTACGCACACTTGCACAAGCCAGAAGCTATATCACCGATGGACCGATGAAAAGTTATGCCGAATGTGGTTTTGGTTTATATGCTGTAGTACTGGCGAATAATGGCTTTTGCATCGGGGTGTGTGGCTTAATTAAACGTCCACAACTGAATGATGTTGATATCGGTTATGCTTTATTACCGCAATACTGGGGCCAAGGTTATACATTTGAAGCCGCGAAAGCGTCTTTAGATTTAGGAAAACGCTTAGGTATAAAGCGTATTGTCGCGATTGTTAACAGCCAAAATAGTGCTTCAAAAGCCTTGTTGAATAAACTGGGATTACACTTTGAACAGTGTTTACAGCTTAGCCCTGACGACGCCCCAGCTGAACTGTTTAGTTAGTGGTAAGCTATTGTTTTAATGTATTTTTATTTTATTGTATTCGAGCGTCCTTTACTCTAAAATCTTGCAGAATTTATCTATTGGGATATGGCAATCATATCTCTTTCGACGCCCCTCGAAAATCAGGCTCACTTAATCCTTCCTTGAGCCCTTGAGTACAGCAAAAGCGTAGCCTCAATTTTTGGATGTAGCATAATGGTTTCGCAATTAAGTGAAGCAATGCTGGACGTGATCGCTGATGCCTTAGTCGATAAAGGTTATATCTTTTTATCTGACTTAGTACCCACCCATATTAGCCAAATGTTATTGGAAAAAATCCAATCTACGCAAGCACATGAACTTAAAGCTGCCTCTATTGGTCGTGGCATAGAGCAACAATTAAACCCTGATATTCGTCGTGATAGGATCCAATGGTTAGAGGAGTCAAATGAACCCGATAACCAGTATTTGGATGTAATGATGCAACTCAAAAATGGCCTAAATCGTCGCTTGTTTATGGGCTTATTCGATTATGAAAGTCATTATGCGGTGTATCAGCCTGGCGCATTTTATAAGAAACATGTCGATGCGCTAAAAGGCAGTCAAAATCGTATCTTAACCACTGTTTTTTTCTTAAATCCTGACTGGAAAATGGCGGATTGCGGTGAGTTGATTATCTATGATGAAGCTGACATTGAGATTGAACGCATCGCGCCTAAAATGGGCCATTTTGTGATATTTCTTAGCGAGCGTTTCCCCCATGAAGTGACCCAAACCTTAGCTCAGCGTAATAGCATTGCCGGTTGGTTTCGGGTCAGTAATAGTGTGCATGGCTTTTAATCTGTAGAAATCGAATACCTAAATGCTGTGGCTAGGTTTAGGTTATCCATGTCACTGACAATCGAATAAATTTATCCAATCATGCTGAAAATAGAGTGTTTTTTTATTCTCGTTTAATGTTAGGCTAGATAAAAACGTGCGCTATAACACACTTTTTATCATCTAATGGAGGCGAGACTGTGGGCTGTGACGATAACTTAGGTTGTTTAACGGGTGAGCATATCGTGCTGGAGCCCTTATCTTTGTCCCATGTGGCGGGATTGAGTTTAGCCGTTACAGATGGTCAACTTTGGCGTTTATGGTTTACCAGCGTGCCAGAGCCTGCACAGATGAAGCTCTATGTAACTAAAGCCATCGAGGAAAAAGCACTGGGTCAGAGTTTTCCGTTTGCGGTGCGCGATAGAGTGTCTGGTGAAATTGTCGGATGCACGCGAATTTGCCATTGGGAACCTGACAATCGTCGTCTTGAAATTGGTTACACTTGGTATGCCAAAGGTGCCCAGCGTACTGGTATTAATACGGAATCTAAATTGCTATTGCTGACCTTTGCCTTTGAAACCTTAGACGCGATTGCCGTTGAGTTTCGCACTCACTGGCATAACCAAGCCTCCAGACAAGCTATTGCCAGACTCGGTGCTAAGCAAGACGGGGTATTGCGTAATCACAAAATTCTTAAAGACGGCACAATCCGCGATACTGTGGTGTATTCCATTATTGATGCTGAGTGGCCAGCGGTGAAAAACAGTCTGCAATTTCGATTGCGACAACGACCGCCAATACTCTAACGATAAAAAGGAAAGATCCATGGCAAGCATTATAACTCGAGCAGATGTGACTCATGCCCATGATGTTGCTGTGTTATTCAATGAGTACCGACAGTTTTACGAGCGCAGAGATGATTTGGCGGCCGCAGAGCAGTTTATTTGTTCAAGATTGGTAGATGAGTCGTCGGTGATATTTATCGCCAAAGATAATCAAGGGCTAGGATTAGGTTTTATTCAAATGTATCCCAGTTTCTCATCGCTACGTTTGGCGCCGATATTAATTCTTAATGATGTTTATGTGACACAACACGCTCGCTGTGTCGGCATTGGGCGGGCATTAGTACAACAAGCTGTTTGTTATGCCAAAGCACATAATATGAGTTATTTGATGTTAGAAACACAACAGAAAAACCAGCGTGCGCAGGGCTTGTATGAAGGTCTAGGCTTTGTGCGTAATCAACATTTTTATACCTACGAGTTTGAGATCCACCAAGGACTTGATTAGGTTTATTTATAACGATTCAAAAGGAAAAGTAACATGTTAACTCAAGTAAAAACGTTAGTATTAGGCGGTTTAGTATTAGGTGCCAGTACAGCCGCTTGGGCCGGTGAAGCAGAAAAAGCATTTAGCAAAGAATTGATTGAATGCGCCGCTTACTACCAAATTAGCTCCGAAGCGATAGGCGCAATGAATGCCCCACAAATGCAGGCTGTGGGTGAACGTTTAAAAAGTTCTAAAGTTGAAGCTGAAAACCTCGCTAAAAAATATAATTCAGAGGCTGAAGTCACTCAAGCAGTTGCTGATGCTAAAGCGCGTCAAATCAAAAGTCTAGGCGGTTCAAGTAGCTTAGGGGCGTTAATGGGACAATATAAAGAACAATGCAAAACCCTATTAGCCGAGCCACAAAAGCGCTTAGATTATTGGACTATGGCAACGATGTAGCCAGTGTATTTAACCTGAACTCGGGATCGTGGCTGTGGTAACTGATTAATCTTATTACCTTATCCCGATTTTAGGATATTTATCAATATGGTAAATTAAAGGAGCTAACAGGCTCCTTTTTGCATATTAAAGGGGATTGTTAAAGGTAACTCTTAGCTGTGTGCTGTTAGTCTTAATTTAGATAGGGTTAATTCAATAATGACCGAATTGCTTATTTTTTATAAATTGAAATACAAATCTGGGTTTCAAGGTCTTATTGTTATGTTTATGCTTAAGTTTTTATTTATGCGTTAATTTTATCGCCTTTATTTAAAGTTAAGTTTGATGGTTAATCACAATAAAATGAGAACATTATGGTAGTGATATTAATGGCGGCGACGGTATTGAGTGCTGGTATCTGTGTATACCATTTAATTTATGCTAAACGTATTTTATTAACACCACTGTTAAATGCGCATATATCACTTCAAAGTAAGCAAATGTTACGGTGCTTATTCCATTGCTTATCGGTTTTTTTTGTGACATCTACATTCGTATTTTTGGCCTGTGCACTAAAGATTATCCCTGGGATGTACGCCTTTAACTTATTGTTATTTATTGGGATGAATTACGGTGTCTTTGCAATTTGGCTGCTTTATATTGCCATATTAAGCCCACCTAATAGTGGGAGCATAATTATAATAAAAGCATTGTTTTTTTTGCTTACTGCAATGTTTGCAGTGCTTGGATCATTGATATCGATGACGTAACACTCACTTTCTCAATAGATGGAATAAGTTATTTTTAATGTAATATCATACTCAGCGGCAAGTTCGCTCGGTTCAGCATTATTTTTGCTTATATAGTTCAGATAGCATGCGAATATTAACCTTAATAGAGTAAGCTCACGCAAAATGGATTAGGGAGATCACATTGAGTAAAATAGCATCTCAAGTCTGTCACTGGGTGGAACAGGGACATATCACTGCCGAGCAGGCAAATACGCTTTATGGACAGCTAGCTTCTCGGCCTAATGTATCGAGCTGGCGCGGTCTAATTGCTCACTTATTACTGTGGTTTGGTGCGCTGAGTGTTGCCTGTGGTTTGATTTTTTTCTTTGCCTACAATTGGCAATCCCTCGGACGTTTTGCCAAATTTGGTCTCATCGAAGTTACGATATTGCTCACCATAGCGGTATTCGCTAGGCTCTATTATCGCGCCGCACATCAGTGTAGCTCAGTCCATCAGGCTCAAACTGAGGCTAATACTGGGAACCAAGCGAATACTCAACCTACAGAATTTGGTGCCACGACGGCCAATGCTGTATTACTCGCAGCCAGCGTGTTAGTAGGCGGTTTGTTGGCATTGGTTGGGCAAACCTATCAAACGGGAGCCGATCCTTGGCAGCTATTTGCCCTGTGGGCGCTGCTCATTTTACCTTTTGCATGGGTGGCGGGGTTTGATGCTTTATGGTTACTCGTGGTGGCATTATTTAACCTTAGCTTAGGATTACTTTTTGATACCTTTGCTCATTTTTGGGGTGATTTCTGGGATGAACAAAGACTTTTACTGATATTTATCTGCTTAAATTTAGCCATTTATTATGCTTTCGTCTTTTTAGACCGAAAAGTGGTGGGGCGTTGGCATGCTCCGCTTGTGGAGTATGCCAGTTCGATGTTTGCCATGGGCTGCTTTACGTTATTAATCTGTTGGTTAATTTTTGATGATGCCCTTAATCGTGGCGAGTTTAATTCTTGGATTTTCTGCGGCTATATTGCTCACCTTGGCCTCGGCTTCTTGGTGTTTCGTTATGTATTACCACGAATATACCCCTTAGCCTTAGGTGGTTTTAGTTTTATTGCCGTAGGCGCGGCATTACTGATTAACGTCATGTTTGAGAACAACGATCCTATCGGTGGTTTTTTATTTATTGGTCTTTATATTATTTTAGCGAGTAGCGGATTGAGCATGGGCTTAAGAAAATTGAACCGACTTTTTAAATCGTCGCCAGCGATATTAAGCACGAAGAAAGGAACTGTTGGAGAGCTCCATGGACGAAAATAAAGACCTATCAGTAGCCAAGCCGCTCAATAGTGTATTGAATCATGATCAATTTGATAGTAATGGCTTGGATAGCGTATTAAATAATCGCGCGGCGCCCAATCATAGTTCGAGTGAGCCTGAACTCGCTGCATTGTGGCAAACCTTATATGCCCAAGGCAAAGTTAATTCACCTCAATTACCTGACACGCAAGATATGCCTTGGTACGTTGCCGTTATGCAAGCCTTTGCTGCTTGGATAGCCGCTTTGTTTCTACTGGGATTTATGGCCTCACTGTTAAACATGATGTTTGAGCAAAATGAAGAGGATATTGCTTTAGTTATTGGTGTTGCTTATTTAGCTATCGGGCTTGGGCTTTACTTGTTGGCCAAGCAGCAAATCTTTGTGCAGCAGTTTGCTTTTGCGGCCTGTTTGAGTGGCATCTTAGGCATTGCTTGGGGATTATATAATATTTTGGGGTACGATTTTAGCCTGGCTTGGTATCTGTGTATGGCGAGCATTCTTTTGCTGCTTTGGTGCTTGATTAGCCATAGTTTAGCTCAGTTTGTGTTTGCCTTTTTTGCCAGTGCTTGCCTTGTCGGCATAGCGGCAAAGAGTCATTTACTCTATCTCTGCCCGAGTGTGTTGGTGTTAATCGTCAGTTTGTTGTTATTCAACCTCAATCGTTTAGGGCGCCATTACCAACGCGGTCGCATGTTGCTTTATGGTTTTGTATTGATGTTATTAAATGTTCAACTGATGCAGGCTTTTAGTATGGATTATCTCTTTGACGAGTTATTCAATCCTTTACAACAAACGTTGTGGTTTAACGTGCTCCAATTATTGACCATTTTCTTAATAGGCAGTTTTTTACTGTTAAATATTTACCGTGAACGTCAGCAATCGTTGTACTCCCTGTCGGCACTCAGCTGTGTTATCGGTTTAGTATTAATGAGTGGCTTATCTTTACCTATGCAGGGGTTATCTACGGCCATCCTCTTGATCTTGCTCGGTCACTATTGCAATGAATCTTGGTTAAAGGGCATGGGGATTATCTCTGCATTACTCTTTGTCAGTGGATACTATTATTCCCTAGAGACGACTCTATTGCTCAAATCCGCTTATATGATGGGCTTAGGTGGGCTATTACTGGTCGCCAGAGTGCTAATGTGGCGGTTATTTCCTGCCAATGAAAATGCCAAGGAGACTATGTGATGGCAAAACTGTCGGCTTCACATAAATGGGCGCTGGGCATAGTACTTTTTACGACTGTTGCGATTCTCGCAGGCGTGAATTGGCGCATTTTCAAATTCGAACAACTGCTTAATCACGGCCAAGTCGTGCGCTTTGCATTAGCGCCAGTCGATCCGCGATCGTTAATGCAGGGGGATTACATGGCGCTGGAATATGCCATTGCTCGCGATGTGCGCAGCGCCTTAGCGCCGCAACAAATGCAGGGTCAGTTGTTACTGGCACTAGATGAGCAAAAAGTGGCGCGTTTTGTAGACTTTTATACCGACCAAGCACTCGGTAAAGATCAGCTGCGGGTGCAATTTCGTGTTCGTGGTAATCAAATCAAGCTCGCATCGAACAGCTTTTTCTTTGAAGAAGGGCAAGCCGATCATTTCAGTGCGGCTAAATACGGCGAGTTTAGGGTGAACGCCCAAGGTGAGTTACTGCTGGTCAGTTTACTCGATGAAAAACTTGAGCCCTTATAGCCCTGCGTCGGGGCTTTCATCCATTGGCTCTACTTATATCTGTTAAGAGCGATTTATCCCCATCACATTGATTATTTCTGGCCGCATTGTTAATGGGCGGCCAGCATTCCCCGTACTGCTTTCTTCCTAGCTCTGATCGCTAAATCGCACCAATAATATCAACCTTAAGTTGCAACTTTGGCGCAACTAATTTGTAACCTTGGTCGCCTATAGTATCGTCAGTCTTCGAGGTGACATCACCTTGAAGCATCTAAGCGCATCAATTAAATACCAAATATTAAAACAATACATTTAGGGGTCTCAATGTTTAACACTAAAACTGTGCTGGCGTTAGCCATCAGCAGCGTTTGTGGGCTTGCCCATGGCGCGGATAATGTGATCATTTCAGAATATGTCGAAGGCAGCAGCAACAATAAAGCCATCGAACTGTATAACCCAACTGCGGGCGTTATTGATTTAAGCCAATACCAATTGCGTTTCTATTTCAATGGCAGTACCAACGTCGGTACGACCATTGCGCTTACTGGCTCATTAGCCGCGGGGGCGACGTATGTGGTTGCCGATAACGATGCGTCGGCCGATATTCTTGCACTGACCAATCAACAAAGTACCGCCAGTTTCTTTAACGGCGACGATGCGATTGAACTGACCTATCAAAATCAAGTGATTGATAGTTTAGGCCAAGTCGGTGTCGATCCCGGTGCCGAGTGGGGTAGTGGTGATCTCTCCACGCAAGACAATACCCTGCGCCGTAATCCTGCACAGCTGATTGCCGATCCAATCAGCGACGATGCGGTCAGCTTTAGCACTTGGCTAGGTTTTGCGAAGGATGATATTTCTGATCTTGGTAAGTTCAGCGCCGGCACACCAACCGATCCCGTCGACCCTCCTCCGAGTTCTTTAGTGTGCGGCGAAGAAGCCACAACAATTCATGCGCTTCAAGGCGCAGGCGCTGCCAGTCCTGTTAATGGTCAAACCTTAGTGGTTGAAGCGGTTGTGGTCAGTAATCAAGAAGCCGGTCTTAAGGGCATTTTTGTACAAATGGCTGATAACGAAGCCGATAACGATCCACAAACCTCGGAAGGGGTGTTTGTGTATACCGGCGCTGCGCCCACCGCGTATGTAGCGGGCGATCGTATTCGTTTAAAAGCCAAAGTCACTGAATATCAAGGCTTAACTGAACTAACGACTGTATCAGATCATAAGTTGTGTGCCACTGCACAAGCATTACCAACGGCGGCGGTGCTGACCTTACCGGTTAACAGCAGTGATGATTTTGAGCCATTTGAGGGCATGCGGGTTCGTTTCAGCCAAGATTTAGTGGTGAATGAAGTCTACAGCCTAGGCCGTTATGGCGAGATTTCATTAGGCAGTCAGCGCCACTTTATTGGCACGCAAGTGGCTTTACCTGGCGCTGATGCGCTGGCGGTGAGCGCGGCTAACCAACAGGACAGTATTTTATTGGATGACGGTTTAACGACGCAGAATCCTGATCCTGTGCAGTTCCCAGCTCCTGGTTTGAGCGCATCAAACACAGTGCGTGTAGGCGATAAAGCCACATCGCTTACGGGTGTAATGCACTATGGCTTTAATCTGTATCGCATTATGCCAATCGAGACGGTGAATTTTATAGCGGAAAACCCACGTCCAATCGCACCAACATTGAATGAGGGTGGTAATCTAAAAGTCGCTAGCTTTAACGTGCTTAACTACTTCAACGGTGATGGCCAAGGCGCAGGTTTCCCAACCGCGCGTGGTGCCAATACGTTAAGCGAATTTGAGCGTCAAAAGGCGAAGATTGTCAGTGCCATGGTGGGCATTAGTGCCGATGTATTTGGTTTGATGGAAATTGAAAACGATGGCTTTGGCGCTAATTCAGCCATTGCCGATTTAGTCGCAGGTTTGAATGCCGCTGTGGGTGAGGCGCGTTACGCTTATATCGCGCCAACAGGCATGAATGCGATTGGCACCGATGCCATCACAGTCGGCTTGATTTATCGCAGTGATAAAGTTACGCCGCAGGGCGCTGCGCGTATTTTATCCAGTGCAAATTCGCCATTGGATAGCGATCAAAAGCCCCTGTTTGACGACAGTAAAAACCGTCCAATGCTGACGCAAGCCTTTAGTGTGAACGGCAGTGAAGAGGGCGTGGTTGTTGCGGTTAATCACCTTAAATCTAAGGGCAGTGAATGTGCGGGCGAACCTGATCTTAACGACGGTCAAGGCAACTGTAATATCACTCGTACCCGTGCGGCGACGGCTGCAGGTCAATGGATCAGCGAGCAATATCCAGATCAAGGCGTATTGCTGATTGGTGATTTGAACGCCTATGCGAAGGAAGATCCATTAACGGCGTTAGGTAACGCGGGCTTTAGTGAGCTGTTTGCCAAACTTGAAAAGCCGAACCCTTATTCCTATGTGTTCTCGGCAGAATCGGGTCAGTTGGACCATGCTTTAGCAAACGCTGCCTTGTTAGATAAAGTGGTGGATGTGACGCAGTGGCATATCAATACTGACGAACCACGTGTATTGGATTACAACGAAGAGTTTAAGACGCCTGCTCAAATCCAAGACTTATTCGCAAGTGATGCTTACCGCTCATCGGATCACGATCCTGTGGTGATTTCACTCTTGCTCGAAGCGGAAAATGTCGCGCCAGTGGCCAGTTTCACTCAAGTAGTGAATGGCGCCGCGGTGCAACTGACATCAACTTCAACCGACAGCGACGGACAAATCGTGTCTGCCGAGTGGAGCTTTGGTGATAATACTGTGGCAGTGGGTGAGGTAGTGACTCACAGTTACAGTCAAAGCGGTGAGTATCTGGTCACGCTAACTGTGACAGATAACGACGGCCTAACCCATAGTACGTCGCAAACGGTATCTGTGGTTGTTGGAGAGGTAAAACAACCACCTGTTGCGCAAATTCAACGTATCAATTTACTGTTCGTCGATATGTTTATCTCGACTAGCTACGATACCGATGGCGTGATCAAGCAACATAAATGGACGTTCGACAATGGCACCCGCGCTAACGGTCAACTGGTATTACGCCTTGCCCGCCGTGGACAACACACAGTTGAACTGACCGTTAAAGATAACGACAAGTTAACGGATACTACGACGCTGACTTATCGTTAAGTCAGTCTTTATATTCCGTTGATTTTAAGTGACGCCAAGCCCGCTGCCGCGGGCTTTTCTTTTTGCCCAAAAGCAAGATAAAGTTGTCGTCAGTTGTTTTGACGCATCAATTTCATTGTATACCCAGTGACTCTTCACCTCTTTATTTAACAAGAAGCATCCCTCAGGGCTCTAATAAAATATCCCTGTTTTAGAAGGTCACTGGTGGAACAATGCCAATCCTCACTAACCCTATCGCTGTTCGATTAGCTGAAAAGCTAATGCCTAAAGCAAGATAACTTTGTCGTCAGTTGTGCTGTATTCATTGTCATTGTTTCCCCTGTGACTCGCCATAAACTCGTCCCTGAGGGCTCGACGACGGCATCCATGCCGCCAACGGTCACAGTTGCAACAATGCCAATCTTAACTAACACTTCTGCTGTTCGTTTAGCTAAAAAGATATTGCCCCAAAGTGTGTTTCGTAGTTTGAATGCTTTAATCAAAATCAAAGTCGTGGGGCTTCACCCCACACCCGACCAAGGAGGACTGCTCGTCCTATCCTCCTTGGATGCTCCAAGACGCCCCCAACGGAGTTGAAAGCCCCTTGTGCTCATTGCCAAATTTGCTATCGCTTCCGAAGGATGCGTCCCTGCACCTGCGAAAGCTAGTCGGTCATCCATGACCGAACTCACGCACTCTTTATTAAATCAAGAGCTCTATTCGCCCTGCGGCAACTCCGAGGGGAGGTGTATTCCTTGGAGTTTTGAGTCGTTAGATAGCGATTCATCAGCAAAAAATAAGCGATAAAAATGAGAAAGCTAAAACGATATCAAGTGATTACCCATCAAACTGTATAAAAAACCGCTACCGCAAAAAAGCAAATTCCTATAGCATCATTTATACCCATTTACACGGATGTGGCAGCGGCCATATTTGAGATTTAGTGAACAAGCGATTTATGCCCTGCAAACAGCGCAGCGCATAAATACTAAGACGTTAAGAGTCCAAACTAATAGGAATCTATGAGCACAAAAATTAACCTCTCATTAGTTGTATACGGACTAGTTTTATTCTCAGGCATTTCCTATCTTTGGGGTTTTTGGATAAAGTTTGACATCAATATCCTTTCCTACGTTGCTCTAACCGAGATAGTAAAAGCCTCTGTTTATCCAGCTCTTCCTGCTATAGGTATCCTTGCTGCTTATTCTGCAATGGATGGAGTCAACTCAATGTCTAAGAAACAACATGATGAGTATATGGAAGCTGGCGGTATATTTAAGGGGTTCACTTATGTTCTTAAGTTTTACTGTATTTCAATGATGCTGCTGAGCTTGGGTAGCTCTGTATATACAGCGATAACTGAAACAGGGTACATGCGATTAAGAGGTCTTTATCCACTAGTATCTCTAATCCTGTTTTTATACATAATCTTCAGCAATAAGTATTTACTTAACTTACCGGTTAATTTAAGGGTATTTGTAGTTTCCATATTTTGTTTTTTACCTACAGTGGCATTCGCAAAAGGGTATACCAATGGCGAAAGTGCAATGGATCATAATGCGATAGGTTACTATGTGGTTAGCAGCGGGTATTGCTCATCAACTGAAGGAGAGAAATTTCGCTACATCGGTGTTTTAGGAAGTAGACTTTTTAGCATATCTTCAAAGGATAATAGTATCTGTATTTCAAAGTCTGAAGATTTTAAATTGGTAAGCTACAACGAACTAACTCTTAATAAGCAGCTCAACATGGATGCTGTAAAAACCGCAGCGCCTGTTAGTTGAGCGTTAAAAGTACAGGGAGTAATCATGTATACCGGATATTGGATTGATGATGGGCATATTTATGGTCCCTCCAAAACACTAACTTGGCTTAATAAATAGGAGTTCAAAATGACTGATTGGATAAACGTTAGATCTACGGCAATTCGTCGTATTGGGTATGACTCAGCTTCAATGCGTATGTATATTGATTTTGAGGATAGTGATCCGGTCTATACGTTTTGCAGAGTCCCCGAACAAGTATTTAAAGAGTTTGCTAATGCACGTTCAGTTGGCCAGTACTATCACCAATATATAAAAGATCGTTACGATTGCTGATAACATTTAACAAGCCACTTAAATTCATTCCAACCACTAAAAGCGTGGCCTACACCTGACTAGCTAACGCTCGCAATTTAGCGGAGCGTTATATTTCTTAGTAAGCATTGTACAAAGGAGTTAAACGGATGTTCGAGTACAAAATGGTACAAATCCCACCAAATATAGCTGTTCAGATGAAGGCTCACAAAGGGAATGAGGCAGCTGCGTATCTTGAAAATGTTGTAAATAAATATGCGTCTGATGACTGGGAATTTCAGCGTGTAGATAGTATAGGGGTTCAAGTTCAACCTGGCTGCATGGATTCGCTTTTGGGTAAGAAAGCCGAAAATAGTAGTTACTATGTGATTACGTTCCGGAAGGAAAAATAATTTTGGTTTGGCTCTCTATAAAGTTGATTCTAATGTATAGAGTCATAGCGCCAACAAGGCTAAGAGAATCATGCTTATTTGAGCCCACATGCTCTGAGTACGCGATTATCGCTTTAAAAAAATATGGATTTCTAAAGGGGTGGTTTCTTTCAATCAAACGTATTGTAGGCTGCAAGCAACCCCATGGTGGGGTTGATTATCCTTAAATAAAATAAGGAGAATCAAAATCGCCCACAAAGTAACGTGGGCTGAACTTTGCTATTGTTCAACTTATTTTGGAGCTTTAACCCATACAAATATTAATTCGAAACACGCCAATTAACGTACTTGCTATATCATGCTTTTGTCCCAAAGCATGCTGCGTAACGCTTTTAAATCTACAGATTACGCGAATGCTCGAAAGGTGTGCCATGGTGATTGGCGAGACGACCGTCCGCCCCATGGACGGGGCGGTCGAGCATCCAAGGACGGACTTGCTGCGAGTCGACGAGCGAATACCATGGCAAGCCTGTGCTAGTGGATACCCGTAAACGCTAAACTGCTAACAACTGAAATTACTGATCCCAAAACGCTACTTTTCAACACATTTCTGTCCCAATGTATGTTGCGTATGTCTTTTAAATCTACAGATTACGCGAATGCACGAAAGGTGAGCCATGATGATTGGCGAGACGACCGTCCGCGGGGCGGTCGAGCATCCAAAGGAATGACTTGAACAACATCCTTGTTTAACTGCCAGTTCGCCGTCCATGGCTCTCGTTTATAAGCTCAGAAACCCTAGGTTTCTATTCACCATGTCGATGAGTGAATGACATGGCAAGCCTGTGCGAGTGGATATCCGTAAACGCTAAACTGCTAACAACTGAAATTACAGCTCCCCAAACACTACTTTTCAACACCTATCTGTTCCCAAAGCGTTATCAAGCTTTACGCTAAAACCACTCAAAACTGAGAATGAGATGCTGAAGGTTGAATTGGGCATGGGGATAACAGACAATAAAAAAGTGCTTTATTTTTCAATAAAGCACTCATTTTAAAGCGATTCAAACACTCGTTAACCTACTGAACACACTACTGATTAAAGTACCGATCAAAGTACTATGTAGAGTGGCCAGCCAAGGAGGCCGACGAGACCTTCCTGAGAAATATTAGGACAGCCATATCTTTTTGTGTTTTTTAGCTTCTTTGACTAGGCTTTAAATTATCCTGATTTTGTCTGTGTGGAGTTTGCTATGACTTCGGCCAGAAGACTGTTAATTGATGCTAATGCGACAGCTTTCTACCATGTTATAAATCGTTGTGTCAGAAGGGCTTTTTTATGTGGTGAAGATAAGCTCACTGGTCGCAGTTACGAGCATCGACGTGGCTGGATTGTCGATAAAATCAAAGCCTTGTCGTCGATATTTTGTATCGATATTTGTGCCTATGCGGTGATGAGTAATCACTATCATTTAGTGCTTAAAATTGATGTCGACAAGGCTAAATCGCTAACGCAAAAAGACATTATCAGTCGTTGGTGCCAAATTACTAAAGGTCATGCAATTGCTACTAAGTATATGAATGGTGATGCATTAATCGACGCTGAATGCATGTTGCTCGATGGCTTAATTACCGAATGGCATGAGCGATTAAGCAGTATCTCCTGGTTTATGCGCTGTTTAAACGAAGAAATTGCCCGTAAGGCTAATCGTGAAGATGAGTGCAAGGGCGCCTTTTGGGAGGGGCGTTTTAAGTCGCAAGCGCTGTTAGATGAGCAAGCACTACTGGCCTGTATGATGTATGTGGATTTAAATCCAATCAGAGCAGGCATTGCCGATTCTTTGCAATCCTCTGATTTTACATCGATTCAGGAGCGAATTAACTCGCTAGATTCACCCAATCGCCCATTAGCTATCTCAACGCCACAAACTGACTCAGCAACCAATCAAGCTCATATTCTCCGCAAATCGTTGGTCCAGTTTGATGGTGCACTACACCAGAATGCGCAAGCGAGCATTCCGTTTCATTTTGCCGATTATCTCGAGCTGATTGATTGGACGAGCCGCGCCATTCGCCTTGATAAAAAAGGCTTTATTGATAATCAGCGGCCCAAACTGCTCAATGAATTAGGCATTGCGCCCGATGCGTGGCTCACGTCAGCCAAAGAATTTCGTCGTCAATACAGTGGCATAAGTGGTCGATGGGATAGCATGTGCGAGTTTAAAAAGCAGCATAACAGTGGTAAATGGTGTAAAGGAAAAGCCTCAAGCCAAGCGTTACACCCATAGGCTCATCACTGCTCAGGATTCAGCGCTGAGGATTATGTTTATTTATCCGAAATGAAGACGATTCCACGAAAAACGCAGCACGCTTTTGTCCCAAAGTGTGTTGCGTATGTCTTTAAATCTACAGATTACGCGAATGCACGAAAGGTGAGCAATGGCTCTCGTTCATAAGCTCAAAAAACCTAGGTTTCTATTCACCGTGTCGATGAGTGAATGACATGGCAAGCCTTTATGAGTGGATATCAGCAAACGATAAGCTTACAACATCAAAGTGATAGGTCATTCAGAAGATTTTTCCAACACCTATCTGTTCCCAAAGCGTTATCAAGCTCTACGCTAAAACCACTCAAAGCTGAGACCTAAATATTGATTGTTGGGATTGGATATAGAAACAAAAGGCAATAAAAAAGTGCTTTATTTTTCAATAAAGCACTCATTTTAAGCGACTCAAGCACTCGTTAACCTACTGAACAGACTGCTGATTAAAGTACCGATCAAAGTACGATGTAGAGTGGCCAGCCGAGGAGGCCGACGAGACCTTCCTTGTGTTCGAATCTTTCTAAGCGTTCGGGTGAAGCGTCGCTGAGTAAGAGTTCGCGGTAGCTTTTCGCAAAGTGCAGGGTACGCAGTAGGGCGGGGACAAAGTTTTTGCCGAGATCTTTACTGATGGTTTCAGCGAGTTCTGCGGGTAATTCTGCTAACGCTTTCTGGGTTTCCAATTCGATATGCTCACGGGTAAACCACTCCTCTTTTAAGGTGATTTTACCGATACGCTTTTTTAAATCCTGTCTGACTTTGGCGCCATCAAACAACAATCGATACAGTACCGCTTCGGCTAATACACTCTCTAGATTGAGAAAATCTAGCGGATCATAGCTCGATTGCGCGTAAAACTGTGCCAATAAGGCCGCAATTGACTGTTGGCGTTGATGCTCAAGCAGGGCATCTTGATAGGCTTCATAGCCTAACCATTCTTCTGCATCTGGCGGGCTGGACACTTGTTCGAGTAAGAACTTGTCGACATCGCCGTACAGTGACTTGCCGTTGACGAGTTTATGCTTGCTGACAGTGCTGAGCATACTCCAGCCTTTTTGAAAGCATTTGACTACGCCATCGGCGGTGATCAACAGGCGTATCGCCTGCTGCGGGTTTTGGTTTGACAATTCCATCAAACCAAGACTCACCACACCAATGACATCGTGCGCCGCTTGTTCAAGCAGGTGCATTTTGTACTTGTTGTAAAACTTATCGGCCAGTTTGAGGCTCATCAAAATGGCTTTGGATTTGATTTGTGACAGCTGTTCACCGCTCAGCGTTTCGTCTGCTTGGCCTTGGATCAATACCTTGCTCAGGTAGGGTCCTTGATCTACATCACGCAGTACCAGTTGCATCAAATAATTCCTTAATCCAAAAAGCTAAACATATCATCGACTTCAGCGTATTCATCCGTCACTTGGTTTTTCTCTTTGGCTTGAATAACCAGCTCGTTGACAAACTTGCTGATGATCATTTCCCAACCTGAGCTTTCGTTACGTAGCAGACTCTTAATGGCTTTTTCCACATCGGGCGCGAGCTCGTGGATCAAGGCCATTAGGCTGCGTGGGTCGTCTATGCTGAGGCTGTGTGCATCTTCACTGGCGACGCGGCTGTCGTAGCCGATGGTTTCTGTGTCTTCTTCGTCATCATAGAGATCTGTGTAGCCGTCTTCATCTTCATGTTTTTCGCCTAACATCATTTCGATGAAAGGGATCGACAGGTAGAAGAGGCCCGCAGGATCGTCGGCGATGCATTCTAAAATCGCGGTTTGCTTTTCTTCGCTATCTTGGATACGAATTAAATAGGTCAAAAAATCAAAGGTATGCTGAATCAGTTCTTCGGCATTGTTTTTGATTTTTTCTTCCCAGTACAAAGGTTGCTGACAGACGATGTCGCGAATTTGTTCTGGGGTCATGAGTTCAGACATGATCGAAGGGCAAGAGATATCATGGTGACTGTTGATTTGCGTCAGCGTGACGATATCCATGTGTTCGATGACTTCGACTAATTGCGCGTCGCTCATGGTATTTGCAATGATTTCAAAGCGTTTGCTCGCTTGTTTTGGCTCTACGTCCGCCAACTCTTTAATTTCGGCGACGGTAATCTCAATGAGACTAGTGTTCATTAGCGGTCCTCATCATCGTAGTGATCGTAGTAGCCATCTTCCTCTTCGCCTTCATCATCGTCGTCGTTATCAGAGGTGCCAACATAATCGTTGTCATCATCTTCATCGTCGTGATGTTTTGCTGCTGGTGTTGCTTTACCTTGATTTTCAAGTAAATACAGTACGGCGCAGCTTTCAATCAGTAAGGTTTCCGAGTAACCACGCACGGCTAACACTAAAGGTAAATCGGCATTGTTAAAGCCAATCGAGACTTTAAACTCATCCCACTCGGGTTGAGTTGCCGTGTTTATCCACTGTGCCCACTTGAGTTTGGCTTCGGCGGGAAACTTAATTCGACCGTAAAGCGCGACGGGCAGGTACTCAGGCACAGTATCGAGCATCTTAGGATCGGCTTCTAACACCTTTTTGATTTGGCTAGTAAATTGCTCTAGCGCTTTAGGTGTATCGGGATCGTCGTAGGACTCGATATTGTCGTAGGCATTATTTTTTAGCTCATTAATGCGTGAGATATTCAGTTTTTTGACCATTTGGCACTTACTCTAGAAAACGCTCAAGGATAAAATTGATCCCACAGCTCGCGCATGGCGCTAGCGGGATCGGTCACTATGACGTTATTGAAATCTTTGATAAACGCATTACGTCGCTTAGGATCGGACAACACATCATAAGCATTTTTAACGCGTTCAAGTTGTATGGCAGCTTGCTGCTTTTCTTCTTCCGAGGCGCCTAACAACTTGTCGGGATGATATTTGTTTGACAGCCGTCGATAGGCTTTTTTAATGTCGTCTTCTTTGGCACTGGGTTTTATACCAAGCACACTAAAGTGGTTAATCATACTTGTACCTGCAGGCGATGGGGCTGATATCGCGAGATAAAAAGGGTTGGACTCTGATTATCTTTAAATTCGTGGAATTATGATTAGTCAGCCGTGGATGATAGCAGAAATCCCCACTCAGCGGCAAACGCGCGAGCAGGAATTTGTGCTTTAGTGAAGGGTTAAAAATCCTTTAAACTTTAATCTGTTGTGGCGCATTACTTTAGCACGCGGTTATGCCGCTTAAATCAGTTATGCAAGTTAGAATTTCCTCTAAGGCTAACTTAAGCTCGACACTAAACGTAGGTTCATTCCAAGGGTGAGCATTTGTTTTTGTTCACGCTGTAAATCTTTCATAAATAAGTTGATTTTTCGCTTATGGCTTGGTAGCACTAGCATGAGTCCATCAGGGATGACCTTAATATGATCTAAGGTCAGCGTTTTGGCGATACGACCAAGATTGAGCAACACTGCGAGTCGTAGTAAACACAGTAGTCGATTTAATGTGAGTTTATGGCTGGGCTCAAGCTCAGCGAGCATCAATGCACGGGGCTTTTTCCTATGGTTGCTGATAAGCCGTGCTAAATCTAATTGTAATGCTTCACTAAACCCTGGTAAGTCACTGTTACTGATGATATAACCACCGTGTTTGTGCAAGGACTTTGAATTAATGTGTAGTCCAATTTCATGTAAGGTTGCGCTGTAGGCGAGTAGGCGCGCGTGCGGCCTTAATTGCCATTCGTCGGCGACCTGTTCAAACAAGGCCATAGCGGTATCACGTACCTTAGCGGCGTGGGCCATATCGATATGATAAAGCTGGGCAATACTGTCGACGGTGCGGTGGCGAATATCCTGATATTGACCAATCTTTGCCAGTTCATAGAGTACGCCTTCACGTAGGGCACCTGTGCTAAATTCCAGTTTATGTATCGGTAAGCGTCTAAAAAAGCTGATTAAAATAGCCAGCCCCGCAGGCACTAAAGGCGTGCGTTTATCATCAACATGGGCAAATTTGATCTGGTTAATATGGCCACATTTTATCAACTTGACCTTGAGTTGTTTTAGCCGTGACAGTGTAATGGTTTCATCGCCGTGTTCTTCTTGAATCGCTTCGCAGATAGCTTTGACGGTACCTGAGCTGCCTAAGGTGAGCTCCCAGCCGCCGGTAAAATATTCCTTGGAGAGTGAAGCAAACTGTTTATCGGCCGCGCTCTGTGCATCACGAAACGAAGCTGAGGTAATACGGCCATCGGTAAAAAACCGTTCATTAAAACTCACGCAGCCGCAGCGCAGGCTCGACAATTGTGTTGGGGTATTTTTATGGCCGATCACCACTTCGGTAGAGCCGCCGCCTATGTCTATGACTAAATTGCTTTTTCCAAGCACTTGGCTTTGGGAGATACCATTATAAATTAAGCGCGCTTCTTCATGGCCTGAAATCACTTCTACCGGATAGGGCATAATAGCGAGCGCCGCTTGGATAAATTGTTCGCGATTTTTGGCAATTCTCAGGGTGTGGGTCGCGACTAAGCGTACTTGGGCTTGGTCGAGATTAGAAAATCTTTGGTTAAAATCCCGCAGACAATTAAGGCCACGTTCAATGGCTGCATCGTCAAGCACATTGTGTGCATCGAGCCCCGTTGCGAGCTGAACCTGTTGTTTTTCTTTGTGCAAAATTTGCAAATTGCCATCTTGCTCGCGGGCAATAATGAGATGAAAACTGTTTGACCCCATATCAATGGCGACAAAATGGTTCGAGGCTGATTGTGTCAACATATTAGCTGGTGACTGTGTTTGCGAATGAGTAGAGCCCAATCAGATTATCCTTAAGCAATGGCAGTGAAATAACGCCAGCATTTAGCCAACGTTGGCCTGTAACGCTTGATTTATATCGGGCGCAGCAGGGTCATCTTGCTGATCATCCTCTTCATGGACTTGCAGTTGTATGGCATTAAATTCTTGTTGCTGGCGCTTTTCATAATTAATCAAATACTGATAAATGGCAACTTGAGAGCGTACTTTCCGCTTATTTCCGCGATTACGATAAGGATTACTTTGCTCCTTATTGATGATGCGAGCCTTAGTGTTGTCATTGAATTGTAGTGATAAAATATCCATAACCATCTGTTTTAAATGCAGATCATAAATAGGTACACTCACTTCAACACGATTATCAATATTGCGGCTCATCCAGTCTGCAGAGCAGAGAAAGAGTTTATTTTCGCCGCCAGCGTGGAACAGCATCACCCGGGAATGCTCAAGGAATCGGTCTACAATACTGTAAATTTCAATGTTATCGCTAATCCCGGGGATTTGCGGAATAAGTGAGCACATACCGCGAATGAGTAACTTAATTTTGACTCCAGCCGCTGAGGCTTCATAGAGTTTTTGGACCAATGACTCATCGAGTAAGTTATTTAGTTTTAAGGTAATCGCTGCTTTGATATGGTTTTGAGCATTAACGATTTCATTATCAATTAAGTGACTCAGTTTTTGTCTGGCATCGTAGGGCGACACGATTAAATGCTGGAAGTTATCGCGGCGATACGGATGCTCAATCAAGTCAAACACTTGCTCCACTTCACGGGCAATCTCTTGATTGGCGGTGAACAGTGACAAGTCGGTATATACTCGCGCCGTGCCTTCGTTAAAGTTGCCTGAGCCGACGTGACAATAGAGTTTAATTTCTCCTTGTTCTTCGCGGCCAATTAAACACAACTTAGAATGCACCTTCAAACTGGTAATCCCGTGGTGAACCTTTACGCCCGCTTCGGCCAAGATGCGCGTCCACTCGATATTAGATTGCTCATCAAACCTAGCCCTGAGCTCGATAACCGCCGTAACCTGCTTACCGTTTCTCACTGCATCGACAAGCGATTGCACCACATGGGATTTTTTTGCCACTCGGTATAAGCTAATGCGAATAAAACGTACCGCAGGATCGTATGCCGCTTGGCGTACCATTTCGGTAAAGTGCGAAAACTTATGATACGGATAGTTAAGCATAATATCGCCCATCCGAATGGCATCGAAACTGTTAGCACAGCGGCAAAAACCTGCACTATTAAGTGCGGGTAGCTTTTCATTTTCGAGATAATCGCGGCTTGGGTTTGGAAAGGCAATAAAGTCTTTAAAGCTGTGATAACGCCCACCGGGGATCAAACATTCGGTCGAGCTGATATTCAAATTGTCTTTGAGCATCACCAACATATGTTCGGGCATTTCTTTGTCATAGACTAACCGTACAGGCTCGGCGGTGAGACGTTTTTTAAGGCCTCGGGTCATTTTTTCGAGCTGGGTTTGCTCTAGCTCATCGGTGATATCAAAATCCGCATCACGCGTTAATTTCATTGAATACACTTCAATGGCATCGTACTCAAAGAAGGGGCCGAAGAGTTCATCTACACAATGGCGAATAATATTGTCGAGTAAGATTAAATACTTTTTTGTCTTACTCTTTTCTGTCGGTAACTCGATAAAGCGCGGCACATTTTTAGTAGGCACTTCGACTAGAGCGTATTGGCGGCGCGCTTTAGTAAATAAGCAGACACACAGATAGGTGGCATCATCGTTGATTTGTTTAACTAAATCGCGGTTATTATTGACAATAAGCGGGGCAATATGACGTTTAAAATGGTCTCTAAAATGCTTTTTTAGCCAGTTGCTGTGAAACTCGCTGAGCTGTTTTTCATTGATTAATAGAATATTACGCCGTACAAGCTCGCGCATTAAGTCCGTGTATATGCCGTCAAACCTTTCTTGCAGCGCCATCACTTTAGATTGAATCTTAGCCATTAAATGGCGGCTATTACTACGACCTTCCTGTAGGGATGAAAGCAGCATTGAGCGCCTAACCGAAGCCACACGCACCCTGAAAAATTCATCCATATTGTTGGAAAATATGCCTAAAAAGCGCACTCGTTCCACTAACGGCACATTATGATCGCAGGCTTCTTGCAACACTCGCTCGTTAAAAGATAGCCAAGAGAGTTCTTTATCAATCGAAAGTTTGTCGGTATTGGGGGGCACTGCACAGGTCCTTTAAGCAAGCGTCATGGCGCAATATACAATAACATTCATCCGTGTTTGTGCAATCAGCTTTAGGTGATTAAATTTGCTGTGGTATTAACGCCGTCCATAGGGCGTGTTGACGTTTCGAGATTGAATTTTGTTCGCTCTGGCAAGCTCGTGAGCACGAAACGAGAAGTGACGTATAGTTATCCTACTCAAATGACGAGTGACAAAGAGCAAGAGCTTGCCAGGCGAACCCTTCGGGCAGCGTTTGGCTGGCGTTTCTGCTGCGTTATCGCCCGTTTATGTAGAATAACTACACTGCACGGGCTTTGCCTTGCATAAAAGCCAGCCAACTCGCTGCAAAATAACCCTGAAACGTCAACACGTCCTAGCTTTTTGTTAGGTGAAACTTGATGTTGTTAAGTGGCTAACCGCCCATGTTAACTTCTTTGGCATTATTGCAAACTATGCTATTGTGCTCGGCTTTTTTATCGCGGGAGTAAAGGTATGTTTGTTGGATTTGATTATGGAAGTGCTAACTGCGCCATAGGGATTATGCAAAATGATGTTGTGCAGTTATTGGCCTTATCAGAGCAATCTGCTTATTTACCTTCGACCTTATATGCGATGGACAGAGAACTCATCGCCGAAGCGGTTTATCGCGGTCTTCCTACTGAGTTGAAAGCCGATTACGCCAACAAACGTGCCGCTCAAATCAGTCGTGCCCGTATGGTGCGCCATGAGTTAGATCTCGATGCCGATGTTCAGGCTGTATTTGTTGGCGAGCAGGCGGTGAGCGCTTATTTAGATATGCCGGAGGAGGGATTCTATGTCCGTTCGCCAAAATCCTTTTTAGGCGCGACAGGGCTTAGACCCGAACAGGTAGCTCTGTTTGAAGATATTGTTACCCTGATGATGATGCATATTAAAGTGCGCGCCGAATCGGTATTGGTCGAAAAGGGTCTTGTTCAACTAGGCGCTGAGGCGATAATTACCCATGCAGTGATTGGTCGCCCAGTGAACTTTCAAGGTATAGGCGGCGAAGAGAGTAACCGTCAGGCAGAAACGATTCTCACCTTAGCGGCGAAACGTGCGGGTTTTATCGGCGTTGATTTTTTGTTCGAGCCGCTAGCGGCAGGAATGGATTATGAAGCGACCTTGACCGACAACAAAACCGTGTTGGTTGTTGACGTGGGCGGCGGTACGACCGACTGCTCAGTAGTCAAAATGGGGCCAGCTCACAAACATAAAGCGGATCGCAGTGAAGATTTTCTCGGTCACAGCGGCCAGCGAATCGGCGGTAACGATCTTGATATCGCCCTTGCAATGAATGCTTTTATGCCACATTTTGGTTTAGGTTCGTTAATGATTAATGGCAAACCTATGCCCAGTAAAGCATTTTGGAATGCTGTGGCGGTCAACGATATTAGCGCCCAGCGAGAGTTCAACACGTTAAGTAGTCGTAAACTGATTGATGAATTGATTAAAGAAGCCGAGCAGCCGCAGCTGCTGAGCCGACTGTTAAAAGTGCAACAGCAGCAGTTAAGCTATCAGTTAGTTCGCCAAGCAGAGCGTGCCAAAATTGCGCTGTCGGATGCTGAACATACTGATATTAATCTCGATTTTATTGAAGCAACGCTGCATGCGGGTGTGAGCCGTGACTTGTTTGAGAATGCCATTGAGTCTTCGCTGACGAAAGTGGAAGCCCTGATGCACCAAGCACTTGCACAAGCGGCACAAACCTTGGCTGTTAACAATGTGTCGAGTGAAAATGTGGCTACTGTAAATGTTGAACCAGAATGTAAACCCGATGTCATTTACGTGACAGGGGGCACGGCGCGAAGCCCAGCTATTTACGCTAAAATCAGCGGTATTTACCCTGATATACCTGTCGTGGTTGGTGATCATTTTGGCTCAGTGACGGCAGGGCTAACCCGCTGGGCACAAAAGCTATTTGCTAAGCACTAACATATAAGCAGCACTAACGTAAAAGGATGTATGTATGAGAACACGGCTTAAGTGTGCGTTTGCGGTAACGGTGGGTTTATTACTCGCTGGCTGCGGTGACGATGTGGGTAAGGTGAGCCTAGGGCTTTTTACCACCAAAGATGTAATTATTGATGCGAAACAAGATCCTAAAATCCCAGGCGTAACTTGTCATATTAGTCGTATTGAGGCTAATTTAGATTTTGCCGATCCCTCCGACATGAGCATTAGTTGCCGCCAAACAGGGCCAATCAACGCGACTGATCTTGCTAAAATAGACATGGGCAAACACGGCGAAGTGATTTTTACTGAATCCTTAAGTATTTTATTTAAGTCATTAAAAGTGCGTAGAATTTACGATGCGCAAAATCAGACGTTGTTGTATTTGTCCTATTCGACTAAAGAGACTAATGGCAGCCATAAACATGCACTCTCAACCGTACCGCTCTATGGCTCAGCGGCGTGGATCGATCCTGCGTTAAACGTGGGTAAAGCGAATTAATCGAGGCTCATTGAATAGGTTAGCTTTTTTTATTAGCCTAAATATTTGTAGTAAACAGAAATAAACAAAGGGGGCGGAATATTGATTCCGCCCCTTTGTTTTTATATGCGAGCACTTGCCACTAAACCGCTTTGCTATTCAGCTAATCACCTATTAGGTAAAAGGTAATAGGTAATCACAGCGACGTTGAGATATGGCTACTTAGCTTTAGCCGCCAGTACCGCGTTAAAGCGTTCAAAGCCTGTACTGAGATCGGCAATTAAATCTGCTGGATCTTCTAAGCCAATATGCACACGGATTAATGGTTTACTTGCATCCCACTTTGTTACTGAGCGGATTTTTTCAATGCCGAAAATACCGAGGATTAAACTCTCGTAGCCGCCCCAAGAGAAACCCATTTTAAAGTGATGCATATTTTCAACCAGTGCGGTAACCGCATCGGCATCGCCTTGTTTTAATACAAAAGAGAACAAGCCGTTTGAGGCACTAAAGTCGCGTTTAAAGAATTCGTGCCCAGGGCATGTCTCGAATGCGGGGTGACGCAGATGATCGACTTCTGGGCGGTTTTTCAACCAGTTGGCGACTTGCAGTGCATTTTTTTCATGTTGCGCCATACGCACACCTAAGGTGCGCAGACCGCGTGCAGCAAGGTACACATCATCAGGGGAGGTGGTTTGCCCCATTAAATAGCTGTGTTCACGTAATTGTGGCCAGTATTGTTCATTGGCGGTAGCTGTGCCTATCATCACATCCGAGTGACCGACGATATATTTGGTGGCCGCCTGAATCGAAATATCCACGCCCATTTCAAAGGGCTTACTATTGATGGGTGAGGCCCACGTGTTGTCTAGCATAGTAATCAGCCCATGTTCGTGGGCGATGCGGCACAAGGTAGGCACATCTTGCACTTCCATGGTGATAGAACCGGGAGACTCTAAAAATAGCACCTTAGTATTGGGGCGAATAAGGTCGCCAATGCCAACGCCAATCAGCGGATTGTAATAGGTGGTTTCAATACCAAAACCGCCGAGAATATGCGTACATAAATCTCGCGTTGGCTCATACACGCTATCGACCATTAATAGATGATCGCCCGTTTTTAAAAATGATAGCAACGCTGCACTTATCGCCGCAGCGCCTGAAGGATAAAGCGCCGTGCCTACGCCGCCTTCTAATTCGGCAATCGCAGCTTGAAACGAAAAATGGGTTGGAGTGCCGCGGCGGCCATAAAACATCTCGCCATTTGTTTTGTTTTTAGCGGCGTGGCGCATGTCATCCATCGTTTCAAACACGATAGTCGAAGCGCGAAAGACGGGCGGATTAATCACGCCTTTGGTCCATTTTTTATCTCGACCTAAGCTGACAATTTGGGTGGCTTGATGAGGTTTATCTGTCATTAGAGAATTACCTTGGCATATAGGTTAAACAAATCAGTTAGGCAAGTTTTGAAAAACACTTACGCTTAGAAAATACTTACATTTACAGAAAAACGACTGTTCAAAGAACAGCGAACAGAGAGTGTAATCTGTTGTTATGGCGGTCATCTTAGCATCTGCGCGCTAAAATGACAGGAGGCGCAGTGATGAGTTTGACTCATGTGATTGCTTCCGGCATGTGCGATTTTAAGATAAAAATCGCTCGTGCTGCCGAGTAAGCGTAACGGCTGTTTATCTGCGCCAATATTAACCTTCCCCATACTCTGCCATTTTAGCTTAAAGGCAGTGTCACAAGAATATCTACGCCATTATGTTCACTTCGGTTACGGGCGAGGATTTGTCCCTGGTGAAACTCAGTAACTAATCGGGCGATATACAGCCCTAAACCAAGATGGGGTTTGTCTTGGACTTGATTTATCCGTACCGAAACCATGGAATCAAAAATCTGCTCCGACATATTAAGTGGGAGTTCTGGCCCTAAATTACTAATCAGCAATGTGGCTTGCTTGCCGACTTGGGTGAGAGTGACTTCGATGGCACTGTCCTTATCGCAAAATTCAATCGCGTTGGCGATAAGCTTGTCCATCAACTGTGCTATGTATTCCGGCACGCCTTGCATCATTAGCGGCTGTTCGGGCACTTTTACACTAAAGCGCTGTTCTGGATAGGTCATTTGATAACCTTGCATACAACCACTAACGACTTGGGAGAGCGGAAATTTAGTAATGTCAGCCTGAATTAAACTCTGCTCTAAGCGCGTAGCTTCGCTCATATTATTTAAAATCATGCTTAAACGACTCACACCTTCTTGGGCGCGGTCGACATATTTTTGCGTGTCTTTATCTAAGGTCTGCAGGTTTAAATGCTCAAGGGATGAGCGCACAACGGCTACGGGTGTGCGTAGCTCATGTGACAAGCGTGATGACATATTCTCTAAATAGTGGGTGTATTGCCCCAGACGTCCAACGATGCTGGAAAAGCTGCGTGATAGATCGCCAATTTCATCCCGCGCCTTAGACGGCTTGAGGTGATTGCGCACTCGACCTTGGCTGTCGATGGCATTTTCAGCTTCATCGCGCAGTTTGCGGATACGGTTTGAAATACTCGATGCGAAGAAAAATAGCGCTAAAGTGCCCATGCTCATAATGGTTAAAATCACGTTAAACAGTTTTTCTAGCGCACGATTACGTAATGAGCGGATGCCGTGGGTGGTTTCTTCGGCAACAACGGCGCCCATCACATTGTTATCAATCCAAATCGGACTGGCGGCAGTGAGTACGACGGCTTTATTGTCTGGGGTTAAACGCCAAGTTGAACCTTGCTGACCCGCGAGCGCTTTTTGGATATGACTACCGTCAAGTTCGGTGGAGTCTTGCAAGGAATCGATAAAATCTTTGGGCGGTTTTGTGAGGATTTTATAATACAGTGGATGCAGGTAATCGCGTTTGAAGGTTTCCCACAAGGTTGTGCTTTTTTCATCTTCTAAAGTGCGGGTCCACACACTGTCATTAGCACGAATGTCGCCAGATTTAGCCAATACGCGGCCGTGTTTATCGACTACCCAAATACGTGAGCTGTTGTGGCTCATGCCTTTGATTATACTTTCAATTTCAGGTGATGGTACTAATACAGTACCGAGATTATCGACCGTATCTAAAGCAGAGGTACCGACAACCGCAACCATATCGCGGTATTTACTGTCGTTCACATCGGCAATGGCAAATCCGAGCTTACTGCCGACCATGCTTAAGGGGATACGCAGCTCAACATTATAACCTACATCGGTAGTTGCCCATTGTCCTTGAATGCGCACCTCAGGAGTGACGGGCACCGTTTGTTTGGGGTTAGCGGGTAATTCAAAAGCACTGATCCAACCCGGTTGCGTGGTGGCAATAATATAACGTTTGAATTTATTGTCCGGTGACAGGGTCGCAATCGAGAGGTGATCGTTTCTATCGACACTTAAGGCATTTTTTCCTCGAAAGACGACGCTTGGGTCAATGACTTGAAAAAAAGCATATAGATAGCCATCGTACTGGCCGACCATATGGGTAAAACTTAAGGTTAGCGGTGTGTTTGGATTGGCACGCATGATTTGATGTGCCTCACTGTATTGTAGAAATCGGTGCTGATATTCCTGCCATTCGTTAAGTTTACCATCGAGTAGAATCGCCCCCGCTAATGGATAGGCATACAAATCACGGCTTTTCTCAACTTGTTTTAAAAAGCTCGCCTGTCCATCAAATAATTTGGGCCGCTCATGCAGCGCAGTAGCCAGCGCTTGAGTTGTGCCCTCTAAGGTGCGTTCTTGGCCGTAGCGTAGATACTTCTCCATTTCCCACACATATTGATACCCCAACCAAGGTAGGCAGAGTAAGAACAGACTAAGGCCGATGACTTTAGTGCGAAGGCCAAAGGGGAAACGTATCATCATTTAGGTATCAGCATTTATAGAATCAAAGGTAATCTGTCTATCTTTATCCATTATATCAATGGTCTAAATAGTATGTGGTGTTATGCCCGATGGCTTAGTCTAGGGCAAACGAGTCTAGGCTAAGCTGTCCCAGCGATAACCCATGCCATAGACAGTATCGATACAATCAAACTCGGGCGCATTGGCGATAAATTTTTTGCGAATGCGTTTCACATGGGAGGTGATAGTGCTGTCATCGACAAAGATTTTTGCTTCTTGCATTAATTCATGGCGGCTGCGTACATGGCCAGGATGTTTAGCCAACGCATGCACCATCCAAAACTCGGTGACAGTGAGTTCAATTGGCAATTGGTTCCAGTAGACCTGCATGCGGTTGGCATCAATCGTCAGTGACCCACGCTCAAGCAGATATTCCTGTGGTGTTTGGCTTGCCGCAAGTTCGGACCTGCGAAATAAAGCCGCTAAACGCGCGGTCAAATGCGGAAAGCTCACTTCTTTACTCAAGTAATCATCGGCGCCTAAACGCAGACCACACACGGTATCAAAGTCACTGTCACGGGCGGTCAAAAAGATAATGGGCACAGTGCTCGACATCGCACGTAGTGACTGACAGAGCATAAAACCGCCGTCAATCTCATTACCTAAACCGATATCGATAATGGCTAAATCCGGTAAACGGGTGTTAAAGGCTAACATGGCCGAGGGTCTGTCGGCATAGGTTTGCACGCTATAACCGTGTTGTTGCAGCACGTCCTTGTAATTTTCACGAATGGCCGCTTCATCTTCCACTATAGCGATACGCTTCATAGAGCCCTATTCCTATTGCCTTTGGGACTTAAGTTTTCGTGACTATACAGGATTTTACCCGAGAAAAAAGACCACAAATACAATTGCCATTTTGTTGCCACAATTGATAGTTGTATTGCCATTTTCTATCCCTGCTCATGCCATTCCACTTGTGTTTAATAGCCTTATTAGTTTTGCACCTGTCTTGACCTGATGCGGTTTTGAATTTGATATTTCAGGGATGAGTGCAGCATCGAGAATAATCAAAAGGGAATGGGATGATGAAAAAAACGCTAGTTAATTTATTGGTGTTAAGTCTATTCAGCGCGCCCGTGGCCAGTGTTTCGGCGGGCGTCTCATTAAAAAACCAAGCGCTTGGACAAGATCAAACTCTAGATCACGACGTCAATGCTAACGACATGGCCGTGGACGATGAATACACCTATGAAGATGACGAAGCTGAAACCCTAATCGGTCTAGGTGGTGGGGCATTAGTCGGTGTATTCGTTGGGGGGCCAGTGGGCGCCATTATTGGTGCTCTTGCCGGTACCTTGATTGGTAAATCCATTGGCGATACCGATACGTTGCAAATTCAGCAAACACAGATAAGCCTGCAACAGGCCGAGTTATCAGCGTTGAGTGCAAAGCAGCAGAAAACTGAAAAACAGGCAAACGAATATGCCATGGCGCAGCAAGAGCTCAATGAACTGTTGTCAGCGCAGCGTCAATTACTCAGTGAATTAGCATTAGGGCTTAATGTGCAGTTTCGTACGGGATCCTCTGAGGTCGAAGCGCACTTTTTACCCCAATTAGAAGATGTGGCCGAGGTAATGAATCTATCGCCTGAGCTTAACTTGGAACTTAAGGGTTATGCCGACCGCCGAGGTGATGTGAGTGATAACCAAGCGCTTTCTGAACAGCGTTTATTGGAAGTACAGGGTTACTTTATTCAGCAAGGTGTCGCTGCACAGCGTATGACCACCCAAGCCTTTGGGGCGTTATCGCCATTGCAAGCGCAGCAAGAATCATATGTGTTCGATCGCCGCGTAACGTTAACGCTGCAGCCCGATACGACCTTGATGGCACAGCGCACAGCCCAATAGCGGCGCATATTACGCCGTTAATTTTACATGGCTTAGGTTAAACAACCGCCAACGTCAGTTTATATTTGTTAATAGAAGGAAGTCTTTGTGATGGCCACAGGGAAAAGGGTAAAAGAAGTCAGTGAAGCTATCGCGATACTGTTGATTAGTGCTGCAATATGTTGGTGTTTGCCCTTCGTGGCATTGGCTTCATCCAATAGTATTGGCACGCTGCCTGAGCCACAGAACATGGCCTCGGCTCAGCTAGAACAAATAACTATACAGTCACAAACCATTAATTTTGATGATATTACCCAAGGTATGTTGCTTTACCGTCATCAGAGCGGTGCTTGGGCGCCATCCTTACCACTTGATACCCAAGTGGTAATGCAAGTCTCTGGATTAAGTAACCGCGTCAGCGTGAAACAAGTTTTTCGTAATAACACTGAGTTTGTATTGAATGGACAATATTTGTTTCCGCTGCCGAATGAAGCCGCGGTAGATTCGCTGCGATTACATATAGGCCAACGAGTTATTGAAGGGCAAATTCATCCTAAGGCCGAGGCCAAGCAAATTTTTGAGCAGGCAAAAGCGGAGGGTAAACGAGCCAGTTTAGTCAGCCAAGAGCGGCCGAATATGTTCACCACTGAAGTGGCAAATCTAGCACCTCAAGAGGAACTGATAGTGGAGATTAGCTATCAGGAGACCATTAAATATGAGGATGGTGTGTTTAGCCTACGTTTTCCGCTGGTGGTCGCGCCTCGTTATATTCCGGGTTTAACCTCTGACGCAAGTGCTAGCGATTCAAATGATCCTACAACACAGGGCAGCCAATCAGGCCGAGTAACCAGCTCGCAGGTATTTGATGCCGACCGTATTGTTGTGCCAGTGCGAGATGCGGCCAGTGGGCGCGATCCTGTGCTCAAGGCTGACATTCAAGTCTTACTCGCAAAGGGCGTTGATAAAGCGTCCATTGAGAGTCCTTACCATGACATCAAACTCAAGCAAGACAACAGCGGCGCGGTTGATGTATCGCTGGCGCAACGTGTGCCCGCTAATCGTGATTTTGTGCTGCAATGGCGAGTACAGCAGGGCACGAGCCCAATGGCTTGGGTGTTTAATCAGCAAGGTAAAACCCATAAGCTCGATGGCGAAAATCTGTCTCAGGATACACTTGAGACAAGTAAAACCAGCGGCGTAAATGATGATAATTACAGTCTAGTGATGGTGTTGCCTCCTAAGGTTGAAAAGAGTACTCAGCCGAGTTTGCCCCGTGAATTAATTCTAGTGATTGATACCTCGGGCTCGATGGCGGGAGATTCTATCGTGCAAGCTAAAAATGCACTGTTGTACGCGTTAAATGGACTTAAACCGGAAGACCGCTTTAACATTATTGAATTTAACTCAGAATTATCTCAGTTATCAGCAACACCACTCGCTGCGACCTCGTCTAATTTGTCCCGCGCCCGTCAGTTTGTGAGCCGTTTACAAGCCGATGGTGGCACCGAAATGGCGTTGGCACTGGATGCTGCATTACCCAAATCAATGGCTAATGAAGCGACAGAATCATCGCAGCCTCTACGCCAAGTGATTTTTATGACTGATGGTTCGGTGGGTAATGAGCAAGCCTTGTTTGACTTAATTCGTTACCAAATTGGTGAGAGTCGCTTATTTACTGTTGGCATCGGTTCAGCGCCCAATTCACATTTTATGCAAAGGGCGGCGGAACTTGGCCGTGGCACTTTTACTTATATTGGTAACGTGGATGAGGTCGATGAGAAAATCAGCGCCTTGCTGAGCAAAATTCAATACCCTGTGTTAACCGATATTCAAGTACGGTTTGACGATGGCAGTGTTCCCGATTATTGGCCGTCACCGATTGCTGATTTGTACCGAGTTGAGCCTGTGCTCGTTAGCCTTAAACGCGGTGCCCGTGAGCCGCAGGAGTTAGTTATTTCAGGACGTCAAGGCCATAAAAATTGGCAACAGTCATTATCATTGCAGGATAACGCCGCGGGCTTTATTACCCATCAAAGCGCAGGGTTAGATTTGTTCTGGGCCCGTAAACAAATCGCTGCATTGGAGCTCAGTAAAAATGGCGCCAATGATGACAAGGTCAAACAGCAAGTCACAGCGTTATCGATGAACTATCACTTAGTCAGCGCCTACACAAGTTTAGTGGCAGTGGATTTAACGCCAATCGATGCAACTGCGACCAGCCGTGATGCTGTGGTGCGTCAACACTTGCCATTAGGGTGGCAACCGTTTGGTGTATTACCGCAAACCGCTACTTCAAGCCGTTTGGATATACTACTTGGTGCACTTACCTTGCTATTAGCCTTAATGCTTGCAAGGTCAATCCAGCGGCAACGACGGGAAGATAAAGCGGCCTTAATGGCACTGGCCTGTGAATTATGAGTCACATGTGATGAGCAAAGCGAGAACACAGCGATTTTTAGTGGTGGGATTATGTTTAATTGGCGCAACATTGTTAGTAAAGGGACTCTATATGCAGACTAAAGCACACTTTGCCCAGTATTTGATTGAACAGGCATGGACTAAAACGCTGGCCGATGGACAATCTCATAAGCCTTGGTCATGGGCGGATACCTACCCAGTAGCAAAGCTGTCGATTTACCGCGAACAAGTGGCGGCTAACAGTGATATTGAGACCGAGTTGAATGACAGTTTATATGTCCTAGCGGGGGCTTCTGGGCGAAATCTAGCCTTTGGCCCAAGTCTAGTGTTATCCAGTGCGCCAGCAGGACAAACGGGTAACACTGTGATTGCCGGCCACAGGGATACACATTTTGCGATACTCAATGGTATGGCGGTCGGTCGCCGCTTATCGTTACAAACGCTAAAGGGAAGTAACATTGTTTATGAAGTGGTTGCCACTCAAGTTGTGCATGAAACTGAAACCCAATTTATGGCACCATCCGATGATAATCGTTTAACCTTGATCACCTGTTACCCCTTTGATGCACTTCAAGGCGGCGCAGACTTGCGATTTGTAGTGCAAGCCATACCGGTCGATGATGAGTTGATGCGAACGCACAATGCGGATGTATCCGCAGCAATAGGCAATAGGTTGCAAGAACATGTTGTCAGTATGTCCCGCTTTACACATTAATATTAAAGACAACATAAACCTTAGCCTAAATCTGAACCCGATTTCGGCTAAGGTAGTAATCAGTTACTGATTGGTAATACTCGATTTCGTCCTAAACGCTTGGCGTCATAGAGCAATTTATCCGCGGCTTCAATCAACTGCATACCCGTTTGTTTATCCTGCCATTGGGCAACGCCAAATGAAGCGCTAATATTATTGATACGTTCATCTTTGCGTCTGTCTTTCAAACTGAGCTTTTCAAGTCCACGGCGCATGCCTTCGGCCAGTTGTCTGGCGACACGTAACTGACTTTTAGGAATGATAATCGCAAATTCTTCACCGCCAAAGCGATACAGTTTCACGCCATCGCGACAGGATTCCTGTAAACGTTTAGCCACAGCCCGCAGTACTTGATCGCCAAGCTGGTGGCCATAGGTATCGTTAAATACTTTGAAATGGTCAATATCGGCTAAAATCACGCAAGTACCTAATGGAGCTTGGGCCAACATACCAGCAAAATCGATGTCGAAAGCGCGGCGATTAAAGCAGCCCGTTAAGGCATCGTAGAGTACATCTTTTTCAGTTTGTTCGAGTTTTTTCTTTAGGGCATCGATTTCGGTTTGAGCTTTTTGTAATTGTCCGGTAAAGAACTCAGTGCTCGAACGAATATTGTCAGACTCTTTCACTAAACTGCGAACTAAATCGAGTACTTGTTCGACACTGTAGCCTTCATCTTCAATACGGTTTAGTTTCTCAAAATTACTATTAATACGCGATTGGAAGCCATTCGCATCCAGATTAGTGTCTTTGAGCGATTGGGATAACTCAGTCACCATAGCATCTAGACTCTGACGCATTTCTCTTACATCAAGTTCGACAGGATCAGCAACATATTGGCGGTATAAGAGTTCACTACTGACGGGAGGGCAGGTATTGTACTGGGAAATCACAGTGTCGAGTTGTTGATTTAACTCGGGATTTTGCTCTCCAACATAAGTGTACCAAAGTGCATAGTTAACCGGTGTGGTCGGAATTTTATGTTTGAGCATCAGAGGCACTGCTTTTTTGAGATTTAGCGCCGCAATTTGTAATAACTCTAACGACATATTGTTACCTTACTCAATGAAAATACACGGATATTGTAATTTCGCTATTTTATTATTTTGCTATCTATTTAAGGCTCACTACAAGAATATCCCTTCGATGAGGGCGTGAGCGCTGTTACGTTAAGACTGCCATCATAAACTAAAGATGATATGGTAAAGTCTATCCTTAAAATCAAATAATGATAATAACTTGGGAGACAGTTGTGAAAAATATCATCTTAGCCACAAGTCTGATGGCCACTATTTCATTACCCGCCTTAGCTGAAACCGCATTTGTGCAAAGCCTCGATCTCGCGCAATACCGAACCGATGTTAAAACCTTAGCCAGTGATGCCTTCGGTGGACGTGCGCCTTTGTCCGAAGGTGAGACCTTAACTTTAGACTATTTAGTGAAAGCATTTAAAGATATGGGTCTCAAACCCGGATTTGGCGACAGTTATCTGCAGGCCGTACCGTTGGCGCAAATTAGCGCTGATCAAAACATGCAGCTTGATATCGGTGGGCTGAAGTTTACCAATGGCAGCGAGTTTACTGCCAGAACCCAAAGAATCTCCGAAAAAGTCAGCTTAAATAATAGCGATATGGTGTTTGTTGGCTACGGTATTAATGCACCCGAATATGGCTGGAATGATTACCAAGGGGTAGATGTAAAAGGCAAAACCGTTATTGTACTCGTTAATGACCCTGGCTTTGCGACTCAAGATCCTGCGGTATTTAAAGGCAATGCCATGACCTATTACGGCCGCTGGACTTATAAATATGAGGAAGCGGCGCGTCAAGGCGCAGAGGCTGTATTTATTGTTCACGAAACGGACCCTGCAGCCTATGGCTGGGGTGTGGTGCAAAACTCCAACACAGGGACTAAGTTTACTCTGGTCGATGCCAATAATAATCAAGGTCAAGTGGGCGTGATGGGCTGGGTTCAGCACGAAACCGCACAAAAAATCTTTGCCAAAGCGGGATTGGATTTCGATATCTTGAAACTGCAAGCTGTCAAGCCAAATTTTAAGGCGATCCCACTTAAGTTGAGCGCCCAGCTCACGTTAAACAATAAGATTGAGCGCGCCGAGTCCCATAACGTTGCGGCTTTACTACCCGGCAAAACGCACCCAAATGAAGTGGTGATGATGCATGCCCATTGGGATCACCTTGGCACTGTGATTGAAGACAGTAAGTCAGAGATTTTAAACGGAGCGGTCGATAATGCCAGCGGTGTGGCGGGGGTTTTAGCGTTAGCGCGTTACTTCAAACAGCAGGCTAGCACGGCGCCACTGGATCGCTCGGTGCTCTTCAGTGCCTTTACTGCAGAAGAAACGGGCCTGATTGGTGCGCAGCATTTTGCTCAGCATCCCAGTGTGCCAACAAAAAATATTGTCGCCTTTTTAAATATCGATGGCATGAATATGAATCAAGGCGTGAATTACATTTTGCGCTACGGGGAAGGGGTATCTGAGTTGGAGCAATACTTAGATAAAGCCGCCAAAGCCCAAGACCGTTCGGTAAAAGCGGATCCAAGACCACAGAATGGATTGATGTTTAGATCAGACCATTTTGCGCTGGCCCAGCAAGGTGTACCAGGATTGTTATTTATGAGCCTTGGAGATACCGACCCCGATTATATCGCCCATAAATATCACCAAGCCGCGGATGATTATGATGCTAATTGGTCATTAGAAGGCGTGAGTCAAGATCTTGATTTAATCGCCAGTATGCTCACTACGTTAGCTAATAGCACTGATTGGCCCCTCTGGCTAGAGTCTTCAGACTTTAAAGCCAAACGTGAGCTAGATGGTCGTAAATAATTGAAACGCGTTTAAGCATAATGGCGTCGAGTAGACGCCATTATTTTATGTTGTTTGTTGTTTAATGTGCTTAAGGTTACAAAGAAGAATACTGATGAACTAAAAGGTGTAGCTTACCGAAAACATAGGGCCAGTAAAGCTGTAATAGATATTGTAATCAGCAATTTGAGTATTTTTAGTGGGTGAGTCTTGGGCGATATCCACGTCTACTTTATAGTAATTATAAGCGACGCTCATACGCCAATTAGAAGTGATTTGTGCATCAACACCGAGTTTAATATCAACGAGTTCACCTTTTACATCATTGAGTTTCACATAAAAATACTGTGCATGGCTGGTAAATTGCCAACCGGGTATAAACTCATAATTTCCATAGATACCTACGTCGGGCAGAGGTGCTGTGACACTTTCGTCAACGATGCGCGGAATTGTTTGACTACCACAGACATTATTCACTAATTCTGATGAGGCACAAACTCCGATGACCCCTTCAAATCCCATTTTGATAAACATGGTATGTAGTCCAACTGAAAGGCCTACATCATAGTTGCTACTTTGAAACACATCATAGCCATACCCTAATCGCAGCACATCGATATTTAAGGTCGAACTCAGTCTACCTCCGGCTTTTACATCGTAAATATTGTCATTAATTTCGATCAAAAAGGGGTTAGATAATGCCTGAGTTTCGGCATCGCGGTGAAGTTGTTTCCAGTCTAGATAAATATTGTGACGTTCGTTAAAGCGGTAATTTAGCTCAATGAAGGGTAAAAACTCGTTTTCGGCTAGTTGTAAGTCAGACTCATAATCTAAGATGAAATTATTACCTGAAATAGCGTTTGTAACTTCCATATTAGTATCTGATTGCGAATAGAAACCACCAAACTCAATAGTAAAATCATCGGCTTGCACTTGAGTGCTCACGAGTGATGCTATGATGAGGGGTAACAAGCGGATCGACATATTAAGAAGTGACTCCAGCATTATTTTTATTATGTTTAACGATAAAATTAGATTTTGGTGCTACCAACTAAGCGTACGATAAAAATCGACAAAAGCAGTTTAACAGCAAATTTTCATATGTGAATAAAATGTTTTAAAAAGTGCGCTAATTTGTGATTCAAAGCAAAGGCTAGGGTAATTTTATTCATTTGTAGGAAAATTGAGTGAGAAGTCGCATCTGTTGATTGAGGTTTAAGGCAGGGCATCATATCCGCGGAAAATAATTGCCATAATAGCGGCAATCTTTGAGTCAGTGACATTTATGGATATGAAATAGAAGATGAACAAGTGCAGGCAGTGATTGGACTTATAATATCTAGCGGTGTGATCCCGCTAGATACGATCCTATTTTTAGTGTTTTTCTTTCGCGGCTGACGTCGATAACGACGAACTTTATACTGTCGGCGCTACAACACCATCAGCCACTACTTTAGGACTACTTGGCTCATCTTTATTAAACATACCTAAGCGGATACGAATAAAGTGTAGAATTTGCGCAGCTATGTCCACATTCAAACAAGACTCTAAACCTTCAAATCCTGGGGATGAATTCGCTTCACAGATTTTATAATGGCCGTTATCGAATAATAAATCGATACCCGCAACATCAAGATCGAGAATATTAGCTGTTTGGGTGGCTAACCATTCAATTTCAGGAGTGATCTGAAATGGACGCGCCGAGCCACCTGCACTCACGTTAGCTTTAAAGCTATCTTCTTGACCGCGCCTTTCGTAGCAACCAGCAACACGACCACCAATAGTAAATACCCGTAGATCGCGGCCATGGCTATTAGCAATAAACTCTTGCAAAATAATATTAGCGTTTTTGTTGGTCGCTTCAATTAATTGCATCAAATCATCGAATTCTCGTGCTTTATGCGATAAAAATACGCCGCTGCCCTGTGAGCCAGAAAGTGTTTTAATCACCACAGGAAAACCCAGATGACGTTCCACCAGATTAATGTCGACAGGGAATTTAACCAGCATTGTTTTAGGCGTAGGTAAATTTTTCTCGGCCAACAGCTGCTGGGAGAATAGTTTGTCTTTAACAATTTCAATAGCTTTAGAGGGATTGAGGCAATACACGCCTAATCGCTCTAAGTGGCGAATAATGGCTAAAGCAAAGTAAGTCGTGCCTGAGCCCATGCGCGGAATAATAAAATCAGGCAGCTCGACAGCTTGCCCATTCAATAAAATACTCTTGTTATCTTCTCTGGTGACAGTTAAATCAAATTCATCTGGTGCGTAAACTGTCAACTCGATGTTGTCAGCTTTGGCTGCCGCCAGTAAACGATCAATTTCATACCATTCAGGTTTTAGCTGAGTCGCAGTTTCTTTATATAAAATCCAACCACGCATTTAGTAGCAAACCTTAATTATCATTCTTTATCCTCAGGTTCAGGTTCATCCTGAACATCATCTTCAATATCAAATACAGCTTCGGCTTCGAGTTCTATTTCGGGCTTGGTTGCAGGCAAATGCACTGTACCAACCACGGCATAAAAGGGCTTCCCCATGGCAAGCCTGCGATACTTTACCCAGATCTGTTCTAACAAGCTACTGGGAGCGATATTTCCTTTCGTTACTTCGACAAATTGGGCTTCTTCGGCGGTACAAGGTAAGGTTTTACCTTCGGCTAAATTCTTCATCGCATACCCATGCAATTCAAGAAGTTCAGCTTCTTTATTGGTGAAATCACCGCTGCGTTTGAAGCCTTTGGGGAAATTAGCGTCATCGTAAAAACGTTTTGGAGAGTTAAAACTTACAGTAGCTGAGCCGTTAAACGTCTCAGAACCCTTGTTAGCGCTTAGAAAAGTCTGTTTAGACATGGCAGTTACCTTCTGGTTTTTGATACACAAAGATTTGCAACTGGAGTATTGGCTAGTATTATTGATTTATAAATCAAAAAAATTTGCCTATGTTGGTCAAGAATTTTTATGGATACCGATTTACTAAAAACCTTTCTTGAAGTCTCCCGTACTCGCCATTTTGGTAAAGCGGCAGAAAACCTTTATCTGACTCGCAGTGCAGTGAGTTTTCGGGTAAAGCAACTTGAGAGTATCTTGGGCGTTGCCTTATTTGAACGCCAACGCAACAATATTCAGCCCACGCCCGCGGGCGAGCGTATGCTCGGCCATGCTGAAGCGGTACTGACGGCGTGGGAGCGGGCTAAACAAGATGTTTCATTGAGTCAGTTACAATCGACTCAGCTTGCTATTGGCGCTGGGCCGAATATTTGGGACGCCTATCTGCAGGGTTATTTACAAGGATTGCACGTGGGTTTGCCCGGAGTTGCACTGCGCACTGAAGTATTACCGACTAATGCGATGACGCGTCAATTAATGGATCGTACTCTTGATATTGCGATTTCATTCGATCCCCCCAAACTTGAACAATTTGAATTACTGCAACTGGGGCAAATTAATCTGCTGTTAGTGTCGAGTATTAACGATCAAAGCGTCGATGCAGTTGTGCCGGGGCAATATGTGAAAGTAGATTGGGGGACGGCGTTTAATATCGTCCATGCGCAGGAGTATGCTTCACTGCCAGTACCAACCCTGCACACCAGTTCAGCGAGTATTGCTTTAGATTTTATCTTGAATAATGGCGGCTGCGCATTTTTGCCTGAACATTTAGTGCAGCATGCTTTGCGCTGTGGTGAATTACATCTTGTTAGTGGCGCGAATGCGATTTCACGTAATGTGTATGTTGCCTATTGGGCAGAAAATGATCGCTTAGCTCAAATAAAACAAGCCATCGGCTTTTTAAAGGACGATGGCTCAGTATTTGCTCATGCGACTATCTAAAACGTCGGTGTTAGAGTACCAGAGGCGCCAATACGACCAGCCAAGTTAATCCGCACAGCGCAAGACTCATAAAAACGGCTGCCGAGGCAATATCTTTGGCTTGGCCGCTTAGTGGGTGAATTTCACTGCCGACACGATCGACCACAGCTTCAATCGCCGAGTTTAAAAGCTCAACAATCAACACGATAAACAGTGTAAAAATCAGCAACAAACGTTCAATCGTGCTTATATCGACCCACAGCGCCACAGGTAACATCATGACTGCTAAGATTAATTCCTGTCTAAAGGCGGCTTCATGTATCCAAGCCGCTTTTAAGCCTTTCATCGAAAAGCCTGTTGCTCTGACAATGCGTTTAATACCGTGATTGTTGGCTGGTTTCATAGTGTTTCCAATTAACATTAGCGCCAAAGCGCTGAGATTTTGCTCGTTCAAATAAGAACAATCAAACAAATAATATCCGTTTGTAACATTTGACCGAGTTAATAAATTGCGCCGCAGTATAGCCTGAGATCACAAGCGTATAAACACTTAACTGAGCAAGTTGATGGTTAACATTCTTTGTTAACTTAGTGGGTTAGTGATTTTGGTGGTTATTTTAATGCAATTTTAGTAGTACAACCTAAGCTTGATGTTGGAGCATTACTAGAAGCGAGCAAAGGAATAACTCACATGATAAAGTTACAATATTTAACATATTACTCATCGTTTAGATGGTATGTTTTTACTCTGCTATTTAGCTTATTCCAGTGTTTGCCTGTTTTTTCTGCTGTACAAGTGTCGCCGCCAATACAACTGGCAAGTGTGTTTGATGGCGATAAAGCACTGCAAGACATTCATATAAAAGATTTTTTGATCAGTGAGAAACTCGACGGGGTCCGAGGCTACTGGAACGGAAAAGCATTATTCACTCGACAAGGTTATGTTATTGCTGCGCCCACTTGGTTTACTGCGAATTTTCCCGATTATCCCTTAGACGGTGAATTATGGCTTGGGCGAGGCCAGTTTGAAGCCATGTCGAGTTTAATTCGACAAAGCGCTGCTAAAGAAGAAGATTGGCGCAAGGTACGGTTTATGGTGTTTGATGTGCCAAAGGCGGATGGCGACTTTCAGCATCGCTATCAATTTGCGTTAACTGAACTGAGTGGAAAATCGCATTATCTTAAAGTCATAGCGCAGTTTCAAGTGGATAGTCTTGAAGCTCTGTATCAACAGCTCGATGCCTTAGTCGCTAAAGGCGCTGAAGGATTAATGCTCCATCGCAGTTCTGCAATGTATATGATTGGCCGTAACCCTAATTTGATGAAGTTAAAACCCTATTATGATGCTGAAGCTTTAGTCATTGCCCACATTCCGGGTAAAGGCCAATTTGCAGGGCAAATGGGTGCAATAAGAGTGCAAACCCCAGACGACCGGATTTTCAACATTGGCACAGGTTTTAATCTCGCAGAGCGCCAACACCCACCGAAAGTTGGCGCAATCATTACCTATAAATATCTGGGTCTTACCGTAAATGGCTTACCCAGATTTGCCAGTTTCCTGCGTGTACATACCGATGTGGAGGAGAGTAATAAAGTCATTTCATCGCAAGAAGAAAACTAGAGGGGCAATTCTGCTCCGCTAGTATTTAAATAATTACTCGTAAAAAGTGACTGTAGTAAGTAGTTGTTCACTATAACTAAAAATATCGTCTACTGAACTAATGGGATGACGAGTTTCATTTTTATTAGCATCCATTAATCCAAGGTATTTTTGTTTAGCATTAAAGTGCAATCGACATAAAGGCTTACGATTGTTGTCATCTAGTAACACCCCAAAGTAGCTTTGTGTATCTCTCGCAATAATTCTATTAACTTCTAATTTTTGTCTTAAGATGGCTTTAATAATATTGAAACCTTCTATTTCTTCATATGTTGTAATGACTTTAATTTTTTCGTCATCGGAAATTATGAAAGACTCGCTTGAGTTTTTATTTTCAACAACTGGCTTATCTCCACCAATAGCAGACTTTAATCGTTCATTGATACTGTCGCTTAGAAATTGTCTTAGTGCTTTATGCGTAATCTCTGCGAATTGGTGTTTCACTTTGGGTGTGAGAACACCATCGTAGGCTCTTGAGGCAAAAAAGCGGATGAATTCGTCCTCAGGTTCTTTAAACTGCTCGCTTATGATACGTTTTATTTGGCTTAAGTACTTAAGTTCACCTGCTGCACTTACGATGGAATCTACATCGAATGAACTTTTAGTGAGTTTCTTTACTTCAGGAATTAAATGCTCGTCAATATTTTCCAGATCCAGTGTAAGAAATGGTTTTTCATCCATTTTATTTGGAGCATCTAGGTCGGTATAGAACTGATACTCAGTGCCATTTGTCAAAATGGCAAGACGGGCGCTCGTTACTGAAAAATAACGAAATAGCTGAGCAGCATGTTTTATTGATAGTTTTTCGTTGTACTTTTTACACTCTATCAGTATTTGTACTTCGCCATCTTTTATTAAAGCATAATCTACTTTTTCACCTTTCTTACAGGCAGTATCGGCAGTAAATTCCGGAACAACTTCATTGGGATTGAATACGTCATATCCCAAAACGGTATGCAGGAAAGGCATGATTAAGGCATTCTTTGTTGCTTCTTCGGTTTGAAGGCTACTAGCAATTTGTGGGATACGTTTAGAGAGAACATCAATCCTTTCAATAAAATCCATTTCACATTTCCTCTTATTGTACTCTGTTGCTTATTTTTTATTCCAGTGAATTTGCAGCGGTTTGTAAGTTCATAATCGTTTAAACCGTACATGCAGTTATAAACCTAGCCGATAAAAGAACCATATCAAGTGAAATTATTAGTTTTTGTGGTATTTATCTAGTATTTACAAGTACGGCTGAAGATTTATTAAATAGACCACACATGAATTGTTAAGCAGATACTGAGTGATACCACTTGAGTTCAATGTGTTGCCCTTTATCATATATATAAATCATGCCATATAGAGTGTATTGTAAAAGCATAAGGTGTGATAAGTGGCTGCGCGACAAGTCGAACATGATGTTGATAACCTAGCGAATACTGGCGTATCACGATGAACGTTAATGTATAAATTAAAACAAACCTTCTATATTTACTGATTAATTGGCAATGGTTTCACCCCTATAGCGCCTTAATTTGACAATTAAGGCGCAAACTATATTTAATCACTTAATCATGGCGGTGGATAAGCTTTGACTGTTGAAGGATTGAATGAAATGAAAGAGGCGAGAGTGCAACGCATATTAATGGTGTGTACGGGCAATATTTGTCGCTCACCCACTGCGGAAGCGGTGTGCCGCGTTAAGGTTGCGGAGCGCAGGCTAAATATTGAGGTAGATTCTGCGGGTACTATGGGCTATCACCAAGGAGATAAACCCGATAGCCGTGCTATGGCTGCGGGTAAAAAGCGTGGTTTTAGTTTCGAAGGAATACGGGCAAGGCAGATTATAGATGCTGATTTTGAGCATTTTGATTTAATTCTTGCGGCAGATAAGATTAATTTAGCCGAGCTGCGGTGTCGTTGTCCGCTCGAGTATCAGGATAAATTACAGTTGATGCTTGCTTACGGTGATACGCAACTCAGTGAAGTGCCCGATCCTTATTATGGTGGCGCAGAAGGTTTTGAATTAGTATTGGATTTATTAGAAAAAAATATTGATGCCTTGCTCAATAATCTTGTATCAAGCACACAAAAACAACGGTGAGTTAACGCTTATATATTGCTAAATATCTCGTAATAAAAAAGCCAGCACATTGAATATACTGGCTTTACTGGCTTTACTTACTGCTCAACTGCTCAACTGCTCAACTGCTCAACTGCTCAACTGCTCAACTGCTCAACTGCTCAACTGCTCAACTGCTCAACTGCTCAACTGCTCAACTGCTCAACTGCTCAACTGCTCAACTGCTCATTGATTAATCGTGGCGTTTGCCCGAACGTTTAAGCCGTTCGTTGACCAGTTTAGCCTCTTTCTCTGCTTCTTTTATGGCCAAAACACGGGCGACTTCAATCTTCTCTATCTCGGCCATCGCAGGCGTTTCTAATGAGAGAAGACCTATTTTCCCCGAGCGATATTCATGCAGTAATAACTCTGATGCCTTGTGCATATCAATGCGACCACCTGGACGCAGGGCGCCACGTTTACGGCCAATCGCTTCAAGTAAAACCACATCATCTTTGGGTAATTCGCTGAGATTGTAGCGCTCACAAATCTCTTTTGGATAAGCGGTTAAGAAATACTTAGCGGCGAACAGGGCCACATCTTCATATTCCATTGCGGTATCTTTAATGGCACCAGTGACGGCGAGGCGATAGCTGCTCGCTTCGTTATCCACTTTGGGCCACAAAATCCCTGGGGTGTCCGAGAGTACGATACCGTTACGTAAATTGATCCTTTGTTGGGTTTTGGTCACCGCAGGTTCGTTACCTGTTTTGGCGATAACACGGCCAGCTAAGGTATTGATGATGGTAGATTTCCCAACGTTGGGTATCCCCATGATCATAGTGCGAATGTCTTTTTCGGTTTTATCGCGACTAGGCACTAGCTTACGGCAGATATCAGGGATCTTTTTCACCATTGCCGCTTGCAGTGTGGTGATCGCCGTGGCTTTGACGCCTTGCTCACGCTCTAAGTATTCAATCCATTGTGCGGTGATCTCTGGATCGGCCAGATCAGATTTATTGAGCAGTTTGATACAAGGTTTGTCGCCTCGAAGCTGAGCCACCATGGGGTTTTCGCTACTGTAGGGAATACGCGCGTCCAGCACTTCGATTACAAGATCGACCTGAGGCATTGCCTCTTCAATCTCTTTGCGTGCCTTGTGCATATGCCCTGGATACCACTGAATTGCCATGATAACGCCTTGTCCTAAATAACTTAAAGAACGGCTATTCTACCTTGAAGGTGGCGAATGTCATAAAAAAAGCGCCCTAAGGCGCTTTAATCGCTTAATCCTTGACTGTCTCTTGTGATTGTCACTTGGATTAATAGGCTGAATTAAGGCTTAGATCACCCCGAGTTCGCGTAATCTTTCCATCAGATAACTGTCGGCGGTATAACGCTCAGACAGCACGACAGCAGGGTTTGGATGCAAAAATAACGGCAAAGAGATCCGTGACTTGGTTTTATCCGTACCTTCAGGATTGATGACGCGGTGTGACGTCGATGGGAAATAGCCGCCAGAGGCTTCCTGTAACATGTCACCGATATTGATAATAATGCTGCCAAAATCGCTGGGGACATCTAACCAAGTGCCATCTTTGGCTTTCACTTGTAACCCAGGCTCATTGGCCGCAGGTAACACTGTGATAAGGTTGATATCTTCGTGAGCGGCGGCGCGAATGGCGCCCATTTCTTCACTGCCCGTCATCGGTGGGTAATGCAGAATACGCAGTAAGGTTTTTTGGCTGTTGGCGATCATTTCTGGCAATGGCATCGAAAACTTGGCTTTTACGTCTTCGGGTGAGTAGGTTTCGATCCACTCTAAAAGCTCAGCGGCCAGCGCGTTGGCTTTGTCGTAATAGGCGAGAATATTGGCACGCAGTGAATCGGGGATCCGGCCCCAAGGGTACACGTGGTAATACTCTTTAATGTCTTTGACTGTGTTGCCTTTGGCAGTTTCAGAAATCGATGCGGGGAAGAAACCGTCGTGGGTTTCTTTTTTGAACATATAGTCGTTTTTAGCTTCTGAATTAAAAAAGGCTTGCCACTCGGTGTAGATGTCTTCAACTAAGCGCTTATCAATCGGATGATTAGATAAAACACCAAAGCCAGTTTCCCGAAGTGATTCAACGAATTGCTGGGCACTGTTTTCAGCGCGGTAATCAATGGTTTCTAATTTCATTTTGGTTTCTACTTGTTATATTTAGTTGTAATTTGACCCGCTGCAAGTGTAGCCGTGCGCTGGAGCGGGTGCAAATACTCAGCGGGGGTTAGCGAGAGCAACTGCTGTATTTTCCGTCACTTATGCTGTCACCTAATGAGCACTGATTTAAACGCATAGATTAGGACTGGCTTAAGTAGTAAGATTTTAGCCCTTAAACCCGTTAGTATGGGCTATTGGATTTGTTGTGATTGGATGGATGTCGGCCGCATTTTGAAGCCGAGCGCAAGAAATCTTGCATGGAGTGGGTCTTATGTTGGCTTCTTATGGATCAGCTCCTTAATCAACTGAATGAAGAGTATAAAAATAGACAACGACGTGAGTCGAAAGGGCATTAATATGAACAAACTGACCGATTTTGAACGCTATGTTATCGAAGAGAAAGGCACTGAACGCCCCTTTAGTGGTGAGTATTATGATCATGATGCCAAGGGTTTGTATTTATGCAAAAAATGCCATGCGCCCTTGTATCGCTCTGAGCATAAATTTAATGCCCATTGTGGCTGGCCAGCCTTCGATGATGAAATTGCCGGCGCTGTAACGCGCCATGTCGACGCCGATGGCCGCAGAATCGAAATTGTCTGTAGCCAGTGTGGCGGCCATTTAGGCCATGTTTTTGAAGGTGAGATGTTAACACCCAATAATATTCGTCACTGTGTTAACTCCGTTTCTATGGTTTTTAAAGGGATGGATGATGCTGTTGAACCAGCATCGAACAGCTTTGCGACTTTGGGTGCTGGGTGTTTTTGGTGCGTCGAGGCTATCTTTCAAAGCCTAAAAGGCGTGGTGAATGTGACTTCTGGCTATGCTGGCGGTGATGCCCATGATGCCGATTATAAATCGGTTTGCTCGGGCCAAACTGGCCATGCAGAGGTTGTGCATATCGAGTTCAACCCAGAGGAAATTGATTTTACGACGCTATTGCAGGTCTTTTTTGAGAGTCACGATCCAACGACTCTTAACCGCCAAGGTAATGATAAGGGGCCACAATATCGTTCAGTGGTGTTTACCCACAATGCTAAGCAGATAGATCAAATCACTGCAATGCTGGCTCAGTTGGAGGCGGCAAAAGTGTTTGATGCGCCAATAGTGACTCAAGTATCAGCGTTTGATACTTTTTATCCCGCTGAAAATTATCACAATGACTACTTCGCTTTACACGGTGAGCAGCCCTATTGTCAGATGGTCGTGCGTCCTAAAGTGGAAAAAGTGAAAGCCTTGTTTGCAAGATTGCAGAAGGCTTAAGCGATTTAGCACAGGGTGTTAAATACAAAAACGCCACCGATAAAGGTGGCGTTTTTTATGGGGTTTCTAAAGTGCAAAACCTAGTTGTTTTCTTAACGAACAACTTAACTATCGGCTTTCAGTTAACCATTGGGCGTATTGTTTGGTGTAATAGCTGACAATCAAATCTGCCCCCGCCCGCTTTAAGCCGATAAACGTTTCAGCCACCACAGCACGCTCATCCAACGCGCCCGCAAGGGCGGCAAATTTAATGCCAGCATATTCACCGCCGACTTGATAGGCAGCGAGTGGCAGATTAGTTTCTTGTCTTAAACGGCTAAGTACATCTAAATAAGGCGTACCGGGTTTAACCATCAGGATATCGGCGCCTTCGGCTTCATCTAATGAGGCTTCTAACAGGGCTTGGCGACCGTTGGCATAATCAAGCTGATATCCCTTGCGGTTACCACTGAGTTCACAATCGACCGCCGCTCTAAAAGGACCGTAGAAGGAAGAGGCGAATTTTGCCGAGTGGGCCAGAATCGCCACATGCTCAAAACCTGCGGCATCGAGCCCTTGGCGAATGGCTTTCACTTGACCGTCCATCATAGCCGATGGCGCTAACATATCGGCGCCCGCTTTGGCGGCAGTCACAGATTGCTTAACTAAATTTTCGACGGTGAGATCGTTGCAGACTTCATTATTGTGCACCACGCCGCAATGGCCGTGATCTGTGTATTCACAAAAACAAATGTCGGGGATCACCATCATCTCTGGTACGGCAGCTTTAATGGTGCGCACCATGCGGGCGAGCAAGCCATTGTCATCCCATGTGTCGCTGCCTTTATCATCCTTAGTGTGGGAAATTCCAAAGGGCATCACATAGCGGATCCCGAGGGCGTAAAGTTCGCGTACTTCATCCGCCAGTGCACTCTCAGGTAAACGGCTGATGCCAGGTAGCGTGGAGATAGGCACTGCGTGGGTGATGCGTTCTTCTATGAACAGGGGATGGATGAGATCGCTTAACGAAACATGGGTTTCGCGCAGCAGATCGCGCATCGCTTCTGAACTACGTAAGCGTCTTAAGCGACGCAATGGAGGCGTGTTTAACATGAGTTTTCCTTATCGAAGGCGGATAAATGCAATCGTACAATGGCAAGGGATGACTTCAATTTATACTTGTATGCTCTGACAATCAAAGATAAAAAGTTCCCTAAAAGAATAGTGTTTTTAAATTGGTTACTTAACATATGTTTAGGTCGTGCATATCACTCTCGCACTGGCATATCGGGGTATGTTATCCGAGCGCTATTTTAATGGGATTGCGTGCTTAGCCCTTTGTTTTCGGGCATTTGATGTTATTATTTGCGCCAGTTTATTCATGGCATATTCGCAAAGTACAAAAATAGTCTATTTTGATGCGAAATTTTGCCCGCTATCCGGTTTTGAAATGACAATAACACACGAACATCCAGCTTGTATTTTGGCCTTAGATACTTGTACAGAATCTTGCTCTGCGGCACTGCAATATCAAGGTCAAATTTATGCTGAACTTGCCGATGCCCCGCGTGAACATAGTCAGCGCTTATTACCTATGGTCGATTCTGTGCTCAAAAAAGCAGGCATTAGCGTAGATAAAGTGACTGCAATTGCCTATGGTCGAGGCCCCGGCAGTTTTACGGGGATCCGTATTTGTACTAGCATGACGCAGGGTCTGGCACTGGGGTTAGATTTGCCTGTCATTGGTATTTCAACCTTAGCGGCAATGGCACAAATGGCCATTAGCGAGCATCAAGCCGAGCAAGTGTTTTGTGCCATTGATGCGCGCATGGGCGAAGTGTATTGGGGGCAGTTTGTGGCCGTCGATGGTATTGCGACATTAGTCGGTAAAGAAGTGGTCAGTGCTCCTGCCAACGTACAACTTCAGCTTGATACTCAAGCGCCCATAGTGGCTTGCGGCACAGGTTTTGATGCGTATCCGGATTTACTGACACTCGGCAAGGGGATTTTAGCTCTCGACGCCGTGAAATATCCCGATGCAAGGGCTATGCTGATATTGGCTGAGACAGGTATCAAAGCAGGGCTAACAACCTCGGTCGATGAGCTTGAACCTGTATATTTACGTGATACAGTCACATGGAAAAAGTTACCCGGTCGTGAATAAGCTGTTCTTTGCCTGAGTATCTGCGATAGAATCTCAGGCAATTAATGCTAAGCATTCTTTACGATGAATGGCTTAACGATGAATAGTGCAAACTTAAGGCTTTTTGATGCAGATTAATGTGAATCAAACGAGTTTGACGAATGCCGTAGCGAGTAATAGACCCGCTATCGCTCAGGGGCTAACGGCGCCTGAATCGTCACGCCCAGTGATTGAGCAAGATGCCGTCGAAGCCGTCAGTTTAGATAAGCCTAAAAACGCTGCGGGAAATTTACAATCAAGACTTGGTGCACATCTTGAGTATGAACAAGATACCCGCGGTCACCAAGGAGCGATAGCCCAGTATTTACAAACCCAACATGCCGCCAAACGCGATGAAATTCAGCAAATGGTTGGCGTGGACTTGTATGCTTGAACATCAACAAAAGCCTCCCCGTTCAACCTCGATTTTCCTCTTCTAAATTAACAGGTTTAGCCGCCAGCGGTGTGCCAAGCCGTGGCTTGTTTATCATCGAGCTGGTGGTGGCGTTACTCATCACCCGTATTCCTTATTTAAGCGTGCCGTTTAAATGGCTTGAAAGTTATTTTCATGAATTATCCCATGGTATTGCAACGATTTTAAGCTCGGGCATTGTCAGCCATATTCAGCTATTCCCTAACGGCGCAGGCTTTTGTTTTAGCCAAGGGGGTTCGCCGATGTTGATTGGTTTTGCTGGGTATTTTGGCGCGGCCTGTTGGGGATATTTAATCTACTTACTCGCGACTTGGCCAAAGGGGATCCGCGTGAGCTTTGCCTTGCTCGGCGCTTTAGTGGTGCTAAGCGGCTTGCTTTGGGGCCGGGATATCCTCACTCTGGCGATTTTAGCCGTGCTGACTATTATTTTGTTGTTACCGCTTAAACTCAGTCAAAACAAAATGTTGACCCAATTTTTACGTATTATTGGTTTAATGATCATGCTCAATGCGCTGGCGAGTCCGACGGTGTTGCTAGGACTTGGTCAAGGGGATGCGGTGATGTTAGCCGAGCGCACTTGGATCCCCGCGTGGATTTGGGTAGGACTTTGGTTATTAACCAGTGCCGGCGCCTTATATTTTGCGTGGCGCCGTGTCGATAACGCTGCGAATCGATAATTCACAAGGTCTTTTAATACCTCAGGCGTATTGTGTTTCCTCTAGACGTTTTTCCGCTTTACGCTTTGTTGGTTTAGATAAAGGTGAATTGACTCATCACTTTGAGCCATAACCACTTATGTCACTCAAACCTAGATTTTACGACTTCTATTCCTTGGATTTTAACGCATTGGCTGCTAGCTTAGGCTTTCGGTATCCATGGAGAATTAAAATGAAAAAAGTCACCTTAGTTGCCAGCTTACTTATGGCCGGTTTATGTTCCAACGCAACCTATGCAGATGAAAGTTTAGATAAAGCTCTAAAAAGCGATTTTCGTCAGGCTAAAAATGCCAGTCGCGATGTTTATCGTCACCCCGCAGAAACCTTACGCTTTTTTGGCATTGCCCCAACACAGACAGTAATTGAACTTTGGCCAGGTAATGGCTGGTATAGCGAAATATTAGGACCTTATTTAGCCAAAGAAGGCCATTATATCGCCGCCAGTTTTGAAACTGCGCCTGCAACAGATACCCCCGGAAATCGTTATCGTGCTAATGCAGGCACTAAGTATGCAGCGTGGATGATGGCGAATAAAGATGTACTCGGTAATGCCACAATGATTACGTTTGATCCGCCATATAAGATGGATTTAGGCGCCGATGGTAGTGCTGATCTGGTATTAACTTTCCGTAATTTGCACAACTGGGCATCAGCGGATCAGCTCGATAATGTGTTTGCTGCCTCATATAAAGTGTTAAAGGATGGCGGTATTTTTGGCGTAGTAGAACATAGAGCGAATGAAGGGATGAGCCTTAGCACGGGTTATATGAATCAAACCAGTATGATTGATTTAGCTAAGAAAGCAGGTTTTACCTTAGTTGAAACTTCAGAAATTAATGCCAATCCAAAAGATACTAAGGATTATGCTAAAGGTGTTTGGGCTTTACCGCCATCATTTGGCTTGGGTGATAGTGATAAAGAAAAATACCAAGCGATCGGTGAGAGTGACCGTATGACCCTTAAATTCGTCAAAAAATCATCTTAATCGGCTGACATTAGAGGCATTATGTGGCAATCTTTCGCCCCCCAAAATCAAATTGAATTTGTATTACCTCATATTAGGCTCTCGGGGCGATTATGGGGGGCGAAGGATAAACCGTTACTACTTGCTTTACATGGCTGGCTAGACAATGCCAACAGTTTTGAGCCTTTAGCCGCGTATTTACTCGAGTACCAAATTCTCGCGATTGATTGGCCTGGGCACGGTTTTTCGGCGCATAGGCCGGGCCATTATCCCTTGCATTGGGTTGATTATTTGTATGATTTAGATGTGTTATTAACTGTTTTACCGCAAAAGCCCATTGCGATAATCGGACATTCACTTGGGGGAATAATAGCCTCGGCTTACACTGCTGCCTTTCCTGAAAAGGTTAATAAGCTGGTATTAATTGAAGCCTTGAATCCACTGTCTGAGCCAGCAACGCAAGCTAAGGCTAGATTGAGGAAAAGCTTCTACCAACATGAGAAATATTTAACGCAGCAGCATCGACAAATAAAGAGTTATGACAGTATCGACATTGCAATAAAGGCAAGGGCACATTTAACTGGATTGGCTGAGCCTTGGTGTCGTCTGTTACTTGAGCGCAATATGCAGCCAGAAGGTGAAGGCGTGAGTTGGCGTAGCGATCCACGGTTGAGGTTTGATTCACCCCAGCGAATCACTTTTGCTCAAGTTGATGCCTTGATGCAGGATATCTCGGTGGATACTTTGCTGGTTTGTGGAACGCAAGGTTTTAAGCAGTTACAGAGTGCAATCCCTAAAGCTCGAACGTGGTTTAAGCATTTGTCTGAACATATTATTGAGGGCGATCACCACGTACACATGGGTAATGCAGCAAGCGTTGCTCGCTTGACCGAAGAATTCGTTTAATGCTTAACTTTTTAGTCACATAAAAAGGCACTAGGTTTTTTGTTTTTTTTATGTGATGATGATCAAAATTAAAACGCTCGTATGATTTTTGACGAGTAAATCAATAACTATAAAATGTAAGCCGGTATTTTAACTCGGTATTTATCGAGTATTGACGCTTGTATGGATATCGTTTCCACAGTTGTGGAGATTTAGGAGAGAGTAGTGGATCAGCCTTGGATTAATCATTTGCCAAAAGATGTGCCTGCTGAAATAAATGTTGAACAATACTCATCGCTCGTCGATATGTTCGAGACCGCGGTGGCTAAGTATGAAGATCAACCTGCATTTATCAACATGGGTGCCACGTTAACCTATCGCAAATTGGAAGAACGTAGCCGCGCATTTGCTGCATATTTACAAAATGAATTAAAACTTGAAAAGGGCGATCGTGTTGCTTTAATGATGCCAAATTTATTGCAATATCCCATTGCACTATTTGGTGTATTGCGTGCCGGTATGGTGGTGGTTAACGTTAACCCGCTTTATACCCCACGCGAACTGAAACATCAGTTGATTGACTCGGGTGCTAAAGCCATTGTTGTCGTGTCAAACTTTGCTCGTACCCTCGAAGAAGTCGTCGATCAAACCCCAATCAAAAGTGTGATCATTACCCGTCTTGGTGACCAATTAAGTGCGCCTAAACGTACCTTAGTGAACTTTGTAGTGAAGTACATTAAAAAATTAGTGCCAAAATACGATTTACCCCACGCTTTATCGATGCGCGATACCCTATCAAGGGGGCGTCGAATGCAGTACATCAAACCTGAAGTCACTAACGCAGACTTGGCTTTTTTACAATATACAGGTGGCACCACTGGGGTCTCTAAAGGCGCTATGCTGACCCATGGCAATATCGTGGCTAACGTCTTGCAGGCCGATGGCGCTTATTCTCCAGCCTTAGACGATGGCAGCGAGTTTGTCGTTACTGCGTTGCCGCTGTATCATATATTTGCGTTGACAGTGAATTGCTTATTATTTTTACACAAAGGCAGCCAAAATTTACTCATCACCAACCCACGCGATATTCCAGGGTTTGTGGCTGAATTAAAAAAATATCCTTTCACCGCATTGACTGGTGTAAATACCTTATTTAATGCCTTAGTCAATAGTGAGGATTTTGCTGAGCTTGATTTCACTGGCTTAAAACTGTCTATCGGCGGCGGTATGGCGGTGCAAAAAGCGGTGGCGGATAAATGGCAAGCTCTCACTAAAACTCGTTTACTCGAAGGTTATGGTCTGACGGAAGCTTCACCTTTATTAACTTGTTGCCCTTATGATTTAGCAGGTTACAACGGCTCTATCGGCTTTCCTGCGCCCTCTACACAGATCCAAATCCGTGATGACGATGGTAACGTGTTAGCGCAAGGCGAAAAAGGCGAGCTGTTTGGTAAAGGCCCACAGGTAATGAAAGGCTATTGGCAACGTCCAGAAGAAACGGCCAAAGTGATAGACGTTGATGGTTGGTTAGCCACGGGCGATATCGGTTATATGGATGAAAAAGGTTTCTTCTATATTGTTGATCGTAAAAAAGACATGATCCTAGTTTCAGGCTTTAACGTATTCCCGAACGAAGTGGAAGAAGTTATCGCTATGCATCCAAAAGTTATCGAAGTGGCTGCGGTAGGTGTACCAAACGAAGCTAGCGGTGAGTTAGTGAAGGTATTTGTGGTGGCAAAAGATAAATCTTTAACCGCAGAGGACATCATTAAGCATTGCCGTATTCATTTAACGGGATATAAAGTACCGAAGCTGGTAGAATTTAGGGACGAGTTACCTAAAACTAACGTGGGTAAAATCTTGCGACGAGAGCTTAGAGACGAAGTTAAGCACGCGTAAGATTGAAGCCGGCATTTGCCGGCTTTTGTTTTTATGGACTGTGATTGACCCACAGGATCTGGAGAAGAATTTGTCAGCGTTTCAATATGTGAGTGATGAAGCTAGCCTTAATGCTCTCGTTGCCCAATACCAACAGAGTAAAATACTCGTCTTAGATACCGAGTTTGTTCGTACCCGTACTTATTATGCCAAGTTAGGTTTAATTCAAGCCTATGACGGTAAAACCCTAGCCTTAATTGATCCGGTTGCATTACCGGATTTATCACAGTTTTGGGCGCTGTTATCAGATCCAAATATTATTAAGCTAGTGCATTCTTGTAGTGAAGATTTAGAAGTCTTTGCCCATTACGGTAAATGTCAGCCCACGCCGTTATTTGATAGCCAAATAGCTGCCTCGTTATGTGGTATGGGTCATGGGGTGGGTTATGCTAAATTGGTTGAAACTTGCCTTGGTGAAATCATTGATAAAGGCGAGTCGCGTACCGATTGGATCCGTCGTCCGTTAACTGAAGCGCAGCTCAGCTATGCCGCTAATGACGTATTATATTTATATCAATTATATCCTCAGCTTGAAGCTAAACTCAGTGCTCAAGGACGCTTAGCTTGGTTATACGAAGAAGGGGAGCGAATGACTCAGGGCAGGCTTGCTGATCCCGACACCGCTTATTTGAAAGTGAAAAATGCTTTTCAGCTAACCGAAATTCAATTGGCCTATCTTAAAGTGCTTGCTAAATGGCGTCTTGAGAAAGCCTTAGTACGTGATTTAGCCTTAGGTTTTGTCGTTAAAGATCATGGCCTTATCGCTTTAGCTAAGAAGCAACCTAAAACCTCGGCTGATCTGTTTAAGCTTAATGATTTAACTGAGCAGGAAAAACGTATACACGGCAAAGACCTACTACGTGTATTACAAACCGCTGACTTAGTAAATTTACCCGAATTAGTAGATGTGTTAGCGTTAAAACCGGGTTATAAATCGGCCTTCAAAGCCATTAAAAACTGCTTAGTTGAGTTGTGTGAACATCATGATGTACCGCAGGAAATGCTCGGTTCTAAACGTCATATTCATGAGTTTTTGCAATGGCGTTGGGATAAGCAACAAGGGGATTTACCCGCAGTATTATGCGGTTGGCGAGGTAAATTAGCCGCTGAATCTCTAGCAAAGCTTGAAGTCTAGTAGCTTAAGCTTTTGACATGATATTGAAAGTAACCAACAAAAAGCATCATCTTCGACAGAAGATGATGCTTTTGTATTACCGACGTATCACTTATCTGTCAGGTAAAGTGACGTTTAACTCAAGCACTGACAAGTTATCGTCGTTTTGATCTAACTGTACAGAAACTTGATCATCAGAAATCTGCACATATTTACGAATAACGGCAATAATTTCTTGTTTCATCTGCGGGAAATAATCGGGAGTGTCCCTTTGTCCACGTTGATGAGCCACGATGATCTGTAGGCGCTCTTTTGCCATTACCGCAGTGCTAGGCTTTTTCTTGCTTTTGAAATAGTCGAGTAAAGACATAATTAGCTACCAAATATCCGTTGTAAGAAACCTTTCTTTTCTTCCGTAATAAAGCGTACTGGAATATCTTCGCCCAGTAAACGCGCGACTGTGTCACTGTAGGCTAAGCCGGCATCACTTTCTTGATCGATAATCACAGGCACGCCTGAGTTAGAGGCCTTCAGTACCGATTGTGACTCTGGGATAACGCCAAGTAATTCAATCGCTAGGATCTCTTGAACATCGTCCACACTTAACATTTCACCGGATTTTACACGGCTAGGCGAATAACGAGTCAGCAGTAAATATTCTTTTATTGGCTCGAGATTTTGCTCAGCGCGGCGTGATTTACTTTGCAGCATACCTAAAATACGGTCTGAGTCGCGCACTGAACTGACTTCTGGGTTGGTGGTCACAATGGCAATATCGGCAAAATACAGTGCCATCATCGCGCCTTGTTCAATCCCTGCCGGTGAGTCACATATAATAAATTCAAAATCTTTAGCCAAATCGTCTAAAACGCGACCCACGCCTTCTTTGGTTAATGCTTCTTTATCGCGGGTTTGCGACGCGGGTAAAATAAATAATTTATCGCAACGTTTATCTTTAATCAGTGCTTGGTTTAAATTGGCTTCGCCATTGATCACATTGACGAAGTCATAAACCACACGCCGCTCGCACCCCATGATCAAGTCTAAATTTCGTAAGCCGATATCGAAATCGATAACCACGGTTTTGTGTCCTTGCATAGCAAGACCAGTGGCAATCGCAGCACTCGATGTGGTTTTACCTACGCCGCCTTTTCCTGAAGTGACAACAATAATTTGTGCCATGTTTCTCTCTGTCCTTTGTTCTGCCATTTAGAGGGGCAATGATTCAACCATAAGCGACTCACCGTTTAGGCGAATACAGCCGCTTTTATCTGAGCTATGTTGTTGTAGATTTTCAGCGAGCCAATATTGTCCAGCTATTGAAACGAGTTCGGCCTCTAGAGAGTGGGCAATGATAACGGCGCTGGTATCGCCCGCCGCGCCCGCCATGGCTTTTCCTCGTAATGCGCCGTAGATATGAATGCTACCATCTGCGATGACTTCTGCGCCATTGCCTACCGCACCAAATATGATTAAATCACCATTTTTTGCATAGACTTGTTGGCCTGAACGAATATTTTGCTTCACTATTTTAGTTTGACGCGGCGCTGGTGGGGGAGTACTGCTTTGTTTCCCTGCTTTAACGATGGCGAGGCCTAAATCTTTGGCCTGTTTATTGATCACGGTTGTCGCACCCGTTATACCAACAATGACTAATTGACGTGAGATCAGTAGATCTTTTAAATCTCTCAAATTTAAGCTGTCGTGTTGAATGGCGCTGAGATTAACAACCAAAGGTGCACCCAGAAAAAACTGAGGAGCCTGTGCTAATTTGCTGTCCAACTCATGCATCACAGCCTGTAAATCGCTGCTATTAATATGAAGCACTGAAAGAGTAAAAGAAGCGCCTTTTAACTCTACGCTAGGTTTTGACATCCCGGCACTATTCTCCAGAAATCATCAGCCTGTTCGCTGATTTTACAATTAAATTACTAGGCGACCATGTTATAGTGTGCCCCATTGACTGGCAAGTTTGAACTATTGGATATTTGATTCTTATGCTATGTGCCGTTTATAAAAGTAGTCGAAAGGCTGATACTTATTTATTTGTGAAGAAAAGAGATTTTTTTGACGATGTTCCCGCGCCTTTAATGGAAATGTTCGGTGTACCTAAGCTGGTGATGGTGTTTCCTATCGCTAAACGCGACGCGTTAGGAATGGCAGATATACATAAAGTCAGAGCGGCCATGGCAGAAAATGGCTTTTATTTACAAATTCCGCCACCTCAGGTGAATTTATTGACTGAGCATAAGCTGAGCTTTGGGATCAAAGATTAAGTTGGCAGCATCAAGACGCTGCTAATGAGCTCAGGCGCGTCAAACCACACTCGTTAATCTCAGTGGCATTGCGTATCTGACGACAAATTAGTGTAAAATAGCCCGCATTGAGCGGGTTTTTTATTAAGAAGATACAGTTAATCATGGCATTTTGGCAGAGCAAAACATTAGCGCAGATGAGCGCAACCGAGTGGGAATCCCTGTGTGATGGCTGTGGTAAATGTTGTTTAAACAAGTTGATAGATGATGAAACCGAAGACTTGTATTACACCAATGCAGCTTGCCTTTTACTCGATCATCAAACGGCGGGCTGTCAGCATTACAGTGACCGTTTCACCCATGTCCCCCAATGTACAGTGATCACGATTGATAATATCCATGAGTTAACTTGGTTGCCCGACAGTTGTGCCTATCGCCGCCTTGCGGCAGGGCGTGAGCTACCGAGCTGGCACCCGCTGCTTACAGGCTCCAAAGAAGCGATGCATTTAGCGGGCATGTCTATTCAAGGCAAGGTGGTTGATGAAAGACGCGTGAAAGATATCGAAGATCATATCGTGCTATGGCCGCTCAAAGATGTGGATTAATTGCTTTGCAGTCAGTTTGCTGATTAAAGAGTAATAAATAAGGGAGCGATTATCGCTCCCTTATTTATTGTGGGCTTTAGATTGAAAGTGGCAAAATTATTGCTAGATTTTTAACCCTATCATTAGCTCATCAAGTTGTCCTGCCGTTGCTTGTAGCTCATCACAACCAGAAACCGATTGGTTGGCTGATTGTTCCACATCGTGGGACTGGTTACGAATTTCCATTAGGTTGGTGGCAATTTCGTTGGCTACTGCCGATTGTTCGTCGGCAGAGGTGGCAATGAGCACACTCATTTCAAACACTTTATTGCTGTGGTGAGCAATCGCATCGAGATCTTTACCGGTTTGCAATACGTGCAGTTTACCCTCATTGGCCTGAGTCACTGTACGTGACATCACTTGGGTCAGGTTGCGTGTGCCAGATTGCAGCGATTCGATCATGGTTTTAATTTCAACCGTGGCTGTTTGAGTACGCCCCGCCAGCGTACGCACTTCATCAGCAACGACCGCAAAGCCACGACCCTGTTCACCCGCGCGTGCCGCTTCAATAGCCGCATTGAGGGCCAGCAAGTTGGTTTGCTGGGAAATGGCATTAATGGTTGAAACCACTTCATCAATTTTGCTGGCATTGTCATTGAGAATACCGACCGCATTGGAAGCGGCAGATATTTCATCCGATAACAAATCGATAGCTTTAACTGTGGTTTCAATGTCTTTGCCGCCTGCGCTAACTTGTTTATTAGCTTCTTGGGTTTCGGCGGATGATTGCTCGGCATTGCGGGCGACTTCCTTCACTGCTGCAGTCATTTCTTCCATTGCTGTGGCTAAAGAGTCCAGATGTTGTCTCTGGTTAACCGCTAAGGATTGACCTTGCTGCGCCGTGCTACGAAACGATGATACAACTTCGCGTATTTTAGCGGTCGATTCTGCGATTTGTTTTACTAAGGTATGTTGACGTTCTACTAAGGCATCAATGCTGATGGCTAAGATACTGAACTCGTCCTTTACTTCGAAGAAGTTTAAACGCCCCGTTAAATCACCCGATGCGGCCCGTTTTAATGCCATTACTGTTGTATAAAGTGCGCCGCCTACGAAGGTTGAAATGTAATAGCTGAACAAAAAAAGCACAAACACGAGTGCCGCCATTAGGCCATAAACCAGCAGGTTATCGTTGGCGAGAAGGGCATCAATTTCATTGTTATCTAAGGGAATAATCGTGATCAGGTTTTGATCGTTAACGCGACTCACAGCTCTTGGTTGCTTACCGCTATCATCAATGCCGCCGCCACTACGAGCAATCGCTTGTATTTTACTGTCGGCGTCATTGATTGAAACAATGTTGACATTACCTTCAATTTCGCGGCTAAGTTGATTAAGGATAGTTTGGCGTTCTTGCTCAGGTAGTTTGTTATATAAGCTGCCAGTGACTTGGTTGATTTGTTGTGAAGCATTTTGCAGACTGTTGAGCTGTCCTTGAATTAAGGTTTGCTGGGATTGGTTATCTAGAAAAAGCGCCAGTCCAACAATCATCAACATGGGAACGATAGAGAGAATAGCGAATTTAGTTTTTAAGGTCATATGGATAAGATATTGATCTATCCAGCGAAATTTTACTTCTTTCATTAGTGCCTCGATAAAATGGGCTGTTAACCGAATGTATATCGGTCAGTTTGCCATAGACTTTATAGTTTTCTGTTTTGTAATGATTTATATGGTTAATGTAGTCTAATTGCAGTCGTTATTGTGTTGTTTGCTGCAACTTTGGCAAGGTACAGGTGTGAGTTTACAGTTTAGTTACAAATACTGCTAGTTGCTGAAAGCGGAAGTTGTTTACGTCAGAATCGAGGTTTGGGTTTCCCCTTGAGCAAAACTCAGGCTCTGAACTGGGGTAACACATGAATTTGCATGATAAAAACCCCCAATAAGCCCTAGTAATATGCCGCTCGCTCGCGTAAAATTTCTATCCTTTTATTTCGTTATAGCTAGCAAAGCGTCTGGCATTAACGCCCGATAACCTGAGCACCCAAATAGCCTGAAAGTTTGGCGCCCATAGCACTTGTTTATCAAGCGCGACTATGCAGTGGAAGAGAAAATGCAGCAGTTAACTGAGATCGTAGAACAAGCCTTAGTCATTATTGACCAGGCCAGTGATCTAAAAGCACTGGATGATATCCGTGTCGATTACCTTGGGAAGAAGGGTAAGATCACCGACATGATGAAAATGATGGGTAGCTTAAGCCCTGAAGAAAAGCCAGCCTTTGGCCAAGCGGTCAATGATGCTAAACAGGCTATTCAACAAAAATTAACTGAGCGCATCGATGGTCTGAAGAGTTCGGAACTGGAAGCCAAATTAATCGCTGAAAAGATTGATGTGACTTTGCCAGGCCGCACCCAAGAGATCGGTGGCTTGCATCCTGTGACTCGAACCATTGAGCGTATCGAAACCTTTTTCGGGGAATTAGGGTTCTCGGTAAAGCAGGGGCCTGAAATTGAAGATGACTTTCACAATTTCGATGCACTGAATATCTCTGAGCACCACCCAGCACGTGCTGATCATGATACCTTTTATTTCAATCCTAAACTGATGCTGCGTACCCAAACTTCGGGCGTGCAAATCCGTACTATGGAAACTGAAAAGCCACCATTACGCATTATTTCTCCGGGTCGTGTTTATCGTAACGATTACGACCAAACGCACACGCCAATGTTCCACCAAGTGGAAGGGTTGTTGGTTGATGAGCATGTTAACTTTGCTGAATTGAAAGGCATTTTGCATGACTTCCTGCGTAACTTCTTCGAAGAAGATCTGCAAGTGCGTTTTCGTCCGTCTTACTTCCCCTTCACTGAGCCTTCAGCAGAAGTGGATGTGATGGGCAAAAATGGTAAATGGCTAGAAGTGCTTGGCTGCGGTATGGTACATCCCAATGTGCTGCGCAGCGTTGGCATAGATCCAGAAAAATACTCTGGTTTTGCTTTTGGTATGGGTGTCGAGCGCTTAACTATGTTGCGTTACGGCGTAAACGATTTACGTGCGTTTTTCGAAAACGACCTACGTTTCCTGAAGCAATTTAAATAACGGAGCTGTAATAGCATGAAATTTAGCGAATCTTGGCTTCGTGAATGGGTAAACCCTTCAGTCAGCCGTGAAGCATTATCCCACCAGATCACTATGGCCGGTCTCGAAGTCGATGACGTTGAAGCCGTAGCTGCCGATTTTAGCGGTGTAGTTATTGGTGAAGTGGTTGAGTGTGGTCAGCATCCCGATGCTGATAAACTGCGCGTCACCAAAATCAACGTTGGTGGTAGCGAACTTATCGATATCGTCTGCGGTGCACCAAACTGCCGTCAGGGTCTTAAAGTGGCCGTGGCTATGGTTGGCGCGGTATTACCTGGCGATTTCAAAATCAAGAAAGCCAAACTGCGTGGCATGCCATCAGAAGGCATGTTGTGCTCGTACAGCGAGCTTGGCATTAACGTCGAAAGCGATGGCATTATCGAATTGCCATTGGACGCGCCATTAGGCACTGACATCCGCGATTATCTGCAACTTAATGATGCCGTTATCGATGTGGATTTAACGGCTAACCGTGCCGATTGCTTAGGCATGGCAGGTCTTGCCCGTGAAGTGGGCGTGTTAAACCGCCAAGCAGTGGTTGAGCCACAGTGGCAAGCCGTTACGCCAACGACAGATGCACAGGTCACGATTAACGTTAAGGCGCCAGCCGCTTGCCCACGTTACTTAGGCCGTGTGGTTAAAAGCGTCAATGTGAAAGCGCCTACGCCATTATGGATGCAGGAAAAACTGCGTCGTAGCGGTATTCGCTCTATCGATCCCATCGTAGATATCACTAACTTTGTGTTGATTGAATTCGGTCAACCTATGCACGCTTTCGATCTGGCCAAGTTAACGGGCGATATCCAAGTGCGTTTAGGCACTGGCGAAGAGAAAATCACCCTGCTTGATGGCAGCGAAGTGACCATTCCAAGCGATACCTTAGTGATCGCCGATGATGCGCGTCCATTAGCCCTTGCAGGCGTGTTTGGCGGTGAATACTCAGGCGTGAGCGACACGACCCAAGACATACTGCTTGAATGTGCCTTCTTCGCGCCTCTTGCCATTATGGGTAAGTCACGTCGTTTAGGTTTGCACACAGATTCATCACACCGCTTTGAGCGTGGTGTTGACCCTGAGATGCAACACAAGGTTATCGACCGTGCTACGCGTTTAGTACTGGATATCTGTGGCGGTGAAGCTGGCCCTGTAGTTGAGGCTAAATCAGAGGCTGATTTACCCAAACCTGCACAAATCGTTTTACGTCGTAGCAAGTTAGATAGAATCCTCGGTCACCATGTACCTGATAACGATGTCGTTGAAATCCTACAACGTTTAGGTTTTAGCGTCGTTGTTGGCCAAGATAGCTGGCAGGTCACTACCGCGACTTATCGTTTTGATATGGCGATTGAAGAAGATTTGATCGAAGAAGTGGCCCGTATTTACGGTTATAACAATATCCCGAATACGGCGCCTGTTGCCGCGCTGCGTATGTCTGATCATAAAGAATCTGACTTAAGCCTAAAACGCGTGCGTGCCTTATTGGTCGCTCGCGGCTTCCAAGAAGCGGTAACCTACAGCTTTGTCGATCCAAAATTGCAAAATCTGGTTCATCCTGGTTTAGACGCTATGGTGTTACCAAACCCAATTTCCAGTGAAATGTCGGCCATGCGCCTGTCAATGTTCACCGGTTTATTGGCCGCAGTGGGTTACAACCAAAGTCGTCAACAGAGTCGTGTGAGACTTTTTGAGACAGGTCTACGCTTTGTTCCTGATATCAATGCAGAATCCGGTGTAAGGCAGCAAGCAATGCTCGCTTGTGTCATTACTGGGCTCCAAAATGATGAACATTGGTCGATGGAATCGAAAACTGTTGATTTTTTTGACCTTAAAGGTGATTTAGAGGCTATTATCGGCTTGACAGTTTCCGTCTCAGAATTTAGCTTTAGAAGGGCGACACATTCTGCTCTCCATCCGGGGCAATGTGCTGAAATATTGAGAAATGATCGAGTGATCGGTCATATAGGTGCAATCCATCCTAGTTTGGAGAAGCCTTTTGGACTCAATGGTAAAACCATCGTTTTTGAGTTGGAATTGGATGCTTTATTGCATACCAGTTTACCGCTAGCCCAAGCTGTATCTAAGTTTCCAGCTAATCGTCGTGACATCGCAGTCGTAGTAGATGAGAGTGTGTCTGCAGGTGATGTGATGAAATTGATAAGAAAAGTTGGCGAAAATCAGTTGGTTGGCATAAACTTGTTCGATGTATACTTAGGTAAAGGTGTTGAACCCGGCAAGAAGAGCCTGGCGATAGCACTTACATTACAAGACACTACTCGTACGCTTGAGGAAAAAGAGATTGCTGAGACGGTTGCTTCAGTTGTTTCTGCCCTTAAGTCCGAGTTCAACGCATCGTTGAGGGATTAAAGTATGGCACTTACCAAAGCCGAAATGGCAGAACATCTTTTTGAAACACTCGGAATGAACAAACGTGTCGCCAAAGAGATGGTTGAGTCTTTTTTTGAAGAGATTCGGGGCGCCCTCGAAAGTGGTGAGCAGGTCAAGTTATCTGGCTTTGGCAACTTCGACCTTAGGGACAAGAATCAAAGACCGGGAAGGAACCCAAAAACAGGCGAAGATATCCCGATTTCTGCTCGTCGTGTCGTGACTTTCCGTCCTGGCCAAAAGCTGAAAACTCGTGTAGAAGCAGCAAACACGGGTAAGTAATTTCGTTTGTTTGATGGGAAGGCCACTCCTTTGAGAGTGGCTTTCCTGTTTATTTTTTTAGTGCAATATTTTCATTGTCCTTATTCACTGTCTGAGGTGATTTCTTTGTCAAGACAGCCTAAACATTTCGACCGTCGTTTTAAACTCGTCCTATTACATCCTAAATACTGGGCCTCTTGGTTGGCGATCGGTCTATTAGTCATTTTTGGACTCATGCCTGCATGGCTGCGTGATCCTATTGCAAGATTATTAGCAAAAATAGTGATACCGATTGCTAAAAAGCCCATTCGCATTGCTCGAGCTAACTTAAAAGCGTGTTTTCCTGATAAATCTACCGCTGAAATCGAAGCGTTAATTCAACAGAACGTGCAAAATTTTGTCCTAGTGTTGTTAGCCCAAGGCGAATTGCTGGTGCGCTCAAAAGCGCATTTACGTCGTCGAGTTAATCTGCTCGGCTTTGAGCATGTGGTCAAGGCACAAGCGGCGGGGCAGCCGATTATTTTTGTTATGCCTCATGTATGGCCGATAGATTATGCTGGTTTACGCTTAAATATTGAGTTACCTATGGTGACGATGGCCAAAGCCCATAAAAACGGCTTATTTAATTGGTTTAGTAATCGTGTTCGCAGCAGTTGTGGTGGCCATGTGTATATGCGTGAGGCGGGTATTCGTGCGTTATTAGCTGAGCTTAAGCGCGGTAACAGTTTCTTTTATCTTCCCGATGAAGATTTAGGGCCAGGACAAAGTGTGTTTGCGCCTTTTTTAGGCACAATTAAGGCAACATTACCTGTTGTTGGGCGTTTAGCGCAGGCGGGTAATGCCCAAGTGCTGCCAGTAAAGATTGGCTACAATCAAACGTCACGCCAATTTGATCTCACTGTGATGGCGGCCGTTGCGCCTGAAGACATGGTGGGCAAAGAAAACGAAGCGTTGGCACTGAACAAAGTGGTCGAGCAAGTTATCTTAGCTTACCCAGAGCAGTATATGTGGTTCCTGCGGTTGCTCAAGACGCGCCCAGAGGGTGAAGCTTCTATCTACATCTGATGGCGTGACTGAAATAGTGTGGTTTAAAATGGCTTTGAGCGCTAAGTGCTCGAAGCCATTTTTGTTTTGAGGGGTATTCTTGTTGATGGCACTCTTTATTGATTGAGATCTTGATCAACTCTGCTGTCGTTAACAATGCAGATTACAAATGAAGGATTTAATCTTCCTCCTGCTCCATTTCAAGTTGCATCAGTAGCATGTCTTCGCCATCAAGTACGCGGGTGCGATAGCTTTGACACGCAGGGCAGACGACGGTGCGTTCACTCAGTACGGATTCGCTCTGGCAGTCTTGGCAAAGTATTACTAGCGGCTGGATTTGGATATTGAGCAGGGCTGCGTTGCAAATGCCATCGAGCTTAAAGGTATCGAAGGCCGTTTGCAGCAGGCTAGGTTCAACCCCGCTCATGACCCCCAGTTTGATATCCACTCGGGTGATTTTATCGGCATGATTGGCCTGCGCGTGCTGTTCGCATTGCTCAATCAGGGCACTCACAATCGAATATTCGTGCATCAGCAAATCCTTGGCAGCAGTTCACCTTGGGGAAGATCGAGATAACGCTTAGTATTCCAAGGCGTTCTTAGTACGACTTTCCCCACTAAATCCTCACTCACTGTGCCGATTATCGCTGCATGCTCACAGCGGCCAAAGCGTTGCATGATCTCGAGCGCACCTAAGGCGATGTCGTTGGGGACGGCGAGGATGAAAGTGCCTTCGTTGGCAAGATCCATGGCTTCGAAACCATAGAGTTCACACAGGCCTTTGACTTCATCGCTGACGGGAATACTGGCCTCATTGACAGTAATGCCGACATTGGAGGCGACGGCCCATTCATTGAGCACAGCCGATAAGCCACCGCGAGTCGCATCGCGCATCGCATGAATGGGAATATTGGCGGCGATCAATTGCTCGACTATGGGCCAGAGCGTCGCGCAGTCACTTTGCAATGCCGATTCGAGTGTGAGTCCTTCACGCGCCATTAAAATCGCTGCGCCGTGGCAACCAATATCACGGGAGACGATAATGGCATCGCCCACAGCGATATTTGCTGCTGAGATGTTGGGACGCAAGATGCGGCCAATGCCTGAGGTATTAATAAATAAACCATCGGCGCAGCCCTTGGGTACGACTTTAGTGTCGCCGCAGACAATCCGCGCGCCACTTTGTTTGAGCTCTTTTGCCATGCTGCGGACAATAGTCGTTAAATCATTGATAGAAAAGCCTTCTTCTATGATCACGCTACAGCTCAGATATTGAGGCTCTGCGCCCATCATAGCGAGATCGTTGACTGTGCCTGCGATGGCGAGTTTGCCGATATCGCCGCCGGCAAAAAACAAAGGTGAGACGGTAAAAGAGTCAGTAGTAAAGGCGTTGGCGCCGTGCAAATCGAGTTTGGCAGCGTCTTCTTCGCTACGAAGGATTGGATTATCAAACTCGGCAAAAAACAGATCACGGATCAGTTTATTCATTTCTTTGCCGCCACCGCCGTGGCTGAGCTGAATGGATTTATCTTTTAGCGTATCAGCCATGATGTGGCTCCTTGATATCGATACCTTGATAGCGGTAATAGGCGTTGCAAGCGCCTTCGGAGCTGACCATGCAGCTGCCTAGGGGCGTTTCGGGATTGCAGCCGCGGCCAAAAACTTTACAGTCCTTTGGTTTAGCAAGCCCACGAAGAATGTCGCCACACTGGCAGGCTTTATGATCGTCAATTTCTTTCACGGGTAGGCGGTCTTTAAAGCGCAGTTCGGCGTCTCTATGAGCATATTCTGGTTTGAGCTGCAGCGCTGAATTGGGGATAGGACCGAGGCCGCGCCAGCGAAATTGCGGTCTGACATTAAAGAATTGATTCACTTTGGCCTGCGCCGTGAGGTTACCGTCTTCCGATACCGCGCGGCTGTATTGGATATCGAGCTCCGCTTTGCCCGCGGCTTTTTGGCGCACAATCCGTAAAATCGACTCCATCACATCAACGGGTTCAAATCCTGCGACAACCACAGGCGTACCATAGTTTTCGACTGTGCTGCGATAGATTTTGGCGCCGCTGATCACGCTCACATGGGCGGGGCCGATAAAGGCATTCACTCTGGCTTTCGGGTCGTGCATCACGGCATCAATCGCTGGCGGCACTAATACATGATTGATATGAAAGAGTAGATTTTCGAGTTTTTCGTGTTCGGCCAGCTGCAATAAAATCGCTGTCATTGGGGTTGAGGTTTCAAAGCCAATGGCGAAAAACACCACGGTTTTATCGGGATTATCGCGGGCAATTTTGAGCGTATCTAAGGGATCATAAATCGGCCGAATATCGCATCCTTTCGCCCTAAAACTGGCTAAGGAACCCTTAGAACCGGGCACACGGATCATATCGCCCAGCGTCACGAAGATGACATTCTCTTGGGAGGCCAGCGCCGCCGCTTGGTCAATGCGCTCTTTCGGCATAATGCACACAGGACAGCCTGGACCGTGGATAAACTCAATGTTATCAGGCAGTAAATCCAGCAAGCCGTATTTCATAATAGTGTGGGTATGGCCGCCACAGACTTCCATGATATTGATTGGTTGCTTAACTAATTTAGCGGTTAACTGAATATCCCGTGCTAAATTGGCAATCGTTTGGGGATCGCGAAAGCCTTGATAGAGGTGTTTTAGTTCAAGCATGCTTTTTCCTCGGTGCACTCGATAGGGGTGCGCCTTGCGACTTAATCCTGCACTGCTGATGGTCAGTGTATGGCTTCATTTTCAAGCTTAGTGACGATTTCTTTGTATAGATCAATGCTTTGCTGCGCATCTTCCTTGTCAATTATGTTCATCACAAAACCAATATGGATAAGTACATAGTCGCCAATTTCCAGTGGCTCATTCATTAAATGACTGCTGACATCGCGGCGCACGCCTAAGGTGTCGACGGTGACGCTTTGGCACTCAATATCGACCGCCACCACTTGGGAAGGTATGGACAAGCACATTATTGTGCACCTCGAATGTTGTCTTTAATCCAAGCGGCTACAGCCTGCATGGAGTCGCCATCTTTAATTGAGACTTCAATCAGTTGAGTTGCTGGATTGAGTTTTTTAAGCTGCGCTCTGGCTTCGTCCAGCTTGAAATCAAAATAGGGCAGTAGATCGCACTTAGTGATAAAAACTACATCGGCTCGGCGGAACATCACGGGATATTTCTCAATCTTATCATCGCCTTCTGGCACGGACAGCAGCACGATATTTTTGTGGGTACCTACGTCATAACTGGCTGGGCAGACGAGATTGCCGACGTTTTCGACAAAGCAAATATCCAGCCCTTCAAGTGGCAGATGATGCAGGGCGCCGTGCACCATAAAGGCGTCAAGGTGACAGGCGCTGCCCGTTTGAATTTGATAGGCTGTAATGCCTTTCGCGATGAGGCGGTCAGCATCGCGGGAGGTTTCTAAGTCGCCTTCGATCACCGCATAGTTGAGCTGCGTGTATTCTTTGAGATTTTCTAATAGGGTGGTTTTACCGCTGCCAGGGCTACTCATGATGTTGAAGGCAGTAATGTTATGTGCCTCAAAGTGGGCGCGGTTATGACCTGCTTCGACATCATTTTTATCTAAAATTTTGTGGATGACTGATAAGGTTTTTTTATCGTTTAACTGAGGATTGGTGTGTAACTCTTGATGGCTATGCTCATGAGAATGTGAATGGTCATGATTATGCTCATGGCTATGGGCATGCGCGCCTAGATGATCATGGTCGTGGCGGGTAAGGGAGCAGCCGCAGTCTTTACACATTTTACCTCTCCTTGTATCGGCAGAGTACGAGAACTTTGCCTGACAAATAATGATTGATGTACGAATCGTTAATTTGGTTACGCTAATGTTGAGTGTGATACAAATTGCGCTACGGATCTTTGATGTTCGTCAGGTTTATGGGCATAAAAATGGCGAGTGAACATCAGGGGTTATCAAATAATAAGGTTATTGACTCTGATGAATGCCATACCAGAGTTGCCCTAGGGCGATGCCGCCATCATTGATGGGTATCTGTTTACTGGATAACACTTTATTTCCTTGGGCGCTGAGCTTGCTCAGGCAGTATTCCAAGAGGTATTTATTTTGAAATACGCCGCCGCAGAGCACGGTTGGGAGGTGTTGATACTGGGCAGCATAATCACAGATAGCATCACCTAATGTGTGTAAAAAGGCGCGGGCGATGGCATAGCATCTATTGTCTGTTAGCGGTTGTGCTGTAATCAATTCAACAATTTGCTTGAACATCTCACTGCTTCGCCACTGGTCGATGTCAAGAGGTAAGTTAAGCGAAATGACTTCAAGGGCTAATGCATCGGCGCGATTGGCCGCGGCTTCTATTGCCATGCCTGCTTGACCTTCAAATTGTGTGGTTTCGATTAAGCCTAAGGCGCAGGCGAGGGCATCGAACAAGCGTCCAACCGATGAGCTTTTAAGCGCGCTGCCGTTCTGCCAGATTTTATATAAATTAGTTAAGGTATTTGGGCTCATGCTGCAGATAATGGGCAAGTTCAGCGTGATCACAGCATCAAGGCTCATTTGCTCGAACAATAATGCCAGTAACAACCTCACCGGTTGCTTAATGGCTTGCTCGCCGCCCAGCAGGGTTATGGGCTCAAAATGGGCCAGTCGCTGCGCTTTATCTAGCGTGGTTAATAGCACTTCACCGCCCCATAAACTGCCATCGTCGCCAAGCCCAGTGCCATCAAAACTAAAGCCCAAAACGGGATCTCGATATTGATTAACTGCCATTATGCTGAGCACATGGGCATGGTGGTGTTGCACAGTTAAACATTGGCTGGTATCGCTGAGTTCTACATTTGAGTTTGAGTGCATTTCAGCCCAGCGCGATGGGGCATAATCAGGGTGTTTATCGCGAACAATGAGATTGGGCGCAAAGTGATACAGCCGCGCGAAGGTCGCTAAGGTGCGCTCAAAATACTGCTCGGCGCTGACACTGAATAAATCGCCAATATGGGGACTTAAAAACACATTATTGCCAAAGCCTAAGGCGATGGCATTTTTTTGCTGTGCGCCTACCGCCAGAATTGATTGGGTCAGCGGTATCTCTAAGGGGAAACTTAACGGTGCATAGCCGCGGGCGAGGCGCAATACTTGCACTTCTGCGGAGGAATCCAGTTGCGGCTGGATCACTTGCACCACACTGTCATCACAGCCATTAATAATCGGCCGATTATGATCGACTATCGCATCCACCACATGGCTTAACTGGCGAATGAGTTCATCACAATCTGTGATGATAGGCTCACCTGACACATTGGCGCTGGTTGCAACTAATGGCCCTTTGAAGAGACCTAATAGCAAATGATGTAGCGGTGTGTAGGGTAAAAATACCCCGAGTTTATTCAGATTGGGGGCGACAGCTAAGCTGAGATCATGTTCGGCGCGGCTGCTCATCAGCACTATGGGGCGCTCCTGCGAACTCAGTACTCGCCACTCGGCATCCGTCCCTGTGACATAGTGCTGCGCCATGGTGATATCCGCCATCATCACCGCTAGCGGCTTGGCTTGGCGCTGTTTTCGCAGCCGGAGTGCGTTGACGGCATTATCACTTCGGGCATCACAGACTAAGTGAAATCCGCCCAGTCCCTTAATTGCCAGAATCTGCCCTTGGTGTAATCTGTCAGCCGCTGCTGTCAGTACCGTAAGGTCCGTACTCAATTCAGGTGTGCTGACATTTGAGGTATTGGGAAGGATGTATTCCCCTTGGGGTGTTTTTAAACTGAGTCTGGGGCCGCAAACTGGGCAACTGACTGGCTGAGCATGATAGCGGCGGTCGAGTGGGTTTTGATATGCTTTGGCGCACTCGGGGCACATGTCAAAATCGGCCATGGCGGTACTGTGGCGATCATAAGGTAAGGCATTGATTATGGTGTATCTTGGGCCGCAATTTGTGCAGTTGGTAAAGGCATAGCCAAAGTGGCGATCATCAGGATTATGCATGTCGTTCAAGCAATCCTGGCAGGTACTTTTATCCGCCGATACCGCCACCTGCGCACCCATTGATGAACTTGGACCATCGTTTTCATGGCTGTCGCTTTTTATAATTTCAAATGTATTTTCGCTTAGCAAAATCGGTAGAGGTGTTTGGATTATATTGTCGATACGGGCCAGTGGCGGTGGGGTGGTATTGAGCGTTATGATAAAGCGAGTGAGGTTTTCATCATTACCTTGCAGCTCAATGGTCACGCCCTTGGCATTGTTGAGCACAGTACCTGTCAGTTGAAATTCAAGGGCATAACGATAGACAAAGGGGCGAAATCCCACCCCTTGTACAATGCCAGTGACGTGCAACTGACAACGCTTTAACGTGGCTCCCTTGTGGACAAGGTATTCCAATGCCAGCCTGCGCTTTATCTGCAGATCACTGTGCTTTTTGTGGCGACTATTATGCCTATCTGGCTTCATGCGTTGTGACTTAACTTTTGGCCTCCTAATCATGGGTATTCAGTTGGCGCTGTTTAACGTAAAGTGCGCCAACGGCTAAGTTATCGCCGTCTAAATCTAGGCTGCGATTGATCACTAAGGGGAAGTTTTTGCCTAAGCGTAACCTGATGCGTTTGCACAGGGTTTCATTGATTAATTCATTGCCCGCTAAGGCTATATTATGCACGCCGATATTTAAATCGATATGCTCGATCCAGTTAGATAAATAGTCCGCCAGCGAGTCTTGCATCGCAAAGGCAAGCTGACTCGGATCATCATTCCCCGCAATACGAAAACTTAAGACTGTGCCTAAGGTTTTACACCAATTTAGGCTGCGGTGGGCTTCACCTTTGGTTAGCGGATAATCGATACGAGGAGCATTGGCGCCGTGGTAACGCATGGCGGCAGCCATGAGTGCATCGCTGAGCCTTGCTTGGCTTTGAGTCTCTTCTTGGATATTGAGGCCAATTAATATGGCGGCAATCGCCCACAGACTTTGTAAGTTGTCCCGTCTGCCGTGAAGCTTTAGGCTTAAAAGTTTTAGGTAATCGTCTGGGAACAGGCTCTTAAATTTTTGCGCTACGGCTTTTTGCGGACTGCTGTCCAGTTGATGGAAGATTTCGTAACCGTTATCGGGCAGCTCGGGCAGGGCGAAGAAAAGTTCAGTGTCGCCCTTATTATCGCAGGTGACAATTTGGCTCGTATGGGTATGGCTTAAGTAAATAACCGCGGCATTTTTTGCCTGTTTATGACTGGTAAACTTACCGTTGAGCAGCGCACTGAATAGCGCTGCGTCTGCAAGGGTGTGATTTTCTGTGTTGACTGTATTTTGATTATTATCGCTTAGCATACTGGTGCAATGAATATCACTGTCTTCACTTGACGGTACTTGAGTCAATAATGCCACACTCAGTTTGCCTTGGTGCGATCGTGAACGTTTCGCCGCCTGCCATTGGGCTTGATAACCGTGAAGACTGACTTTTTCCCTTAAGGGTTCTGGAGCGATAAAGTGCTTGGTTTGAACCTGTGTTGAGCTTAAATCGTGACTGGCGATTTGTGCCCAAGCACCATCGACCCACGCTAGCTTTGGCCTATTATGCGGCCCTTTAATGTAAACCCAATCGACCCCTTTTTGTCGTAATACTTCGGCGAGTACTAAAATCACTCGGCTGTAGGCAAAACAAATGTCGTACAGCGGCGCACTGAGTTTGTCTTGTTCTTGCGTGGGTCTAGCGCAGATAAGCGGCTTTTCAATACTCGAAAGCGCGAGCACCTGCGCATCATTCAGACAAAAATGGGCGTTCAGCGTATTGGGATTACAAATTAACAGTTGTGGCCGCTCGCTTAAGGGCTGCTCAAACGGTGTCAGGCTGATTTGCAGATTATCGGCGGCCGCTAATATCAGTGGGCCTTGTGTTAGCAGCCCCTGTGCCATGGCTTTTATATCTGACAAGGTTAAGGCTTTTTGCGCGGACGATAATTGTGTTTCGCCCTTGCAGCAAGAGCAAATTAAATCGAGTGTGCCAAACTTAGCCGACTGATTATCGCCAATCAACGGATAACAATGCTGGCAAAAAGGCACTATGGCTTGGTTAGATCCAGACTGTGGAAAGGGCAGTAAGGTTTTACTGCCTTGGGGCTCGTCGATGGCTTTAATACTAGAGTCAATCAACCAAGCGGAAATCAAAAAGTCTGCGGCAATGGCATCGGCCAGTTGCTCGAGTTGAGTCTGCTCGCCCTGGGCTTCTATAAAGTAACTGTGCTGACCAAAGTCATGTTGGCCATCACAGCCTATGCTGATGTTCAGCGCATCGTAATTTAGGTATTGATTACATAAATGCGCGTACAAAGGCACCTGACGTGAACAGGTAAAATCAAATCTGATGTTTTTCATTTTCTATATACTTTCACCAGTAGTAACGCCGCGTTTATAAGAGTCAGGGATCAGCGAGTCGATACTGTGATCGGCAATACGCGTCGCAGTGAACCCAAGGGAGGCTAAGTGGGATAACAAGCTTGATTCCATTAACGGCACTGCGGCGGCAACTTTAGGGGTCAAACCCAGCACCATAGGTTCAAGCACGGTTGGGGTGACGCCCAGCACAAAGGTCTTAGGTCTGTCGCCAACCATTTCCATCATATTGAGGGTTTGCAGCATTTCGACTTCATGGGCGCTGCCTTGCCAGTCGATTTCCTTCGGTGCCTTATCAAAATCGAAGAAGTAGACTTCGCCCGCTTCTACGCCATTGGCATTGACAGTATCGACCACGATTAAATAATCGTATTGGCAAATAATGGGAATGAGTCCCTGAGCCAAGGTGCCGCCGTCGAGCAGCTTCAGCTGGTGAGACTCATGGGTAAACTGATAATTATCAGCTATATAATTGACAAAATGTACGCCGATGCCTTCATCGGCGTACAGGACATTGCCAATACCGAGTAGCAATATCTTCATTGGACTCCTAGTGGTGTGAGTCTGGCTTTGGGTAGTCATAGCCAGAGACAATCGAGTCAACTGAGTTATGTTTGAAGCGTATCCCTGACCAAACAGCCATATAGACATGGATAACCACAAAGATAACAAATGCCCAAGTGAGGTAGTGATGCCAAATCCTAACTTGTGCTAGCCCACCCATTTGTGCCGTGATCCAAGCGGCGCTGCCCCAAAGCATGCCACCTAAACCTTGGTGATACACATTGGCATACAGCACCAGACCCGTTATACATATCACAAGAGCGACCAGTGAGATTGCTACATAAGTCACAAATTGCAGCGGTCCATAGACACCGGCTTTATGTAAGTGCCCCATCCATAAATAAGATTTCAGTTGAGTTATCCAGCTTTTTACGCTCATGACATCGCGAAATGAACGCCGCTCAATATCACTTCGGCTGAAAAAATACAGATAGAAGCGCACTAAGGTGATGGCGGTTAATAAAAACCCACCAATCAGATGAGCAAAGCGGATCCAGCCCTGTACCAGCACATCAGAGCTATCGGGTGAGACTAAAAACGGCCAAGAAATATAGAACCCAGTCACCACGAGCACGAGAATTGATAATGCGCGTAGCCAATGGAAAATCCGTATTGCAGGACTAAAAACCAGTGTCCGAATGCGGGTTGCAGAATGGTTCATTTTGCGTTCCCTCCCTCGATTATTGACCATTGGGGCTGACACGAAACTCGCTCAGTTCCTGACCTTTAAAATCCATAACGTGTACTGAACACGCCATGCAAGGGTCAAATGAGTGAATAATACGTATCACCTCAAGGGGTTTAGTGGGATCTTCCAGTTTTAGGCCGATGAGTGATGCTTCATAGGGACCCATTTTCCCGTTAGCATCAATAGGACCGGCGTTCCAAGTGGTTGGTACCACAGCTTGATAGTTCTCAATCACACCATTTTTGATGCGCAGCCAGTGGCTTAACATGCCGCGTGGCGCTTCCATCATGGCATGACCAATATATTCCTTATTCGGGTCCATATCGGGTTTTATATAGGTTGTTTCATCTGACTGAATGTTGGTAATTAATGCATCAAAGGTTTTTAAGCCTTCTTGCGCCGCGATTAATGTTTGCAACATACGTGCAGCTGTACGACCTAAAGTGGTAAATAACGCCTCGATAGGTAAGCCTGTTCGTGCGAGTAGTCCATTAACGGTATCCACAACAATTTGATTACCGCGAGCATAGCTAACCAGTAAGCAGGCGAGTGGGCCAACTTCAACCGGTTCACCTTTGTAACGTGGCGATTTCACCCAAGAATATTTACCGTCACCGTCTAAGGTTGGCAATTTACCGTAAACAGTATCGCGTTCAACAAAGCCGGTATAGTTAGGGATAGTTGTTCCGTCGTAGGGGTGTTGCGGCTCATCGGCGCTGTACCAAGCGTGGGTGACGTCTTCGGCAATCCAGTCAGGGTTGATATCACTGACGCCCGCTAAATCGCCATTCATAATCACACCTTGGTCAAATAGGTGTTCACCATTGGCAAGAACAAACTCTTGTGAAGCCATAAAGTTCTTCACGTTAACGCCGCCAAGTACACTGGGTTCAGCACCAAAAGCTTCGGCGGCCATGACGATGTCAGCTTGATATCCGCGCACAATAAAGTCAGTCACGATAGCGTGTTTTTGCTTCCACTCTTGTAGGCGTGCAGGGCTTAACATGTCGCGTACTGAAGTTACGCCGCCTACCACTATCGATTGTGGATGAGGGGATTTACCGCCGAATATTGCCATCATTTCAGCGGCAATACGCTGTATTTCAAGTGCTTTAAGGTAGTGAGATAGCGCGATAAGGTTTTGCTCTGGAGTAAATTTATAGGTGCCGTTACCCCAATAAGCGTTGGCAAAGGGACCTAACTTTCCCGTTTCGACAAAGCCTTTAACTCTTTCTTGTACCGCTTTTAAATCACCTTCACCCGCCGCTATGGGATGGTCTGTGTATTGCAGCGCAACTTGTGCAGCTTTAGCCGGATCGGCGCTCAGTGCAGACACCACATCCACCCAATCAAGACCGTGTAGATGGTAGAAGTGCACAATATGGTCATGCATATATAAAGAGGTTTGCATTAATGAACGTAAGTATTTAGCGTTCAATGGAATTTGAATTCCTAACGCATTTTCAACCGCTTCAGTACCGCAGCGGTAGTGGGAATAGGTACATACGCCACAGATACGTTGCACAATAAGGCCAACATCCATAGGCGTACGGCCTTTGAGAATGACTTCAATGCCGCGCCAAAGTGTGGAGGATGACCAAGCCTTGTTGATGACGTTATTTTCATCAACTTCAACTTCAATACGTAAGTGACCCTCGATACGTGTGATAGGGTCGATAACAACGCGCTTGCTCATGGGTTATTCCTCCAGCGGTTTGGCAAAAATACTGGCAACGGCATGGGCTCCAATGCCCACCACAGTCGCGCCTAAAATCACCGCACCAATAGTATCTGCGGTCGCATCCAATCCATGGAGGAGTTGACGGCCAAGGGGTTTTTCAAAGTCAGCCATATCGTCCCAGAAGTTAGGTTCTGAGCAGCCCATACAACCGTGTCCAGCGAGTACAGGCCAGCTGGTGTGATGGTTAAAGCGCTCGGTAGGGCAGTTGTTGTAGGTGTAAGGACCTTTACAACCGACTTTATACAGGCAGTAGCCTTCTTTCGCGCCGTGATCGCCAAACTCTTCAACGAATTCACCGGCATCGAAGCGGCCGCGGCGTTCACAGTTATCGTGTACCCGTGCGCCGTAAGCCCATTTAGGCCTGTTAAACATATCCAGCGCAGGTAATTTGCCGAACATGATGAAGTACATCAAAGTGCCGACTATGTTCTTTTCACTCGGTGGGCAACCGCCTAAGTTAATCACGGGTTTACTGACCACTTCATGCACGCCTTTCGCCCCCGTTGGGTTTGGATAGGCGGCTTGCACGCCACCAAATGCCGCACAAGTACCGACAGAGATAATCGCGGCGGCGCCTTCTGCAGCATGTTTGATGATTTCTAACCCAGTGTGGCCTTTACAGCCCACAGTGAGGAAACTGCCGTTATTGGCGGTTGGAATCGCCCCTTCAACGGCCAGTAAATAGCGGCCCTTGTAGGTTTCGAGTGCATTTTCGAGGTTTTCTTCGGCTTGCCAACCCGCAGCAGCCATTAAGGTTTCGTGATATTCCAAGGAGATATGATCAAAAATTAGCGAATCTAGATTGGGGGTATCGGTACGAATTAAAGATTCTGAGCAACCAGTACATTCGGCCATGTGTAACCAGATTAAGGGCACACGGTCAGCTAATTCGGCAGCTTCGGCTACTAAGTTACTAAAGGGCAGTGGTAATGCGAGCATGCCCGTCACCATGGCACTCCACTTCATAAAATCACGGCGACTAATGCCGTGCTGTTGCATTTTCTCAATCAGCGATTGTTGTTGACGGGGAGCGAATTGGCGCAGTGCATCTAAGCGCGCCTTTCCCTGTTCATATAGGGCTGCATGTGTGTCCATGGGTCAACCTTTTTTGTTATTTAAATGTAAATTGGTAAGGGTTTACATAATTGACAAATTCAGTTTAGCCCTTGGAGATGTAAAGAATGTTGATGTATATCAAGGATTTTAAATCGGCGTGACGAAAATCGATTCTACATTTAATTAACATGACGCAGATCTGATTTCAGTTTTTAGGGTGTGACAAAATGTCTCACATTCGCCATTTTGGATGAAATCGGTCACTTAATCGGCGCTCATGTTATTAAGGTTGCGCTGTTGAAAATGCCGACCTTAAGTGGGGGAGTCTGCGCATACGGCTTAATTGGACTTATATAAGCTTGTTTAAGAAAACCTTAAGATTCAGTTAATAGATTCAAACGTAATCGTTAATGCAGAATATGCTATGAAGAAAATATTGTTGTTACTCAGTCTATTGGCCGTAGGCGTACAAGCCGCGCCATCGCTGGACTATCAAGTGTTTAACGCGCAAAACCAAGCCGTTTCCCTGAGTGAGTTTAAAGGCAAAGTCGTCTATGTCGATTTTTGGGCATCCTGGTGTGGCCCTTGCCGTAAATCGTTTCCGTGGATGAATGAAATACAAAAAAAGTATCAAGATCAGGGATTAGCTGTCGTGGCAATCAACCTAGATACAGATAACGAGTTAGCCCAGGAATTCTTAAAACAAGTCCCTGCCAATTTTTCAGTGCGTTTTAACCCCGAGGGTGATGTCGCTCGCAGTTTCGATTTGCTGGGCATGCCGAGCAGTTTTATGTTCAATCGTCAAGGTCAGTTAGTACAGCATCATGTTGGCTTTTATGCCGATAAAACCGCTGAATACGAGCAAGAACTCGTCAATTTACTGAAGGAGTAATTTATGCTTAAACCCGCATTAGTCGCAGTAACGCTCATCATAGGTTTGAGTGGATGTTCAAGTTTAGGCGTGCAGCCGTGGGAGAAAGGCCAGTTGGCCCGCAGCGATATGGCGCTCGACAGTGAAAAGCTCGACCTAGCACTCGATGATCATATTTATTTTAGTAAAGAAGGCAGTAGCGGCGGACGTGCATTTGCCGGTGGTGGATGTGGCTGTAACTAAACTCTCTGTTGGTGTTATTTGCCCTTAGATGTAACGAATAAATGTAACGCACAGATGTAATGAACAGACGTACTAAAACAAATGTGACGAGCAGATGTTCTAAAATCTGGGGCGAAATCCCGCAGTATTGAATAGATTGAAGTGACCTACAGGTGTTGTCAGCTATGACCCAAAAAAAGAACCCTATAAATACAAGACAATCGAAGCAGATTGCGGGTGCTCTTGCATTAGCCAGTTGTGGACTGTTTGCAACAAGTGGCCATGCGACTGAATTATCTAAAAAAACTGACGACTGGAAGATCGATGCTGCGTTAATGTATTACGGTGAGCAAGATAGAGTACAAGCCATCGAAGCCATAGGTACAGCGCAAAAAGCCTTTGGCGATGACAGTGTGCTGGATCTCAAACTCGTGGTTGACAGTCTAACGGGTCCTTCAGCATCGGGCGCCGTGGCCCAAAGTACTAGCCAAACTTTTACTCGACCATCTGGTAATGGTCAATATCATGTTTCAGCGGGGGAAACGCCGTTAGATGACACCTTTCACGATACCCGCGTACAAGCCAATGTCGGTTGGAGTGAAGTGCTAACACCCGATTGGAAACTCAATGTTGGCGCATATGGCTCGAAAGAGTTTGATTATATGTCAATGGGCATCAACGCCGGAATTGAGCGAGGGTTTAATAAAGACAACACCACTTTATTTTTAGGTACAGCTTATAGTTTCGATGTGGTTGACCCCGTTGGCGGTCGTCCGGTGGATTTATCTTCGATGGTCATTCGCGATAACTTCACCAGTGAGGAAGCTTATCGCAGCGCATTCGATGCTACCCGTCAAGGTAGCAGTGATAATAAGCAGACCGTGGATGTGATGTTAGGTATCACCCAAGTGCTTAGTCAGCGCTGGTTGTTGCAAGCTAATTATGGCTTGTCGAGTGTGAACGGCTATTTAACTGATCCCTACAAGGTGCTCAGTGTGGTGGATAACAACGGCATTACTCAGGATTTATTGTATGAGAGCCGCCCCGATTCGCGCTTAAAGCACAGTTTTTACGTGATGGCCAAAGGCGCATTAGATGCGGGTGTGGTGGATTTTTCCTATCGTTATAATACCGATGACTGGGACCTCACATCACATACCTTAGAAACCCATTATCGGTATTACTTTACCGGCAACTTCTATGGTCAATTACATCTGCGCTATTACCAACAAACGGCGGCTAACTTCTATCAACCTTTCTTGATGGCTGATACGCCACTGCCTGAGTTTGCCAGTGCCGATTATCGTATCGGAGATATGTCAGCTTATACGATTGGGGTTAAATTCGGCCATAGATTATCGGGCGGTCATGAAATGTCGTATCGCTTAGAGTATTACCAACAGGATCCGAAAAATAACGGTGCTACGATTCCTGGAGAGCTGCAAAACTTTGATCTTTTTCCAACTCAGAAGGCAATTACAGCACAGTTTAGTTATTCTTTTTAATACGAAATAATGCTACTGGCTCAGATAGCAAAGCGTTAAACTGTATGGGTAGCTGAGCTACCCATACTCAATTTGCCCCTGAACTTATTCAATCGTAATCCCAGTGGGATGCCATGTGAAGAGGTGATTTATGATGTCGACATCGTCCCTAAAGAGCGCACCTTATTTGTTGCAACGCCGCGATTGGGGTTATGTGGGCGAATTTAGGGCCATGGCGAGTCCTTGTGAAATACTCATCGCATGTGATCAACTCGATATTGCCGACGATATGTTGGATATGGCCGTCGCTGAAGCGCTGCGTATCGAACATAAATACAGTCGTTTTATCGCGCAGAATTGTCTGTGGCAATTAAACCATGCCAATGGTTATAAGCAGCTTATTGATGAAGAAACCTGGCAGCTATTGGCCTTTGCCAAACAATGTTTTCAGCTCAGTGATGGACTATTCGATATCTCTGCAGGGCCGTTAATGGAACTGTGGCGCTTTGATCCCCAAGCCCAATTGCCCGAACATGCCCACATACTTGCCGCCAAAGCCTTAGTGGGGTTGGAACGTATCGAGTTTGATTCGCACTATATTGAGATGCCAACAGGTATGAAATTGGATTTTGGTGGTATCGCAAAAGAATATGCGGTCGACAGAGTCGCCTATGAGTTAGCCGAATGTTATCCAGACATTCCAGTGTTAGTGAATTTTGGCGGTGATATCGCTTGTCCCGTGGCTAAAGTGACGCCATGGCAAGTGGGAATTGAAGATCCACGACACCTCGATCACGCTTCGAGTGTACTGGCGATTAGTCAGGGTGCATTAGCGACCAGTGGCGATACGCGGCGCTTTTTTGAAGTCGATGGAAAGCGTTACGGCCATATTGTCGACCCACGCACTGGCTATCCCGTTATCCATGCGCCGCGCTCTGTAACTGTGTTAGGGCCAAATTGTGTGACCGCAGGAATGCTGGCGACTATGGCCATGCTACATGGCCAAGATGCGGAAGCATTTTTACAGCAACAAGATGTTAAGTTTAGTATTTTTCGTTAAGGATTCTTTTAAAAGGCTCTGTTAAGGACATTGAATGCGTATTATGTTGGTTGAAGATAACGAGTTATTAGCCCAAGGAATATGCTTAAGCTTGGGTAAGCTGGGCATGCAGGTTGATCACCTTAATACTTACCAACAAGCATTACAGGGGGTTAAAAATGAAAGTTTTAGTGCCATAGTGCTCGATCTTGGTTTACCTGATGGTAACGGCAAAGAGTTGCTTAAAGCTTGGCGGCAACAAGGGGTATCCATCCCAACGATAGTGCTAACCGCCAATACCGATTTTGACACTAAGCTAGAATGTTTGAACATAGGTGCCGACGATTATTTAGGTAAACCCTTTGATGTGCGTGAATTAGCTGCACGCATTCGAGCTATTGTTAGACGTCAGTACGGACTCGATCACAACAGTTTGATTATTGGCGCCTTATGTATCGGTTTAGATACGCGCGAAGTGACTTTTCGCGACCAAAATGTTGTGCTTTCACGCCGTGAGTTTCAATTATTACTTGAACTTGCCCAGTCGGCGGGGCGCGTATTGACGCGCAGTCAACTCGAACAATTAACCTATGGTTGGGATGAAGTTGGTAGCAATTCGATTGAAGTGCATATTCATCATCTACGTAAAAAACTCGCTAACGAACTGATTAAAACCGTGCGCGGTATCGGTTATACCTTGATTGAAATAAATTAATGCGATCCATTCAGTGACAACAACCGCGTTTATGGGTATTGATATCTTAACTATTTGCTGAGTATGTAAAGACGTTAGGAAATTTAAGTGATTAGATTAAAGGGGCAGGATGTGTATTCACTGCGTTTGGTTCTGACATTATTGATTTTGTCAGGTATTTCAGTCTCAGTCGCTGTCTCTAGCTGGTTGAGTACCCGTGATTCTAAGCATCAAATAGAAGAGCTTTTTGATGCCCAAATGCTACAAACTGCAAAAATGCTGGAGCTTTTTTATCATACAGATCTTGGCGTCCCCGTTAGAAATCAGACGAAACTACAAATATTGCATGTCCCAGATAGTCAAATCAGCACATTTGCTGAAAAAGCGGATGCGTTGAAGCTTGCCTATGAACATAAATTGGCGTTTCAGATTTGGGGGGAGGCGGGTGAAGCACTGGTTTTATCCGATAATATTGGTCTTAAACCGATTACGCATTTTGTACAGGGTTATCATCAGACTATGTTTGAAGGCCAGCTTTGGCATGTACTTAGTTTCTTCTCGGTAAAAAATAATGTTTGGATTGTGACCGCTCAGCGCGATGATGTGCGTCAAGAACTCGTCTCTCAAATTATGCATAATGCAGTGATAGTTCCCTTGATTGTTGTACCTTTGACATTGTTGATTGTAAGTCTGTTGTTTTATCTTTTATTTAGGCCGTTAAAAACCTTCGAAAGAGAGTTAATTAGTCGAGCGCCAAACGATCTTACGCCACTGACTATGTCTTTACCCAAAGAGCTTGTACCTGTGCGCCGCGCATTAAATTTGTATATCAATAGCATTGCCCGCTTTATTGCCCGTGAACGCCGTTTTAGCGCCGATGCGGCACATGAACTAAAAACACCATTATCGGTAATTAAATTACATCAACATGGTTTAGAAAGCCTGATTGATGATGATCCTCAGCAGAAGTTTCATTTAGCGGCCATTGATGCGGGTGTCGAACAGATGAGCCATACGGTTGAACAACTCCTCGTACTTGCAAGAGTCGATTCAATCAATGAGCTTAATGTATCATCCCACGGGATATTGCCGATGATTGAAGATGCGCTTAATCAGCTGATGCCACAAATTACGGATTATGAATGGAACATAGATATTGCCTCCGATTTGACGGTGAAATGCGATCGCTTCTATTTACTGCTCGTACTAAAAAATATTATCGAAAATGCTTGTAAATATAGCCCCAAGGAATCTGAAATATCAGTCTCAGCATGTGCCGTTGATGACCAAATCTGTATTTGTATTGCTGACAAAGGACAAGGTATGACGCAGCAGCAGATTGCCAGTGCAACTGAACGCTTCTATCGTGTGAATGAAAATGAAGGCATTGGCGCGGGTTTAGGTTTGTCTATCTGTCATCACATCATTGAATTACATCAAGGGCGACTGGTGCTGGCGGCCAGGGAACACGGTGGATTATCAGTAACTATTTTTCTGCCATGCGAGTAGCACAAGTTAAATCGAGAAACATAGGCGCTGGCAGGGCGACATAAGCTCGCTTTTTTGATCAATTCAGTCAGAGTATGAATGTGGTGATTATAGGAGAGCTTAATTTAACTAATTGTTTTATTATAGATATTTTTTTAAAGACTATTCTGCGGCAGCTAAGTGTACCCACATTAAATTGAGCCTTTAAGAGGCGTTATTGATTTTCAATAATGCCGCATTTTGAACGATTAATTTTATTTTGTAACTTTGAAACCATTAATAAGCATGTTAATGTTATTTTTATATTCTTTTTTAGTATAAACTTATTCTCAAATAGTATTGTCTAAAAGGGGTTAACCGCATCTTTATTTATGCGTTTTTTTCTCCTTCTGATATCTTTCGCGATATGTAAGCAGTTGTTTTTTTTCATCACCTATTGAGAGTGAAAAAAATTCATTGCTTATATAAAAAACATTGATTTCTTAGTTTATTTTTTAGGTTACCTATCTATGGTTAGCTTGTTGCGTTGCCCATCGTCCAAACCTTATTCGTCACTCATATGTTCACTGACGCTAGGCGCTGTTGTCGCCTTGTCTAGTGTAGCGTACGCTGAAGAGACAAAACCCACCGAGACAGTTCCAGTGGTTACTCCACCGAAAGCCATTGCTCAGCCTGCGGCCAAAAATCAAGTGCGCTTTACTAAAACCGGCGATTTTGATGGTGAGACTGTCGTAAAAATAGCAAAACGTTTGGCAGCGAAACCCTATGCGGCTCTCAAAGATCCTTTGCCCGCCGGACTGGCTAAACTGTCATACGATGAATACCGTGATATTCGTTTTAACCCGACTGCGTCTATTTGGCGTGATCAGGGTGTGCCTTTTCAAATGCAAATGTTTCACCGTGGTTTTTATTTCCAAGATCTAATTGAAATAGCCATCGTTGAGGGTAATAAAGCGACACATTTGGCCTATGAGCCTAAGTATTTCACTGCGGGTGAAGTCATTACTCAAGCGCTGCCCAATGATGATATTGGCTATTCCGGTTTTCGTATTCATAACCAACTGAATACTAACGGTGTGTTCGATGAGCTCATGGTATTTCAAGGTGCAAGTTATTTTCGTGCTTTGGGTAAAGGTAACGCCTATGGCTTATCATCCCGTGGTTTAGCTTTAAAAACTGCCGATGCCGAAGGAGAGGAATTCCCGATATTTCGTGCCTTCTGGGTTGAACGTCCTCACAATGACAGCAACTTGATTGTTGTACATGCCTTGTTAGATAGCCCAAGTGTAGCGGGGGCTTATACTTTCTCTGTGCGTCCTGGCGATAACACGCTCATTGATGTGGAAGCGACACTGTTTCCGCGGGTTGAACTGAACAAAGTAGGTCTAGCGCCAAGTACCAGTATGTTCTTGCATTCGCTAAATGGCCGTCACGATACCGACGATTTTAGACCAGAAGTCCATGATTCTGATGGTTTATTGATGTTAAACGGTCGTGGCGAGCATTTGTGGCGCCCACTGGCTAACCCGCGTCAATTACAAGTCAGTGCGTTTTCTGACAACTCACCGCAGGGTTTTGGTTTGATCCAACGTGAGCGTGACTATACGGCATACCAAGATCTAGAAGCCCATTATGAACGTCGTCCTAGTTTATGGATTGAGCCTGTCGGAAATTGGGGCCAAGGTTCAGTGGTGCTAACTGAGATCCCGACTGAGTCAGAAATTCATGACAACATAGTAAGCTACTGGAAACCACGTCAACCAATTCCTGCGGGCGGCGAGTTTCATTTTGCCTATCGCATGAGCTGGGGTGATGAACCTGCAGCCAAAATGGGCGCTGTGCATGTATCTCGTTCTGCCAGCGGTCGTGCCGATATTGCTAAGGCGACTCCAAGACGTTTATTTGTGGTTGATTATCAATTAGAAGGTCCGATGACTGATGAAATGCCTGTCGCTAAAGTTGAAGCGTCTGGTGGTGTGGTCACGAATGTGGTGATTGCCCGTAATGCCGCTAGAAATGGCTATCGCTTAGCTTTTGAATTAGAGCCAGAAGATAAAGATCTTATCGAACTGCGCGCTGAACTTAAGTTCCCAACTCCTCGTCAGGTTGAAACCTGGCTCTATCGCTGGACGCTGTAAGGTTCATGACGGAGCAACATAATATGACTGTATCCGATAACTCGGTACTCGAGACGGAAGTCCTCGTGGGTGGCAGCGCTATGCCAAATGAACGGCCTGGCGCGATGGAACCCCAAAATTTAAGTAAGATGCCGGAAGGTTTTCCGCGCCGTAGCACTGTCGCAAATGGCGTGCGTTCGCGTGCCTCTCGTCGTTTCTTCGTAGTAGGCGGCGCATTATTGATGTCTCTGTTTGCTATTTATGAAATGGGCGCAGTGTTTAGTATTGGTGGAATTACACCCTTAGAGTATCTAGTATTGGTGCTATTTGCGGTTAACTTCTGCTGGATTGCTTTAGCATTTTGTAGCGGTATTGCGGGTTTCCTCATCTTATTACGTAAACCGCGTGCCAAAGACTTGGATGCGACGCAGCTGCATACGCGTACCGCGATTTTAATGCCAACCTATAACGAATCCCCAGATAGGGTATTTTCTGCGGTCTCTGTGATGGCAGAAACCCTGTCGCAAACTGGACACGGCCATGCTTTTGATTGGTTTATCTTAAGTGATACTACTGATCCTGATATCGCTTTGCTTGAAGAGCAGGCGTTTTTGGTGTTGCGTCAAGAAACCCATAAGCATTCGCGAGTTTATTATCGTCGTCGTCGTAAAAACGTCGCCCGTAAAGCGGGCAACGTGGCGGATTTTTGCCGTCGTTGGGGTTCGCGCTATGATCATTTATTGGTGCTTGATGCCGACAGTTTAATGGAGTCGTCAACTATCACAGGCTTAGCGCAGCGTATGCAGGCCGATCCTGATGCGGGTTTGATCCAAACGATTCCGTCGTTGATCAATGGCACCACTTTAATGGCCCGTTTACAGCAATTTGCGGCGCGTATTTATGGTCCAGTAATTGGTACCGGGTTAGGTTGGTGGGTACAAAAAGAAGGTAACTTCTGGGGCCACAACGCCATTATCCGCACCGAAGCCTTTATGACTGCGGCTGGACTACCTAACCTTAAGGGTAAACCGCCTTTTGGTGGTCATATCATGAGCCATGACTTTGTAGAAGCTGCGCTGATCCGCCGTGCTGGCTGGAGTGTGGTCATTGCCTATGACTTACCGGGTTCATACGAAGAATGTCCACCGTCGATTATCGACTTAGCCGTGCGTGATCGCCGCTGGTGCCAAGGTAACTTACAGCATTCGCGTATTTTGCCGACTAAAGGTCTGCACTGGGTAAGCCGTTTACATTTACTGACGGGTATCATGGCTTATTTGTCATCTCCTTTCTGGTTGATGTTGATTTTGACCGGTTTGATGTTGGCTTTGCAGGCACACTTTATTCGACCTGAATATTTCACCGATCAATTTTCACTGTTCCCGACTTGGCCCATCATGGACTCGGATAGAGCATTGAGATTGTTCTACATTACTATGGGTGTGTTGTTTGGTCCTAAAGTCTTTGGAGTGCTATTACTACTCAAAGATGGCGAGTTTGCTCGCAGTGTGGGCGGACGCATTAAAGCGATACTCAGTGTGATTTTTGAGGTGATACTTTCAGCCTTAATCGCACCTATCATGATGTTTATTCATTGTGGCGCAGTGATGTCGATTTTGATGGGGCGAGATAGTGGTTGGTCGCCGCAGCGTCGTGATGATGGCAGTATGCCTTGGCTGACACTTTTGTACCGTCATCGCTGGCACATGCTAGCGGGTATTATGTTAGGTTACGCGGCTATTTTAGACTCTTTAACACTTTTAGCTTGGATGAGCCCTGCTTTGATTGGTTTGTGGTTTGCTGTGCCTATATCGGCATGGACAGGTTCAGTCAAAATTGGCGAAGTGTTCAAGCGTGCTGGTATTCTCGCCACGCCAGAAGAACGTAGTCCCGCTACCATTTGTATTCAAGCACAAGAAGCGCGTACTGCTTATCAACGTTTTATTGCCGAACCTTGGACATTAGAACAGCTTCTTAAAGATCCTGCGTTGATGGAACTGCATTTGGCAATGGTTGATAAGCAACCATTGCGAGCCGCAGGTACACCGATTGAAGCGACGGAAGCGATATTGCATGTGAAGGTATTGGAAGCGCGTTGTCAGCAAAGTGCATTAGCTCTGCTTAATCGTCAAGAAAGGGCGATGGTGTTAGCAAATCCACAGATGCTACGTAACTTACAAAAGTTACCTGAGCAATTTGTTGAAGAAGATTTAGTGTCTTTTTGTTAATAGCCACTAGTGCATAGTTTGTCCTACATGCCACTGACTAACCTCAGTGGCATTTTTCTTTTTATTATCTATAGTTAGCGCTAGCAATTCATTAAGCTCCATGGAATAGTCATATTGTAGTGTTGATCCCTGACATGATTGCTGACCGTATTAAGGAAGTGTTTATGGTATTGCAAAAGATCATTCGCTATTTCTATCGTTTTGTTCAATGTGTTTTAGCGACTCTGGTGCGCAACACCATTGTACTAATAAACGGTATATCAAATGTGCCAGTGGCAAAGAGAGACCGGGGACTAAGTGATGCTCGCTTGGCTGTCTCATTATTTCGCCGTTTAGTATTCACCGTTATCGTTATAATACCTTTCAGTTTAGTTAATGCAGCTGATGAGATCCCTCCACAAAACGTAAATCCAAGCGCGGAACGCGAGTTAAATCCTGACTTAAATTCTAACTTAGGCCCTGAGTTAAACAGTGAATTAAGTACTGGGTCCAGTACGGGATTTCACGTGATAGACCCCGAGCCCCAATTGCAACTGGAGGCATTAATGCCACAGGTGTTGTTATTAGATCTTGCGGGAGTGAATCCCTTATTCAGCCAAGATTACCGTGAGCTGGTCGCTTCACCCAATATATTATCAATGGCAGATTTAGCCCGAATACAAGCCAATGTAGTGAGTTATTGGCGTTATGTGACGTTATTAACGGCATGTAATGACACTGGAACGATGGAAGTAACCTCTGCCGTTATTCCTATGGATACTCCATTCCAAAGCGTGCTGAAACAAATTACTCATCTTATGCAACTTGATGCAACTGAGTCATGGGAAACCTTAGTGCTAGATGAAAAGCTGACCTTAGGTATGACGCATCAAGCTATTGATATCATTTCAAAACGTTTACAAGTATTGGGCGACTTAACGACATGGTCAGAAACGACTCAAGTGTATACTGAAGAGCTCATGGTGGGTATTAAGCAGTTTCAGCTAAGGCATGGATTGAAGCAAGATGGGGTCATTGGTAAACAAACCTTGTATTGGTTGAATCAATCCCCTAAAACAAGGGCTGTATTACTGGCGAAAAACACTATTCGGAAAAGGCTATTTGAGCGTAAGTTAGCGCCGAGCTATTTGTTGATAAATATCCCTGCCTTTGACATGACTTTAGTGGATAACGGCACTACAGTGCTTAAGTCTAAGGTGATTGTCGGTAAACCATCTCGACAAACCCCTATTTTAGATAGTCAAATCTCCAGTGTTGTGCTTAATCCTGATTGGCGAGTCCCTAGCAGTATTTTACGCCGGGATATTCTGCCGCAAATCAAAAAAAATGGTCATTACCTCAGTGAGCGTAAGTTTGATGTGTATGATTATAATGGTCAAAAGGTGCAGCATACGCCAGAAGAGTGGCAAGCATTAGCATCGACTTCTTTTCCATATAAATTAGTTCAACGCCCGGGTGCTAAGAATGCATTAGGTAAATATAAGTTTCATTTTGAAAACAGTTTTAGTGTGTATTTACATGACACGTCTGAGCCTAGCTTGTTTAACAAGGATAATAGAGCATTATCCTCGGGTTGTATTCGTATAGAGAAGGTTTCTGAGTTAGCGCAGTGGTTTAAGGAACATTTAGTAAAAGACAAGCGCTTGTGGGACAAATTGGCGCCAGAAGTTTCCCATACACAATGGTTTGCTTTGTCAGAAAAGCTGCCCGTGCATCTTGTTTATTGGACTGCATGGCTAGAGGATAATGGTCAAGATCATTACCGCAGTGACATATATAACTTAGAACCTGAGTTAACCAATGCCGTCCCTGCTGCAGTACTCGATATTCGTTGAGGGAGCTTTTTATCACTTTACTATTTGCATAACTAACAAATTGAACTCACACGGCATTTTAAAATTGTGGTAAAGAATGGAGCGAGTAAAACTTGAACTTAGTATTAATTCAGTATAAGTTGCCTCTTTAACGACCAAAAAATAGACAAAAGGTGACCGTGTGACTTTGATCTGTCCTGCCCGTAGGCAGTTATTGTTAGGCCTTAGTGGTGTGGCATTATGCTCTTTTATTCCTTCAAAAGCCGTGGCAAGTCGTTCGACAAAAGGTATCCGCGAATTAAGCCTTTTTAATCGCCATACCGGAGAACGTGATGATGGTAGTTATTGGGTTGATGGACATTATCAAAGTAAGGTATTAAAAGATTTTAATCATTTGCTGCGGGATCATCGTCAAAATATTGCTGCGCCAATGGATAAGCGGTTATTCGATTTACTCTATTCGCTTAAAACGACCTTAAATACCGATGATGAAATACATGTTATTTCTGGTTATCGATCACCAAAAACTAATGCCATACTAGCGAACAACAGTGGTGGTGTTGCCAAGAAGAGTTACCATATGCGGGGAATGGCGATGGATATTGCAATTCCAAGTGTTAAGTTAAAAACCCTGCGTGAGGCCGCGTTATCGCTGAAGCTCGGTGGTGTAGGTTATTATCCTAACTCTGGTTTTGTGCATGTGGATTGTGGTCCGGTAAGACACTGGTAACTCAGTACTTTTATTGTTGCATCTGCAGGTGAAATGCTTGCTCTAAGGCTTGAGCCTCAATTAAATAATGTTGTAACAGTGGAATAAAGTGCTGGTTTAGCGTGCTTAGCTCACGATGCTGTTGCCAATGACAGATTAATAGGCTTAAGCGCTGCGATAATTGATATTGTCTGAGCCTTTGCGTTTTTATGTCGACACCCTGAGTGGTTTGCATCAGCAAAATTAAGCTATGGTTTTTTTGTTGGGTACAAGCGAGTAATTCTAAACATTTTAATTCTAATGTATTTTGTTGATAGGGAACGGTTTCGATAAGTGAGACGAGTTCATGGGCCAATTGGCATGAAAGTTTATTCTCTTGTTGCAACTGATATAGTGGATGAGGCATGTTATGGCACACCAATTATCGAATTTTGCGCGAGCTTACCAGACTTTTTTAGGATGCTATGTGATCTAGAGCGCGAGTTTTTTGTTTAAGAGCAAAGCTTTTTCTTTAGTGTAACTGCCACGATACAAGTCCTTTAAGTTAATAAAGAACCTCCTTTTTTACTAACGCAAATGGTTATAAATTCAGACATTGCCTGATTCTTGTGTGCTTTAGGTATCTATGTTAGTATTCGCGCGCTTTATATGAGCCGCCATTGGTCGAAAATGTCGGCAATTTTTTACTCTAAATTTAAGTGAGAAACACATGTCTTACACTATCCAAGCACAAGCCCGCACTGAAATAGGGAAAGGTTCGAGCCGCCGCCTACGCCATGCTGGTAAAGTACCTGCTGTCATTTATGGCAAAGGCAAAGAGCCAATTTCTATTGTTTTTGATCACAAAGATATCATTAACATTCAAGCTAATGAAGATTTCTACACTTCTACACTGACTATCGTTGTTGATGGTAAAGAAGTCGGTGTAAGTGTTCAAGCTATGCAACGCCACGTGTTCAAGCCACTCATTGAGCATGTTGACTTCGTTTACGCTTAATTGTCGTAATTGAAGTAAAAAGCGCCTAATGGCGCTTTTTTTGTCTCTCAAATCCAGCGGTTTTAGAATAGATTACCGTCAGCCCCATAAAATGGATGTTGTGCTAAGCGTGCTATTTGATATTAAAGTTATAATAAATATCAAGGGATTGGCCTAATGTACCCGATACGGTTTCTAGGTAAAGTTGAGAAAGTAGATAATATCTCACGGTCATTTCATAGCCTGGGTTAAATACGCCAACGCCATACTTCACCATTAGGTCCTCGCCAATATAACCACTGATCGCAACGCGTCCTTCATCGTTGGTGTCGAGTTGCACGTTTGAGAAACCAAATTCTTCAATCAATCCCGTCGCAGTATTACCTATGCTGTTAATTGCGCCGCCGCTTACCTGTGAGCTTAACCCTAAGGCTGCGCCCATCATAAGAGAGTTATTCTGCTCATTATTAGCATTATTAAAACCACTGCCTTTGACAATATAAGATAAAATTTCGGCCTGCTCTTTGGCGGGGTTTGAAAATAAAGTGACGACAGGGCGCGATGGCGTACCTGTTACGCGCACGCCAGCGACTAAGTCTTCACTCTTAATCTCGCGTATAGCTTCAATATTAAGATTTGGTACTGAGGTTGGTCCCACAAATTGTACTTCACCAGTACGGATTTTAAGGGTTTGGCCCATAAACTTATAGCTACCCTGATTGACTTTGATATTACCAAAGAGCAAAGGAGGGCGGAAAGCTTGCTGCTGTAGCCTTAAAGTACCTTGCAGCTTACCTTTGAGGCCCATACCATCAATTCTGAGCTCATTCCCCACATTGATATTAAGATCAGCGACTATGGCGTAGGGGCTGGTTTTGGGTTGAGTGGCGGCGATGGAGTCTTCAAATACCACGTCCTCAGAGGTCGCAACGCCGCCTTCTGCTAACGGGATAATTTTGATATTGCCAGATGGGACGTTGATTTGCCCCTTCACTGCCAGTTGCTTACTGCTAAACGTAACCGTGATATCAGGTGATACATCGAGGATGGCCAGTGGCGGCTGGATCACCGCCAGTTTGTCACCTTGGACGGCTAACTCACCGCTAAATTGTCCTTGTGGCCATTGCAGTTGGCCATTCACTCGGCCTAAACCATTTCCCATCATCCAACGGCCTTTAAGTTGGGCCTGTTGGCCTGCAAATGTCATTGACATGTCAATCTTGTCAACCAAGGTTGGGTTGGCTGTTAGTGCTAAAGCGCCCTCAGTTAAGGCCATGCTGCCTGATACTTCAGGTGCATCTAGGCTACCAGCAAAGTTAAGCTGGCTTGTTAGCAAGCCTTGGACTGTATTTAATTGCGGGAAAAACTCCCCAAGTGGTTGTAAGTTGATTTGTTTGATATTGGCATAGCCCGCGAGCGCACGATCGGGCGTGACATTGACATTAATTTCACTTTGCCAACTTGCTACACCTTCCGATTCAAAAGTTAATGCCGTCGTTAGCTGTTTTGCATCTAAGTTGGCTCGTAACGATAGATTTTGATAATTAATAGTCACTTCGCGATTTTTAGCCCGTTTAAGCATGATACTGCCAGGCGTAAAATCCAGATTAACATCTGCTGTTGGTTTGCGATTTGCGGCCCAAGCAAAGTTAGCTAATAGCGATGCGGGCCCATCCCAGCGCATATTCGTTGGTAATATGGGGATTAATAATTTCCCCGGGTTACCTGAATAACTTATCTGTGCATTGCCTTTGTTTCCTAATGGGGTGTTGTTATTTAAGCAAACGCGGCTATTTGGGTTAATAAGACAAAACGGCGTAATACTACCTTGATTCTTGTTTTTATCCCAAGCGAGATTGACTGTCTTGTCTAGTTGCCATGGGCCAACGGGGGTGTTGAGGTTTAAGCGTTCGATGTCGACTTGTAGATGTGATTTTTTCACATCGTACTGGCTGTTTACTGTCGCATCAAGGCTGAGATCGCCAATGGCATTCAGGGTGAGTTGTTGAGCATTGATAGTGCCTTTTGCCCCGAGCGTTAAGGTGTCTATACGTTCCGCTGCCAGCTGTAAGGTTTTTGATTTTAGGGAAATGGCAAATTCATGCTGCTCTAATGGCTTGTAATAGGCTGTTAAGTTAGATTCTTGTAGTCTGATATTTTGATAAGCAAACTCTGCTAATAGTGCCGTGAGTTCAACTTGGGGATGTTTTTCGTCACCGGTAACATTAATTTGTGCTTGCAGCTGGCCGCTTGCTTTAGGTATCCACAGACCAAAATCGGGTACTTGTAATTCACCTTGGAGATCCCAGTTGGCATTAGCTTCGCCTTTTAATACTAGCGTCGCACCTAACACTTTGGCATTAAGTCCTTTAGAACTGACATACAAAGCATCATTGATATTAATATCCCCTGTAATATCGAAGGGGTATCCTTGCAAACTACCGCTGAGCGCAGTGTCACTTAAGGCAACTTGCCAATGAGGATCTGCAAACGAACCTTGAGTACGTAATGTCCCTGAAATTAAACTATCAGGCAAGGTGGTTGTAGTTTGCGTGGTATCAGTTTTGGGCAGTTGTAATTCTTGTAGTTTGATGTCATTGAGCTTGATATTAGCGTTCCAACTCATGGCTTTTTGATAATCAAGTTCTCCGGTGAGATCTACCTTACCAATGGCTCCCAGCGCTTCAAGCTTGTTAATCGTTAACTTAGCCCCTTGATTTTGGAGCTGTGTGTCTATATCGAGCACTTTGTGAAACGGCGTTGTGAGTTGACCTTTAAGTGCCGCCTGCTGTTGATTGAAATCGCCTTCGCTCACCAGTGTCACATCGTTTATTGAGTATTCTGGGTTCTTCAGTGGCCACTGTAGTCGCGTCTGCTCCAGTTTCACTGTGTAGGGTAGGTTAGGGTCACCAAGCGTTATCTGGCCATTAAGAATAAGATCCGCATCGCCTTTTGCCACAGCGTTAATCTGTAATTTACCCACGCTTTGACTCAAATGTAGCGTTAATGCTTGGTGAGTGAGTTCGGGTAATTCTGCTAATTGGTTAAGGATGAGGCTGACTTCTAAATCAAGTGGATAGTCTTTATCAAGGGTTAAGCTGCCAGTAATATCGGCGTTACCATCGGTATGGTTGAACTGCAGATGCTCTAGGGTCAATTGATATTCACGAAAGTGGCCTTGTAATTCAACATGACTAAAGGCATCTTTGCGTTCACCAATTTGCAGAGTGGTGTTGTCTAGCGTTAGGGCGTGGACTGTCACAGGGAAAGGCATAAACACGGCTGGCAATTGAGCTAATGCCCACTCAGCAGAATTATCATTTACAACCGTTGATGCAGCTATTGTTGGTACTTGTACCGGAGTTGGCGCTGCGACAGTCGGATCCGCGTTTTGTTGCGTGGGACTATGGTTGCCCGTTGCGGAACTGGTTTGCACAGTATCAGCCGATGTGGGGATAAATACCGATAATCCCTCGCTGGTTAACTGTTTTATTGATAAGCCTTCGGCAAACCATTGCGCTTGTGCGCTAAGTTGATTCGCCGCAAATTGCATATTATCCACTTGAACATGAATAGCGTTAAGCGTGGCTGAATCTAACACAATATCAAAAGGTAATAGCAGCTCAGAGGGTGTTTTATCCTGCGGCGTAATTACCGTTTCGCTGTCGGCTGTAAGGGCAAAAGTATCAATAGTTATATCAACCTTGGTTGCAGATAAGCTATTTACACATAAGCGTTTTTGTAAAAAACAGGCGGGTTGCCATAGTAAATGCACATCCTCAAGCTCAACTTTGATTCCGGCCATAGACCAAGTGGCCTGCGATAACACTAAATCTTTATTAATCGATCCTGAGGTATAAGTCAGTCCAGCCTCGGGGATAAATTGGTTTGCGAGTCCTACGGTAATGCGCGAGCCAAATTCTGTGCCGAGTAATAAAGCGACCACAATTAATAAGCTTAAGGGGACATAAATAATAATGCGTGTCCACAGTTTGAAACTTCGCCATAATTTTTGTAGCCATGACACTGATTGCGTCACAGATGCACTAATTGCATCACCTACCTCAGTGATCGGGTTGTTTGCTGTGTCTTGTTCTGTGGGTTTATGTTGCTCTGGGGGCTGGCTCATAGATCTGTCCCCATCGTCAGGTGAATGCGCCATGATCGTTCAATAGTATCGGTTTCTTTCAATCCCACCCCTAAATCCAGTTTTATTGGGCCAATAGGTGAAATCCAATGAATACCTCCCCCTACAGACGCTACCGGTTCAAATTGATTATTATCAAAAGCGTTACCTGCATCAATAAAAGTGCCGACTCGCCAAGTGGGCGTGACATAATATTGATATTCTAAACTGCCTACCATTAAATAGCGGCCGCCGATGACCTCGCGGTTAAGTGATCCATCGTCGGCAATATAGTCTAAATAGGGACCCAGTTCTTGATAGCCATAACCCCGCACACTTTGATCTCCACCGGCAAAATAACGTAATGACGGCGGTATTTCTGCCAGTTCATTCTCGTTGGCTAAGTTGGCGGCTAAATCGATGCGAGCAACAATTCTGTGTTTATCAAAGAAGGTATCAATCCACTTAAATTTAGCTTGCAGTCGCGCTAAGCGGGTTTCAGAACCCAAATAGGGGTCGGCGTAGTCTAGGCTGTAGATTTGTCTAAATCCTGACTTAGGATCGAGGGAATTATCGCCACGCGTCGTTTTAGAAAAGTTAACCCCAGCCAAATAAAATGTCGGCATATAATCGATGTCTGACTGAGTATATTCCTCGCGAATGGCCTCAAGGGAATAGTTCATTAACCATTGATTATCTAATCTTTGTTGACGTAATAACCCAATAAGATACTTGGTTGATTCTAATTGCCCCGTATTCGTGAAATCGCGATTATCGGCATCGTAAACTTGGGTGACACCGTATTTATCTCGCAGTAATCCAACGCGGATTTTCAGTTGGTCATCCAAGGGGTGTGTTAACGGGATAGTATAAGTGGTTAATAATTTTGGCCTATCGGGTGACCATTCTAGGCTGGTCTCCTGTGAGTGGCCGTATTTATTGATTTGCGGAGTCCGCCATGTCACTCGTACTCTTGGATCAAAGGCTTGGTCTGTTTTACCTATATCACCCCCAAAACCTAGCTCGATAGCGTGGCTGGCCTTGGGGGTCAATTCAACTCGCACCGGAATTTGGCTGTCATCAACATCGTCGATCTGTGGCATGACTTTAATATTAGCGAAATAGCCAGTATCCAATAGTTGACGGTTGAGTGAACTCACTCGTCTGGTCGAATAGGAAGCCCCGGGTTTAAAAGGAATAAGGTCATCTAAAATTTCGGGCTCTAAGCTATGCCCCTCGAAGGTCACTTGGCCAAATTTGTAACGTTTACCCGAGTCAAAATGTAAAATGATTTTGGCGGTATTGATGTCGCGATTCACTTTAATCTGTGATTCAATAAATTCACCGTCAAAATAACCGCGCGCCAAGGCTAGGGATACCAGTTGCGATTTCATCTCGCTATAGGCACCGTGGTTTAATATATCACCGGGTTTAATTTGAATTTGTGCGAGCCACCGATCAAAGGCGCGGTCATCAAGCATTTCGCCAGTAAAATTAATATCAACCCACTGAATAATGGTTGGCTCGCCGGGGGTAATTTCAAGTTTTAGTTCCCACGGCCCCTTATCATGCTCAATCAGATTTTCGTCTATTTCGCCGTGATAGTAGCCCATTGACTCTAACGCTGTGCTGACATTGTCCTCAACATTAAACAAAAAGGCACGACGCTGCACCTCAGATTCGGGCAAGGTGCCTAAATGAGCAACGATATTACGTTGCAGAGCTTCGTTAACGCCTGAAACTGATAACCGAAGAAAATTATCTGCCGCCAACGCGATCGATACGACTGACATCAAACTCAGAAATAAGCAAAGACGAAAGTAATGTGAAGTAATTTGCAAAAATGGCTGCACTCTAAATTCCCTGTGATATGACATCATTGTCGCCAGAATAAAACCAACAGGCAAGGAGAGGATTGAAATTACATGTTGAAATGGTTACAAAGGAGGCTACTTTTTAAGGGGATGTAAAGAATGAAAACAAAACTAACTACCTTTAGTTTAATTATTTCGGGTCTACTTTTTATGTCACAGAACGCGTTTGCCGCAGATAAACCTTTCGCCATTGCGATTCACGGTGGTGCGGGCACGATTTCTAAGGCCAATCTCACCCCAGAACAACGTCGCGCTTACAAAGATAAGTTAAAAGAAGCCGTTGATAAAGGCTCAAAAATATTAGAAGAGGGCGGAGACAGTTTAGTGGCGATTCAAACCGCGATTAAAGTACTCGAAAACAGTCCTTTATTTAATGCGGGTATCGGCGCGGTTTACACCTATGACGGCGGGCATGAGTTAGACGCTGCGGTTATGGATGGCAAAACTATGAATGCAGGTGCAATAGCGGGCGTGCGCCATATCGCCAACCCGATAGATTTAGCCTTAGCGGTGATGAATAAATCCGAACATGTGATGCTCTCTGGCGCAGGGGCAGAAGAATTTGCGCTGACTCAAGGCTTTACCTTAGTGCCTAATAGTCATTTTGATACCGACGCACGCTACCAGCAATTACTCGATGCACGGCAAAAACTGCAAGCAGCTAAATTAGAGCAAGTTGCCAGTGTTGAGATGAAAGACCTCGATTATAAATTTGGTACCGTAGGCGCCGTAGCCTTAGATAAAAAGGGTAACTTAGCCGCAGGTACCTCAACCGGCGGGATGACCGCTAAGCGTTTTGGCCGTATTGGCGATTCCCCTGTGATTGGCGCGGGCACCTATGCTGAAAATGGCGTTTGTGCTGTTTCAGCAACAGGACATGGTGAATTTTTTATTCGTTACTTAGTGGCGGGGGATATTTGTGCCAAGGTGAAATACCAGCAAAAGTCGATCATTCAAGCGGCCGATGAAGTGATTAATCAACGGCTCATTACTGCCGGTGGTTCTGGCGGGGTGATTGCTGTTGATCAGCGAGGTAATATCGCGACGCCTTTTAATACCGAAGGCATGTACCGTGCTACCCGCAGCAATGGCGAGCTTGCGCAAGTGTTGATTTGGCAAGATGAATAATCAGTTGATTTTTATGATGTAAGTTCGTCATTGAAATGGGGTTCTGAATCATCTTCTGTCACCTACTGAGTTTGAATACTCTCAATTGAAATGCCTAAGATATTTTAACCAGTACTATTTTTTATGCACTAGATGAGCTCAATCGATATTTATCACACTGATATCGCAATATTTTGACTAGACTAAAGCTTAAGGTCAGTACGAGAAAAATATTATGGGAGGAAAGACTATGGACTTAATTAAAATCCGCGATCATATGGATCGTCAGCCCGTGTTACTGCGCGCGAATATGTCGCTCGCGACTGCGGTCGAAAAGTTGTTAGATAATAATAAAATGGGCGCAGCAGTGGTTAATGATACGGGCGATTTGGTGGGCTTTTTATCCCAGCAGGATTGTTTGGCTGTGATGATCAAAAGTAGCTATCACTGTGATATGACCTCAGTGGTGAAGGATTGCATGCGAACTGAAGTGCTGTTTGTCGGGCCTGATGACAGTATTTTGCAGCTCGCTGAACAAATGCTAGGGCCTAAACCTAAAGTGTATCCAGTGGTTGAACATGGCAAAGTAATTGGCACGATTAATCGTACCAATGTGCTCAAAGCCATGAATATCTATATGCAACAATGTTATCTGTCACCGGTTTAATCTAAGTCGAGCCAGTGCGAAACTGACACACCATATACTGAGTGCAGAGTAAATTAGCAATACCATTACGCCACTTTCCTTGCTAGGATCGCCGTTTTTGATGCTAGCAATGGAATTTGGATTTGAACTCAGACAAACATCCGCTATCGAACGCCTTTCTTAATCTTTGTTATCAGAGCGACGCGTCGCGGATCCGTCGTCGTTTATTTAAGCTCAATAAAGAAGCCGACTCAGATAAAAAGACCCAAGTCTTAGCCCAGCTGAGTGAGCAAGCGCAGGCGGCGTTTGAGAAGGTTGAGCAGCGCCGTAACGCTCGCCCTAAAATCCACTATCCTGAAAACTTGCCTGTTTCCTTGATGCGCGATGATATTGCACGCGCGATTGCGGGCAACCAAGTGGTGATCATCGCTGGTGAAACGGGCTCGGGTAAAACGACTCAGTTACCTAAAATCTGTTTGGAACTGGGCTTAGGTTGCCGTGGAATGATAGGCCACACCCAGCCACGACGTTTAGCAGCCCGCAGTGTGGCGAGCCGAGTCGCCGAAGAATTACAAAGTCCGCTCGGTGAAGTGGTTGGCTTTAAAGTGCGTTTTGCCGATGCGCTTAAGAGTGACTCTTATATCAAGTTGATGACCGACGGTATTTTACTGGCGGAATTAACCTCCGATCGCAATCTCGATCAATACGATACCATCATCATAGATGAGGCCCACGAGCGCAGCCTCAACATCGATTTTATTCTGGGCTACCTCAAACAAATTCTCAAAAGACGCCCCGATCTCAAAGTTATTATCACGTCGGCGACCATAGACGTTGAGCGTTTTTCTAAGCATTTCAACAATGCGCCTATTATCGAAGTGTCGGGCCGTACCTTTCCGGTCGAAACCCGTTACCGACCCTTAGTGCAAGATAGCGATGCCGATTTAGATCAAATCGAAGGCATTTTTGCCGCTGTCGATGAGTTGGTGGCCGAAGGGCTGGGCGACATTCTGATCTTTATGAACGGCGAGCGGGAAATTCGCGATACGGCCGAGCAATTGAGCCGGCGTAATTACCGCGATACCGAAATTTTGCCGTTGTACGCGCGTTTATCTTACGGTGAGCAGTCTAAAGTTTTCAGTAGTCACAGAGGTCGGCGGATTGTATTAGCGACCAACGTGGCGGAAACCTCGCTGACTGTGCCGGGCATTCGCTACGTTATTGATCCAGGTACGGCGCGCATTAGCCGCTATAGCTATCGGACTAAGGTGCAACGCTTACCGATTGAACCTATCTCGCAGGCGAGCGCCAATCAGCGTCAAGGCCGTTGTGGACGTGTAGGGCCGGGTATTTGTATTCGTTTGTACGATGAGGCGGATTTTAATAATCGTCCGGCGTTTACCGATCCTGAAATCTTGCGCACTAACTTGGCTTCGGTCATTTTGCAGATGCTCGCCATCGGTTTGGGTGATATCGCCGGTTTCCCCTTTATCGAGCCACCCGATCCACGCCATATCCGTGATGGTTTCCTGTTGCTTGAAGAATTACAGGCGGTTGAGAGTAAACACGGCAAGCTAGTGTTGACGCCACTTGGGCGCAACTTGGCGCAAATTCCTGTGGATCCGCGTTTGGCGCGTATGGTGGTCGAGAGTCAGCAGTTAGGTTGTTTGAACGAAGTGCTGGTGATTGCCGCTGGCTTATCAATTCAAGATCCCCGCGAACGTCCGATGGAGAAGAAGCAAGCCAGTGATGAAGCCCATCGCCGTTTTGCCGATCCCAGTTCCGATTTCGTTAGCTGGATAAACCTGTGGCAGCACTTAAAAGATCAACAAAAAGAGTTATCTGCTAGTCAGTTTCGTAAAAAGTGCCGCGATGAATATTTAGCCTATTTACGCGTTCGCGAGTGGCAGGATTTATACGCCCAGCTTAAGCAAGCCGTGCACGATTTAAAGTGGCGCTTAAACGATACGCCAGCCAATTACGACAGCTTGCACCGCGCGCTGTTGTCGGGCTTATTGAGCCATGTGGGTTTTAAAGATAACAATAACGAGTACTTAGGTGCGCGTAATCGTAAATTCTTTGTGTTTCCCGGTTCGCCTTTGGCCAAAAAAGGCCCTAAGTGGATCATGGCGGCTGAGCTTACCGAAACCTCACGCTTATTCGCTCGCTGCTGCGCCAAAATCGAACCCGAATGGCTAGAGCCCTTAGCCGCGCATTTGATTAAGAAAAGCTATGTCGAGCCCCATTTTGAGGCAAAACCTGGCAGCGTTATCGCCCTTGAGAATCAAGTGCTCTACGGCTTGACGGTTGTGCACCGCCGCAAAGTGCAATACGGCCCCATCGATCCCGTTGAAGCGCGTGAGATTTTTATCCGCAGCGCTTTGGCTGAAGGGCAGTTACAGACCCAAGAAGCGTTTTTTGTCGCTAACCAAAAGCTGCTCGAAGACATTGAATCCCTTGAGCATAAATCCCGTCGCCGCGATATTTTGGTGGACGAGCAAGTGTTGGTGGACTTTTACGAGCCGCGCATTCCTGAAGGGATTTACAACGCCCAGCTGTTTTTTGGCTGGTGGAAGAAGGCCAAGCGCGAGCAACCGGATTTGCTCGATTTCAGTAAAGCACTGTTAATGCAGCGCAATGTCGACCATATCTCGACCTTGGATTTTCCCGATACGTGGCACAAGGGCAATTTGCGCCTGCAGCTGAGTTATCACTTTGAACCCGCGGCTGCGGATGATGGTGTGTCGGTTCACATTCCGGTGGCGCTGCTCAATCAAATCGACGATAGCGATTTTGATTGGCTAGTGGCAGGGCTAAGGGAAGAAAAGTGCATCGCGCTGATCAAATCTTTACCTAAGAGTTTACGACGTAACTTTGTGCCCGCGCCTGACTATGCCCGCGCTTGTGTGCAGGCCATGGTGCCTTTTAGTGCCAGTTTGCTTGAAGCTATGTGCAAGCAATTGCTGCGCATGAGTGGCACGCGTATATCGCCGGAGGATTTTGATTTAACGCAGATCCCTGCGCATTTGCAGATGAACTTTAAAATCGAAGACGATAAAAACAACTTAGTGGCCGAAGGTCGGGTGCTCGATACCTTAAAAGCCGAGTTGCAGGGCGTGGTGGCGAAGGCCATTCGTCAGGTGGCGGATAAAGGTATAGAGCAAGAAGCGTTAACCGAGTGGTCCTTTGGCGATTTGCCGCAGCAATATCAGCAACAAAAAGGCAATTACCAAGTACGAGCGTTTCCGGCGCTGATCGATAAAAAAGACAGTGTTGCGATCAAATTATTTGATGATGAATTTGAGGCGCAAGATGCCCATCGCCAAGGTCTGCGACGGTTATTGCTGCTAAACATTCCATCACCAGTGAAACACTTGCAGCAAGCTTTGCCGAATAAGGCAAAATTGGCGATGTATTTCAATCCCTTCGGTCAAGTACAAATCTTAATTGATGACATTATTGCCGCCGCTGTGCAGCAATTGTTGGATGAAAAAGCCCTCGATGTGCGTAATCAAGCCCAATTTGAGCAGGCAAAGGATTGGGTTCGCCAAGAACTCAACCCGACCGCTGAGCAAATCGCCTTGAAGGTTGAGCAGATTTTGACCTTATACCAGAGCATTAAAAAGCGTCTCAAGGGCAAAATTAGCTTAGATATCGCCTTTGCTATGAGTGACATTCAAAGCCAATTAGACAAACTAGTGTTTAAAGGGTTTGTTGAATCCTGTGGCTGGAATCGTTTAGCCGATGTGGCGCGTTACTTAAAAGCGATTGAAATCCGTGTCGAGAAGCTGCCTGTCGATCCAACCCGCGATCGTTTGCATATGCAGAGTATTAACAAGGTGCAGGAAGCATTGAACGCACAACTGGCTAAAGTGCCGCGATCGCAGCCGACACCGCCCGCGTTAATTGAAGCTCGCTGGATGATTGAGGAATATCGCGTATCTTGTTTTGCTCAGGTGTTAGGTACGGCATATCCTATTTCCGAAAAGCGTATATTAAATCAACTTACCAAATCGTCATAAATGCGCCTAGATTAATATTGAGCCAATAGCCGGTTATTTCACCGCTGGCTATTGACTCAAATAAGGCTTTATCAGGCATGAGTTTACTCTGGTGATGCTCTTGCTTAAACTGTATTTTAAACAATTGGTTATGTTATTTATTTTGGATTGATTTAAGCTTGACCTATTCTAGTCAATTCAATATCAACAGGTGCAATAAAGCGGCAGCGTAAATGATGGCTTAACTAATTAAGTTTACATTGAGGAATATGAATAATTTTTTGTTTTGTGCCCAAGCCATTACCTTAAGCATTTCCGCGCCATCTAAGTGTCCGCCAGATACCGGAATAGAAATAAGTCCGAGGATCAATTGTCTATAGAGCATTAAGAGGATGACGATATCCATCTTTTTGCTAGTGGCGCGAACCCGAGGGTTTGTTAGGCGACGACGGATCAAAATGGTTAATCCTACAAAGCAAATCACCCCAAATAATCCCCCCGCACCCATGGCAAGTAACTGCTTAAACTCTGCAGTCAGGCCCAGCGCGTGCCAAACGGCTAATGGTGTGAGTAACCCCAAAAATGACCGAAGAAAATCCCGCTCACCCCAATGTGAAATAATACGCTACCAATATGCAGTTGGCGTTTTCCAGCATTTGGCTGGAACTTGCTTTCCACGTGTATTGTTCACGGTCATAGTGGATCCAGCTGCCGATAAACATCACCGCCATAGCGATAGATGCCAAAGGCAAATATTGAGAAATGGCTCATCGATGGTCTCCTTACAACCGTTGGCTATTGCTGGTAGGCTGCAATAGTTCGGTATTGAGTGGAATGTGTTGGTCCCGACGCTGCGCTTCACTGGGTTTATTGCTGCTATTACAGCCTGTTTGCGCGTTGTCCATAAAGCTCACCATTTCTTCTTCCCACACTTTATCGAGCTCTTTGGGGGTGTTGTCGGGTTGTTCGTCAACGATTTGTTCACGTAAATCCTTAAGATCGACATCAACCTTGCTTAAGCTCAATAGTGCATGGAGTAAGTTGGCATAATTTGATTGGTGCTTTTTAAGTCTGCATGCCAGTAGCGCTAAAATCGGCGCCACTTCTTCTAATCCATAACGGCCATTTTCGCTGCCTTGGGTTGACATAAACTCAAGATATAGCGGGATATAATCTGGCAACTCTTTAGCGCTGATATCTAGACCTGCTTGGTGATATTGATCTAAAAGGTTGACCATGGCTTGCCCGCGTTCACGGGATTCACCGTGAACGTGTTCAAATAACAGTAAGAACAAAGAGCGTCCTCGCTCGAATAAGCCGTCATATTCGGCTTGCCAGACCATGGTATCCATCGCAAATAGCTCGGCGATAATGCAGTACAAGGGCTTGATGGGCGGCATCAAGTTCAGATCCCGTGACAATGGCCTCTAACTCTGCCCGCGCGTCGAGTAATTCAGCGTGCGGGTTATCGAGTAGTATTGAAATAACACTCAGTACTTTCATGTTTACTTCTCCAATGTGACAGGAATGACTTAGCGTACGCCAGTCGCTTTGCTGCCAAATAAGTTGACGCCGTTGTTACCATCGCCACAGCCATTACCAAAACTAAAGCCGCAACTGCTTTTCATGTCGTAGGCATTTTCTGCGTAGGCTTTATGGCTCGTTGGCACCTCTAAGTCTTCAACTTTGTCGACCTGTTGTGAGCGTTTATAGGCACGCATTGCGATCAGGCGCTCAAGTGCACGCTCAACTAGTTTTTCATCGCCAGCAGTTAACAGGTTTGCAAGGTAACGTAGCGGAATACGCAATGATTTCATATCGGGGATTTCACCGTTCATACCGATATGACCTGCTTCTACTGCCGTTTGGATTGGCGATAGTGGCGGCACATACCACACCATAGGTAAGGTGCGATATTCAGGGTGTAAAGGCAGCGCGACTTTCCAGTCGATTGCCATTTTGTATACCGGTGAGCGCTGGGCTGCAGTGATCCAGTTTTATCGTGTTGCCAGCGTTGACGATAGCCCTGTTCTCAACTTCTATCTTTATCGGTTATCACGCTATGCCCATCGGCAAAGGGTTCTTGGTGGGTTTTAAAAAACCGCAATTTATCGAGTAAATGAACTCATCTTATTAATTAACTCCTAGTACGACATTACTAACGACCTTGAATTTTGTGGGACACAGCACTGTGGGTTGTTTAGTGGTAGTTATATTGACTGCTGTTTTATGCTTGTAAGATGTTAATAAGTCTGTGGTGTGTGGGGCGCTATAATGTTGATCACGATCAATAAAGTGCCTCACACGTGATAAATGTCTCTTTATGAGTATGTGAACTATTATTTAATTTAACGCTTATGTAACGCGGTTTATAAGGGGAAGGTGATGAGGTTTAAAACTAAAATTCTTTATTGTCTTAAGCAGTTGCTGTTGTAAAGGTGGTGTGAGTAATATTTTTGTTAATCGCTTTGTAGATCGGGATCACGCTTATTGTTAATTACCTAATTAGAGGGACATTAAAAAATCGTAGATTTATCTATCATGCTTTTAGATAAATAAAATTGCGCTAATAATTTCAAAAATGACAAAGAATTTGATTGTATATAAGTGTTATCAAATCGTTAAGTAAGATAAGGTAGTGAATACGATAGACGTACTTTAGGGAGCGTATATGACAACTCAAACAGATGAAAACAAGAGCTTAGAACTCAAAATTTTTCTATTTTTAACCGTATTGTTAGCACCTATTTTGTCGGTGCTTCTGGTTAGCGGTTTAGGTTTTGCAATTTGGTTTAGCCAAATTTTAACTGGCCCACCAGGTGCTGGTTAACATAATAAAAATCATGAAATAAGAGTGAAGTGTCGGATGAGTAAAGAGATTCATATTACAAGTTTAGTCGTACAAGTTTTGCCACAAAAGATGGCAGAGGTTAGGCAGCAGATTATGACTATTGAAAATGCTGAGCTTTCCGTAAACAACGAAGTGAAATTAGTAGTTGTGCTCGAAGGGGATACTCAACGAGCCATTATGGAAAGTATCGAAATCATCAATGCCATTCCTGGTGTCTTATCCGCCACTATGGTTTACCACCAGAGTGAAGAGCTTAAAGAGGGTGAAGAATGAACATGAATAGACGTGACTTTATTAAAGCCAATGCGGTGATAGCCGCTGCAGGAGCGGCAGGTTTAGCCTTGCCAGCTGGCGCAAGTAATTTAATTACTAGTTCAGAACAGACAAAATTAGAGTGGAACAAAGCGCCGTGCCGTTTTTGCGGAACGGGTTGTTCTGTGATCGTTGCTACCCGCGAGGGTAAAGTGGTTGCCACCCATGGCGATGCCAATAGTGAAGTTAACCGCGGCCTTAACTGCATCAAGGGTTATTTCTTATCCAAGATTATGTATGGCAGCGATCGTTTAACTACGCCCATGCTACGTATGACAGATGGCAAATTTGATAAGCACGGTGAGTTTTCACCGATAAGCTGGGATAGCGCCTTTGATATCATGGCGCAAAAATGGAAAGAAACCATTAAAGCCAAAGGCCCAACAGCGGTTGGTATGTTTGGTTCTGGCCAATGGACAGTGTGGGAAGGTTATGCCGCCCTTAAGCTGATGAAAGCCGGTTTTGGTTCAAACAATATCGATCCTAATGCGCGACATTGCATGGCTTCGGCCGTGGTAGGTTTTATGCGCACCTTCGGTATTGACGAACCTATGGGTTGTTATGACGACATTGAAGCTGCTGATGCCTTTGTACTTTGGGGCTCTAACATGGCGGAAATGCACCCGATTTTGTGGAGCCGCGTTACCGACCGTCGCCTCAGTGCCCCCCATGTTAAAGTGTCAGTGTTATCGACCTTCCAACATCGTTCTTTCGATTTGGCTGACTTACCGATAGTATTTACACCGCAAACTGACTTAGCCATTTTAAACTTTATTGCTAACTATATTATTCAAAACGATAAAGTGAATTGGGATTTTGTTAAAAAGCATGTGAACTTCCATATGGGAACCCACGATATTGGCTATGGTTTACGCCCAACGCATCCACTTGAGAAAAAAGCCAAAAACGTTAAAACGGCTGCGGATTCAACGCCAATCGATTTCGATACGTTTAAAGCCTTTGTCGCCGATTACAATGTAGAAAAAGTCAGTAAATTATCAGGTGTATCAGAAGAGAAACTGATTGAATTGGCTAAGTTATATGCCGATCCTAATACTAAAGTGACTTCTTTCTGGACGATGGGATTTAACCAGCACACCCGTGGTGTATGGTGTAACAACCTGATTTATAACATTCACTTGTTAGTCGGTAAGATTTCAACTCCAGGTAACAGCCCATTCTCGTTAACAGGTCAACCATCTGCTTGCGGTACGGCCCGTGAAGTCGGTACCTTCTCACATCGTTTACCTGCCGATTTAGTCGTCACGAATCCTGAGCATAGAAAACGTGCTGAAGAAATTTGGAAAATACCTAGCGGCATTATTCCACCTAAACCTGGCTACCACGCAGTTGAACAAAACCGTCGCCTTAAAGATGGTGATTTAAATTGCTATTGGGTCCAAGTTAACAACAATATGCAGGCTGGTGCGAACATCAATGAAGAGATGTTACCGGGTTATCGCAATCCGGCTAACTTCATCGTGGTGTCTGATGCTTACCCAACAGTGACGACACAAGCCGCTGACTTAATTCTTCCTACCGCAATGTGGGTCGAAAAAGAAGGCGCTTATGGTAATGCTGAACGTCGTACACAGTTCTGGCATCAAATGGTGCAGGCGCCAGGTGAATCGCACTCTGATTTATGGCAGCTGATGGAATTTGCTAAACGCTTCACTACCGATGAAGTGTGGCCACAGGATGTATTAGCGGCAAATCCAGAATTTAAAGGTAAAACCTTATTCGAAGTGCTATATCAAAATGGCAATGTCGAAAAGTTCCCGCTCACAGATGCTGATCCTAAGTACCTAAACAACGAAGCAAAACATTTTGGTTTCTACGTTCAAAAGGGCTTATTCGAAGAATATGCGACCTTTGGCCGTGGTCATGGCCACGATTTAGCGCCTTTTGATGCGTACCATGAGGCGCACGGTTTACGTTGGCCTGTGGTTGACGGTAAAGAAACCAAATGGCGTTTCCGTGAAGGTAGCGACCCGTATGTGAAACCAGGAAAAGACTTTGAGTTTTACGGTCACTCCGATGGTCGTGCCATTATTTTTGCACTGCCCTATGAGCCTGCTGCTGAGTCACCAGATGAAGAATACGATATATGGTTATCAACAGGTCGCGTACTTGAACACTGGCATTCAGGTTCAATGACTCAACGTGTACCTGAGCTGTATCGTGCCTTCCCTGATGCGGTGTGTTTTATGCACCCAGAAGATGCTAAGAAACGGGGTTTACGCCGTGGTGATGAAGTGCGAGTGGTGTCGCGTCGCGGCGAAATCAAAACGCGCGTTGAAACCCGTGGTCGTAATAAGCCACCAGTAGGCTTAGTGTTTGTGCCTTGGTTTGATGCTAGCCAGCTCATTAATAAAGTCACGTTAGATGCGACAGATCCTTTGTCAAAACAAACTGACTATAAAAAATGTGCGGTGAAGATCGTCAAAGCATAAGGAGTAGAACATGAAAACATTCAAATTAATATCATTGATGGGTTTACTTGCTCTTTGCTCATTCGTCATGACGAATGCCGTGGCGACGAGTATTCCTGAAGATAAAATCGACACGTTACGTTTAGCGCCCATTGATATTGAGCCAACACCACCGGCGATGCAAAATGTGCGTAATACAGATATAAAAGAAGTGCGTAACTATCCTATGCAGCCACCGGTGATCCCACATAAAATTGATGGTTATCAATTGGATCTGAAAGTGAATAAATGCATGGCATGTCACGCTAGAAGCCGTACTGGGGAGTCGCAAGCCCCGATGGTGAGTGTGACGCACTATATGGATAGGGATAACAACTTCCTTGCCGAATTATCGCCGCGCCGCTATTTCTGTACTCAGTGCCATGTGCCGCAGTTAGATGCCAAACTACTGGTCGAAAACGACTTTGTTGATATGGAACATCTTATTAAAGCCAACACTGAGCAGAAAAAACACTAGGAGTTAGCATGTTAGATAAACTGAAAAAAATCTGGCAGGTACTTAACCGTCCGAGTGTTCACTATAGTCTGGGCTTTTTGACCTTAGGTGGCTTTGTGGCTGGGGTGATTTTCTGGGGTGGCTTTAACACGGCCCTTGAAGCAACCAACCAAGAAGCTTTCTGTATCAGTTGCCATGAAATGGAAAACAACGTCTATCAAGAATTACAGACGACGATCCATTTTACTAACCGCAGTGGTGTGCGGGCAACCTGTCCAGATTGCCATGTGCCACATAACTGGACCGATAAAATTGCCCGTAAGATGCAAGCTTCTAAGGAAGTGTGGGGTAAAGTGTTTGGTACCATTAATACCCGTGAAAAGTTTGAAGGTAAGCGCCGTGAGTTAGCAGAGCACGAGTGGGAACGGTTAAAAGCGAATGATTCGCTCGAATGCCGTAACTGCCACAACTTTACTTACATGGACTTTACCCGCCAATCTCCTCGGGCGTCGCAGATGCATTCTACTTCTCTGGCGAATGGTGAAAAGACCTGTATCGATTGTCATAAAGGGATTGCCCATCATCTCCCTGACATGAAAGGCGTAGAAGGGTTCTAATCCCTTTGTAAGCAAAGATACACAGTTAAAGGCCAAGCATTATTGATGCTTGGCCTTTTTGTTTGGATTGATGCTTATCGTCATTCTTCAATCGATAATCTCATCGCTGAAATGAAAACATATCTGCGACAACTTTATTGATCCTATCGAGCTTTTTGGTTTTAGCTTACTGTTAGTATTACCATTTATTTATGTTTACTTGGTACATCATCCCCTATGCAACTCGATATTAATGGCTTAACCCCTGCGCAGTTTTTAGCAGAATACTGGCAGAAAAAACCACTGGTTATTCGTCAAGGATTTAGCCATTTTCAAGATTTAGTGTCACCAGAAGCCCTAGCAGGTTTAGCGATGGATGAACTGGTCGAATCTAGGCGGGTTTACCAGCAAGAAGGACAATGGCAGGCAGAGTTTGGCCCTTTTGAAAGCTATGATCATTTGGGTGAAAAAGATTGGACGTTAATTGTACAAGCCCTAAATAACTGGGTTCCAGATGCTGAAGCCTTGATCCAATGCTTTGACTTTATTCCCCGTTGGCGCTTAGATGATGTGATGGTGAGCTTTGCAACGCCTGGTGGCGGCGTTGGGCCACATATTGACCTTTATGACGTATTTATTTGCCAAGGTTCAGGACGTCGTCGTTGGCGTGTAGGAAACATAGGGCTACACAAACAATTTATTGCCCATCCCGCTTTGCTACACACTGAATCATTTGAGCCAATTATTGATACTGAACTGTTGCCAGGAGATATTTTATATATACCTCCTGGGTTTCCACACGAGGGGGTAACATTAGAGCAATCCTTAAGCTTCTCAGTTGGTTATCGCACAGCATCTGCCAAAGAAATGGTAGGCGCCTTGGCGGATCACCTTTCTGAGCAGGATTTAGGCGTTCAGCAGATTAGCGATCCCGATCGCGCCTTATCAAACCGCAATGGTTGTGTAGATAATACCGATTTAGCACGTTTACGCTCGCAGCTGACGAATATGCTTAGTGACGAGTTAGTGAGCGAATTTACGGGTCGTTATTTAACTCAATCTAAGTGTGCGTTAGATTTACCCGATGAGCCGCTGGATATTACACAAACAGAAGTGCTTGCTTGGCTTGATGAGCAGCCGTTAATACGTCTCGGTGGTCTTCGTTGTTTGTATTTTGATATTAATGTTGCCGAAGGTGCAGTTTACATTAACGGTGACAAATACCAACTTGCAGTGGAATTGGCCGCAGTAATCCCATTATTATGTGATGTGAATCAACTCGATAAAATGGCGTTAGCGCCTTGGTTAACCAGTCCAGCATTTTTGGTCCAGTTAACTGAATGGGTGAATTTAGGCTATTGGTATTTTGACGACTTTGACGCTGATGACGAGACACCTATCGATTAATTGTCTGTTAGCGGCTTATGCTAGGTGAGCTATCTGAGGGGAAAATGATGCGATAGTGGTTTGCTGTGAGTTTAGGTGATGCTTGAGCAGTATTTGTCAGATTGCTATGAACAAGCTGAAAAACGCCGAATATGTCAGCATTATATCAACATGAGTCAAGTGGGCTGCACTGTCATGTGAGTGTATTTTTAACTGCGCCGTTGCAGCAAAGGGCCAAATTAGATAATGCTGTACTGTGTCATAGGATAATTCTTAGAATATGAGTTACTTAGTCGGCTATAACGTGTTGGCTAAAATGGACTTTTAATAAAGGAATAGCGTAGGTTTGATGCAACCTAAATACGGCGCTTTGAGTGTTTTGATGATTGTTTGCTGCTATTGATATCTAATGATGTAGATATCAATGCTGACTACATCATTAGGTAGAGAGTGACTTAATGAATAAGCGACACAATAAAAAAACGCGCCGAGGCGCGTTTTTAGCTCAAGACAGCTGCTATAGCAGCTGTTTTAAACCGTGCTTAGAAGTTTGCAGTACGTGGAGCACGTGGGAATGGAATAACATCACGAATGTTGCTAACGCCAGTGACGTAAGATACTAAACGCTCAAATCCTAAACCAAAACCTGCGTGTGGCACTGTGCCATAACGGCGCAGGTCGCGATACCACCAGTAATCTTCTTTACTTAAACCCATCTCTTCAAGGCGGGCATCGAGCATGTCTAAACGTTCTTCACGTTGAGAACCCCCGATGATTTCACCAATACCTGGGGCCAATACGTCCATCGCAGCAACGGTTTTACCGTCTTCGTTTAGGCGCATATAGAAGGCTTTGATATCTTTCGGGTAGTTTTTTACTACCACTGGTGCTTTGAAATGTTCTTCGGCTAAGTAACGCTCATGCTCAGAAGATAAATCAATCCCCCAAGACACTGGGAACTCAAAGGTTTTGCCACATTTCTGTAAAATCTCAACGGCTTCGGTGTAATCTACTTGGGCAAAATCGCTCGATACGAAAGATTGCAGACGTTCGATGACGGTTTTATCAACGTGTTGATTGAAGAACTCCAAATCGTCCATGCGCTCAGCCAATACTGCCTTAAAGGCATATTTGAGCATAGCCTCAGCTAAACCTGCGATATCATTTAAGGTAGCGAAGGCGACTTCAGGTTCAACCATCCAGAATTCCGCTAAGTGGCGGCTGGTGTTTGAGTTTTCTGCACGGAACGTTGGGCCAAAGGTATAGATTTTTGACAGCGCACTGGCGTAGGTTTCGCCGTTAAGCTGGCCTGATACGGTTAAGAAGGCTTCTTTACCAAAAAAGTCTTTATCGTAATCGACTTTGCCATCGCTAGTGCGGGGCAGGTTTTCCATATCTAAGGTCGATACGCGGAACATTTCACCAGCACCTTCAGTATCTGATGCGGTAATCAGTGGCGTTGAAACCCAAATAAAGCCTTCTTCGTGGTAAAAACGGTGAATGGCTTGGGATAAGCAGTTACGCACACGGGCAACCGCACCAATCAGGTTAGTACGTGGACGCAAGTGAGCCAATTCACGTAAATGTTCAATCGAATGACGCTTAGCGGCCATTGGGTAAGTGTCTGGATCGTCCACCCAACCCGCGACTTCAAGTGCGGTGACTTGCAGTTCAAATGCTTGGCCAGCGCCTGGAGATTCAACCACAGCGCCCGTCATCACGACAGAGCAACCAGCAGTGAGCTTTAATACTTCGTTGTCGTAATTATCTAAGCTATTGGGCACGACACCTTGGATAGGATTAAAGCAGGAGCCGTCATAAACAGCTAAAAAAGAGATACCGGCTTTAGAGTCACGACGTGTTCTAACCCAGCCACGTACAGTGACTGTTGAACCGACGGCGTGCTCACCTTTAAATACAGATGCGACAGATGCGATGCTCATTGTTACTTAATTCTCCAACGAAACGTTTTATATGAAAATTTTGGAGGTTTATATTACCTTGCTGGTGGCTTTTCTCAAGCTGAAAAAGGTATCCTGAGTCTAATAATATCGATATTTAACGATTAAAGTGTGTCAAACGGTGGGAGGTGGTATGCGCAAGACCAGAATCTTTCAAATAATCCTCGCGACCTTATCCATTTTAGGCTGGGCAATTGCCGTCTATGCATTATTGGTTTTTGGTGAGGCGAGACCAGATCGTGAAGTGGGTGCCTATTTAGCGCGTGGCGCCACCTTCAGGGTGAATTGGGACCCACATGAAACTCAATTATTGGTGTATCTAATTTGGGCTTGTGGTGCGATAAGTTTGATCAGTTTGGCATTTAACTATTATGTGGCGCATCACAGTAAACTAGGATTTTGGTTTAACATCCCTATGCTACTGCTCACCTCTGTGGTTGCGGGTTTGTATGTGCATTTGATGATTTAAGTCGGCGTTTATCTGTTTGTGGCCAGCATCAAATGATGTCGGCAGGGATACTTAATTGACGACATAAGTGGTCAATAATGGCTGCGGTAGCGCCCCAAATAAACCGTTGTTGATAGGGCATGACATGCACTCTGTAATAATGTCCTTGCCGTAAAAATGATTTTTGATGGCGGTGACTTGGTTCAATAAAAAAGCTTAACGGCACAGTAAAACAATCGGCGACTTCCCCGGGGTCGAGTTTCAATGCAAATGCTTGTTTGATGATACCGACCACTGGGGTTATTTCAAATCCAGTAAAGGTGTTATAGGCCGGAAATGTGCCCAAAATATCCACATTATCCTTTGATAGCCCAATTTCCTCTTCTGCTTCTCGCAATGCGGCCGCAACGGCATCGATATCATCAGGCTCTATTTTACCGCCAGGAAAACTGATTTGCCCCGGGTGGGCACGCAGATGCATGGGCCTTTGGGTTAAAATAAGATGCAATTCACCGTCTATATCCTGCAGTGCAATTAATACTGCGGCCTTGCGTAATCCACCATATGGGAAGGCAGCAGGATCTTGCTGGGCTAACGAATGCAAATTAAATCTGAGTCTAAACTCTGTCATTTCCATCGATATTTCCATTAATTATGGCGTATTAACACTTCAGGGACTTTTATAAGCCTTTGCCCAGCAAAGGTAAAATACGGCTGATCTTATCAAAGGTTTCTTGGTACTCGGCATCCACTTCTGAATCCGCCACTATGCCGCCGCCCGCCCAACAATAGAGTTTACCGTCTTCGGCGACCAGTGTGCGGATAGTAATACTGGTATCCATTTGACCATCTTGGCTTAAATATCCCATAGAACCACAATACAAACTTCGCCGTGACGGTTCCAGTTCTTCGATAATTTCCATCGCACGAATTTTAGGTGCGCCGGTAATTGAACCGCCGGGGAACGCCGCGCGCAACAAATCGCTGGCGCTGTACTTAGCATCAAGCTTAGCCGTCACTGTACTGACAAGATGATGCACAGCGGGAAAACTTTCTATCTCAAATAGATGCGGTACACGTACCGAACCCGCCGCGGCCACTTTACCAATATCATTACGCAGTAAATCGACAATCATCACGTTTTCGGCGCGATCCTTTGGCGAGTTGGCAAGCGTATTGGCGGCTTGAATATCAAGCGTAGGATCACTATGGCGCGGCAAGGTGCCTTTAATGGGTTTGGTCTGAATATCAACGCCCCGAAGCTGAATAAAACGCTCAGGTGAAATGGACAAAATCGTATTTTGCGGCAGACGCATAAAGGCCGAGAAGGGCGCTTTATTGGCATTGCGCAGTTGGCAATAGGCTGGCCATTCATCGCCTTGATAACACGCTTCAAATCGTTGGGTTAAATTTATTTGATAGCAATCGCCACTGTGCAAATAAGCTTGTACTGCGTTAAATTTGTCCGTGTATTCGGCTTTATTGATTTGGGTGGCCCATGGGCTGGTAAGTGTAAATGGGGCGGCATTTCGCTTTTTAACTATTTTTTCTTGAATATTTTTCAACTCAATTTCAAGGGCTGCTTCCCCTAAATAATGCAGCAAATGCCAACATTGAGCTTGGTAATCAAAAACCAGCGCCCAGTCATAAAAGCCAATATTCATCTCTGGCAGCTGTATATCTTGCGTTGCCGTGGTTGGTAGGGATTCAATACCGCGGCCTAAATCGTAGCTAAAGCTGCCCATGGCGCCGCCACTAAAGGGCAGATTACATTCAAAAGATTTTGCATACCAATGGCTTAATAAAGTGTTGAGCAGGTCGAAGGGATCACGGTTTGGCTCTATGGCCTCGGGTATGCTCAAGTTTTTATCGATAAGCTTGATATCGCTACGCTCGCCTTGAGTGACTAACGTGGCGATGGGGCTGGCGCAAATAATATCGAACCTAGCGTCTTGGTGCGGCGCGTTCGCCGAATCTAACAGAATTGCCCAAGTGTCATTTGCAAAGTGTTCGAACAGTGCTGCGGTACTTAATGTCCAGTCAAGTTGGCGTGATGCAAGCTGTTTTGACGCCCTAATTGCCATCGATTAACCCTATTCAAAATGTGATGTAGCCCAAAAAGATGTGAAAGAGTATCATATTGGCCCAGAAAGAATGATACCAGTCGTGTTAAATATCTGTTCATTCAGCGGGAATTTAACGCATTTTAGGCAAGTTGAAGGCTTGAAGTCCAAAAGCCGCCAACGCAGCATAAAATGCAGCCCGCGCGAAGCGAGAGCCAGTAAGGCATTTAACCTTAATATGCTGCGTTGAAATGCCTTAGTGGCGCTGAACTGACTCGATATTTGACGTGATTGGTATTTAAAAAAACGATTAAAATAAGTTAGGCCGCAAAGGCTGCTGGAGCGCTCCTACTATGTCATCTCACCATAAAATGTCTGAAACTTCTGTGATTAAACAAGCCGACTTTATTGAAAGTGTGGCGGATGCTTTGCAATACATTTCTTATTACCACCCGAAGGATTTTGTTGATGCCATGAGCCAAGCTTATGAGCGTGAACAAAGTGCGGCGGCGAAGGATGCGATTGCCCAGATCTTAATTAACTCGCGCATGTCGGCCGAAGGTAAGCGTCCTCTGTGTCAAGACACTGGGATTGTGACTACTTTCGTGAAAGTGGGTATGGGTGTCCAATGGGACAAAACCGATATGACGATCCAGGAAATGGTCGACGAAGGTGTTCGTCGTGCCTATACCAATCCTGATAACCCACTACGCGCATCAATAGTGTCAGATCCTGCGGGCAGCCGTAAAAATACCAAAGATAACACCCCATCTGTGGTGCATATTGACATGGTGCCTGGCAACCACATTGAAGTGGCGATTGCGGCTAAAGGCGGCGGCAGTGAAAACAAAGCTAAGATGGTGATGTTAAACCCATCAGATGATATCGCCGCTTGGGTAGAAAAAACGCTACCGACGATGGGCGCGGGCTGGTGTCCACCGGGTATGCTAGGTATCGGTATCGGCGGCACGGCGGAAAAAGCGGCCGTATTAGCCAAAGAAGCACTGATGGAAAGCGTAGATATCCATGAGTTGATGGCCCGTGGCGCGCAAACTACCGAAGAAAAACTACGTTTAGACATTTTTGAGCGCGCGAACAGTTTAGGCATAGGTGCGCAAGGTCTTGGCGGTTTAACCACAGTGTTAGACGTTAAAATCAAATCGGCACCCACCCACGCGGCGTCAAAGCCAGTGGTGATGATCCCTAACTGTGCAGCGACTCGCCACGTACATTTCCATTTAGACGGTTCAGGTCCTGCGGAATTAACGCCGCCATCATTGGCCGATTGGCCAGAAATTACCCGTGAAGTGGGTGATGATGTGCGCCGCGTGAACTTAGATACAGTGACTCAAGCGGATATCGAGCAGTGGCAGAGCGGTGAAACCATTCTGCTGAGCGGTAAAATGCTCACAGGTCGCGATGCTGCCCATAAGCGCATTCAAAGCCTGATTGAAAGCGGTGAAGGTCTGCCAGAAGGCGTGGATTTTACCGATAAGTTTATTTACTACGTTGGCCCAGTTGATCCAGTAGGCACTGAAGTTGTCGGTCCTGCGGGCCCAACCACAGCAACTCGTATGGATAAATTCACTGACTTAATGTTAGAGAAAACTGGCTTGATGGGCATGATAGGTAAAGCTGAGCGCGGCCCTGCGACAGTTGAATCGATTAAAAAACACAAAGCGGTATATCTGATGGCCGTTGGCGGCGCTGCGTATTTAGTGTCTAAAGCGATTAAACATTCTCGCGTTGTGGCCTTTGCCGATTTAGGAATGGAAGCGATTTACGAGTTTGATGTGCAAGATATGCCAGTGACTGTGGCTGTGGATTCAAATGGTGTTAATGCCCACGAAACCGGCCCAGCCATTTGGAAAGTCAATATCGCCAACGCTAAAGCTAAAGCGTAAAGGTGAGGATGGAGCGGATTGAACTTGATGGCTTTTTAAGCAAAATAGCTTAAGTTTGAGTTCTGATATCTATTCTTTAGGTAAAACGCTGCGCCACTGACATTTTGTCACAAAAAAATACGCTCAGGTTCGCCATTTGGCTTGCCTGAGCGTTTTTGTTTCGATAGTGTGGCAAGCTTATCTGCAAAAGATACGATCTCAGATCGTTTTTAACATTCGTGTTTGCAGCAATGATGATTATCGAATATTTGCAAACCTCGAACCTGTTCAACAAAAGACGGACATAACAATGAAAATAGCTCCTCTCCTATTGGCGCTCGGCGCCGCAGGGTTGGCGTTATCAGCCCAAGCGGCCGATCCAACGCCTTTTACTGTGCAACAACTCATTAAACTCAATAAGATGCACTCTGCGACTGTATCCCATGATGGCACTAAATTAGTTTATGGTCTTAAAACGGTAAACGATAAGGGAGAGGGCAGCTCTGATCTGTATCTATTGGATCTGACTGACACGAAAGCGAAGCCGTTACAACTGACCTCTGCCGCAGGCACTGAGCACGATGTGAGTTTTGCCAATGACGACAAGTCGATTTATTTCCTTGCCAATCGCAGTGGTTCAAGCCAGTTATTTCAACTGCCATTAACGGGCGGTGAAGCGGTACAAGTTTCTGATTTACCTTTGGATATTGATGGCTACAAATTATCAAACGACGGTAAACAAGTTGTACTCAGCATGCGAGTATTCCCCGAGTGTAAGGACTTAGCCTGCTCAAAGGATAAATTTACCGCCGAAGCTGAGCGTAAATCGACGGGCCGTGAATACAAGCAGTTAATGGTTCGCCATTGGGATACGTGGGAAGACCACGCCCGTAATCATTTATTTGTTGGTGCGGTAAACGGTGAAAAACTCACTAAAGTAGTGGATGTGACTCAAGGTTTAGATACTGAAACGCCGCCAAAACCTTTCTCGGGTATGGAAGAAGTGACCTTCACCCCAGACGGTAAGTTTGTGGTTTATAGCGCGAAAGCCCCCAGCAAAGATCAAGCTTGGACCACTAGCTATGATTTGTGGCAAGTGCCAGTGACAGGCGGCACCGCAACCAACTTAACCAAAGACAATCTTGCATGGGATGCGCAGCCAACATTTTCGAGCGATGGTCGTTACATGGCCTATTTAGCGATGAAAAAACCGGGCTTTGAAGCCGATCGCTATGGCATTATACTGCGCGATACTAGCACTGGCCAAACTAAAGAAGTGGCGCCATTATGGGATCGCAGCCCAAGCTCACTGATGTTTGCTCCTGACAATCGTACTTTGTATGTGACGGCACAAGACCTAGGTCAAGTCTCAATTTTCCAAGTTAATACCCAATTTGGCGATGTGCGTTCTGTCTACAGTGATGGCACGAACAGTTTAATTGCGGTCACTAACGATGAACTGATTTTCGATAGCAAAACCTTAGTTGAACCGGGCGATCTCTATAGTATCACCACCGATGGTGAAGGGCTTAAGCGTTTGACCGAAGTGAACAAAGACAAATTGGCCGAGATCAAGTTTGGTAAGTTTGAACAGTTCAGCTTTAAAGGTTGGAATAATGAAGACGTTTACGGTTACTGGATCAAACCGGCTAACTACCAAGAAGGTAAAAAGTACCCGATTGCCTATCTCGTTCACGGTGGGCCGCAAGGCTCATTTGGTAATTCATTCAGTGGCCGTTGGAATGCGCAATTATGGGCGGGTGCAGGTTACGGTGTCGTGATGGTGGATTTTCACGGCTCAACCGGTTACGGCCAAGCCTTTACTGACTCAATCAGCCAAGATTGGGGTGGTAAGCCATTAGAAGATCTGCAAAAAGGCCTCGCGGCGGTGAGCCAGCAACAAAAGTGGCTCGATCCGCAAAATGCTTGTGCACTTGGCGGTTCTTACGGCGGCTACATGATGAACTGGATCCAAGGTAACTGGAGCGACGGTTTCAAGTGCTTAGTTAACCACGCGGGCCTGTTCGATATGCGTTCTATGTATTACGTGACCGAAGAAGTGTGGTTCGCAGAGCATGAGTTTGGTGGCACTTACTCAGATAACAAAGCGTTATATGAGAAGTTTAACCCTGTGAATTATGTTGAAAACTGGAAAACACCCATGCTGGTGATCCACGGTGAGAAGGATTTTCGCGTCCCTTATGGTCAAGGTTTAGCGGCATTCAGTTTTATGCAGCGTAAAGGGATCCCATCAGAGTTATTGATTTTCCCTGATGAAAACCATTGGATCTTAAAACCTGAAAACTTAGAGCAATGGTATGCTAATGTCTTCGGTTGGATGGACCGCTGGACGAAATAACCTGAGCTCGGGATAAGCAGAGCCGCTGAATAGGCATCTTTTCGGGCCTCTCTGCGTTGCTCTGTCTAACCATAGCTCGCTATGGCATACGACAGAGCGCCTTGATATGCGCAAAAATCTGCGCATTCAGTCAGAAAATAGATTTTTCGCTTTAAACGAATAATTTTATACCATTGATTTTATTTGTTAAATTTAGATTTTTCGACACTCGTTATCCCGAGTTCAGGTTAAATAATAACGGCCTGTACGTCTATGGGGTTTGCACCGACGAAAGCCCATAGAAGCAAGGCTCGTCCTGATAGGATTATCATCGGCGAGTCATTTAATGCTCAACTGACAATCAAAGTATTTTTAGTCTGTATTTAAACTAAGCGTTTTCTGACCAAGTGTATTTTGATTAAGTGCCTTTTGATACTGTATCTTAAAAAGCCAGACTCTGTTCTGGCTTTTTATTGTGTCATGAAATGTTTTTAATCAAGGAGTTAAGATGAATATTCGAGCCGCAACCTTAACTGATATCCCTGAAATAAGCGTATTACTCACTCAATTAACCCAAGATTTTATTGCCCCAACTTGCACTGCAGAGGGCGCTACAATCTTAGTCAATGCCATGTCGATAGAAGCGATTGGTAGCTACTTTGCTATGGGTTATCAGTACCATGTCGCCATAACGGACTCGGGCCAACTCGCAGGCGTAGTGGGGATGAAGGCGAATAGTCACTTGTACCATCTTTTTGTTGCCTCCCATGCACAGGGGCAAGGCGTGGCGCGAATGTTGTGGGAACATGCCAAAGCTCAGTGTGTAGCTCAAGGCAATCCGGGCATATTTACCGTGAACTCGGCATTGAATGCACAAGCTGTGTACTTAGGTTTTGGCTTTGTGCCCCTTGGACCCGAGCGAGAGCGCGGCGGGATCCGCGATATTCCCATGCAGCTGACGCTTTGAGTCAGCTGTACTCATTTATCATCCAAACACGAGCACTATCATTCGACTGAATAGCAATTCAACGAAAAAGCTTGAGCGAGAAGAGCTTGAACGAATAGAACTTGAATAAAAAGAGCTGGAATAAAAAGAACTTTACCGAATAGAACTAAAAATAGAGGAATTATGGCAAATTTAACGTTTTATCCCATCGGCACTGCTGGCGAGAAATGGGGCGAGGCTGAAAAAGCCGCATGGCTTGCGAGCACCCAAATCAAGCGTTCATATCAAGACGATGTCGTGACGCCACTCAAGGCGATGGAAGCTGAGCTGTCATCGCTTGGGCTTGGCATTGTGCAATATGGCGCTTTGTCGATTAACGCCGAGCGTTACCCATTATTTGCGGTAAAAAGCCAACAATTTGATCCACAAAAGCCAACCGTGCTGGTGACTGGCGGCGTGCATGGCTACGAGACCAGCGGTGTGCATGGCGCATTGGCCTTTTTAACGAATGAAGTGGCGAATTACGTGCAACGGGTGAATTTAATGGTTGCCGTGTGCGTGAGTCCTTGGGGTTACGAGACGATTAATCGCTGGAACCCAAAGGCTATCGATCCGAACCGTTCATTCTATGCCAACAGTCCTGCACAGGAATCGGCGGCCTTGATGGCTTTAGTTGCTTCAGTTGCGCAAGGTTTTGATGTGCATGTGGATTTGCATGAAACCACAGATTCAGATGAGTTAGAATTTCGTCCAGCGCTGTGCGCCCGCGATGGCATTGAATATGACAAAGGCACTATTCCAGATGGCTTTTATGCTGTGGGCGATACCGAACATTCAATGGATGCTTTCCAAAAAGCCATTATCGATGGCGTGAGCAAAGTGACGCACATTGCTCCTGCCGACGAGAAAGGCGAGATCATTGGCTCGACTGTGGTGCAGCACGGGGTGATTAACTATCCGCTTAAGTCACTAGGGCTTTGCAGCAGTGTCACGGGTTGTATCTATAACACCACCACAGAAGTGTACCCAGATAGCCCAACAGCCACGCCTGCCGAATGTAATCTGGCGCAGGTTGCGGCCATCACCAGCGCCATCGATTATGTACTGGCGCAGCGTTAGTCGTAGTTTGTTGTGATGACCATTTTTAGTGATATTAAGTTTATGAATGATTAGCTTAGTGCTCGTAAGTTGAGCTAGCGGCTAGTGAAGTGATTTTACGTTCGTGTTGCTAACGCATCGATTAAGTCACTCATTAACTAGGTAAGCCACGGTACGTCACGCAGTAAAAAGCCCTCATTCGAGGGCTTTTTCATTTATGTCGCGCTGCGTTTATTTAGCGCGGGCTTAGCATCGTTAGGCGATTGCCTAGTTGTTATCGCTATAGTCACTGCCATAATAGCTATCGAGGAACAACTGTTTTAGCTCGTTAATCAAGGGGTAACGTGGGTTGGCACCCGTACATTGATCATCGAAAGCATCTTCGGCTAATTCATCTAACTTGGCGAGGAAGTCGGCTTCGTTGACGCCGGCTTCTTGGATAGAAGCAGGAATGCCAATCGTCTTCTTGAGGTGTGTGATTTTCTCAAGCAATTTTTCGACTTTTTCTTCATCCGTTTTTCCGCCTAGTTTCAAGTGATCTGCGATGGCAGCATAACGGCACAGGGCTTTTGGCCTGTCGTATTGGCTAAAGGCCGCTTGCTTAGTGGGCAGATCCGTTGCGTTAAAGCGTATTACGTTATTGATCAATAGCGCATTGGCTAAGCCGTGGGCGAGATGGAACTCGGCGCCCAGTTTGTGCGCCATTGAGTGGCAAATCCCGAGGAAAGCGTTAGCAAAGGCGATACCTGCGATGGTGGCGCCATTGTGGACCTTTTCACGGGCGACAGGTGACTGTGAGCCCAAGTTGTACGCATCGGGTAAATATTTGCACAGTAAGTCGAGGGCTTGCAGTGCTTGGCCATCGCTATATTCGTTAGCCATCACGCTGACATAAGCTTCAAGAGCATGGGTCACCGCATCTATGCCACCAAAGGCGGTCAGAGATTTAGGCATGTCCATCACTAGATTTGGGTCAACAATCGCCATGTTGGGCGTGAGTTGATAATCGGCAATCGGGTATTTTTTACCGGTAATTTCGTCTGTCACTACCGCAAAAGGGGTGACTTCTGAGCCTGTGCCTGAAGTGGTCGGAATAGCCACCATCATGGCTTTGGTGCCCATTTTAGGGAATTTGTAGATACGTTTACGAATGTCCATAAAGCGCAGCGCCAAATCGGCAAAATCCACATCGGGATGCTCGTACATCACCCAAATAATCTTCGCCGCATCCATTGGTGAGCCGCCGCCGAGTGCAATAATCACATCGGGTTTAAAGCTTTGGGCCACCTTAGCGCCTTGACGGACTATGGCTAAAGTGGGGTCGGCTTCAACATCGTAAAAGATTTCGGTTTCAAGGCCTTGGGCCTTTAAAATCCGCATGGTTTCGTCGCAATAACCGTGGTTAAACAAAAATCTGTCGGTGATGATCAGCGCGCGTTTTTTATCGCTCAGTTCTTCAAGTGCGATGGGTAAACTGCCGCGGCGGAAATAGATGGATGCAGGAAGCTTGTGCCACAACATGTTTTCGGCCCTCTTAGCGACGGTTTTCTTGTTGATCAGATGGCTCGGGCCAACGTTTTCTGAAATCGAGTTGCCACCCCAAGAACCACAGCCTAACGTCAGCGAAGGCGCTAGTTTGAAGTTGTACAGATCGCCAATACCGCCCTGTGAGGCTGGGGTGTTGATCAAGATACGTGCTGTTTTCATTCTAAAACCAAAGGCATGTACACGTTCGGTTTGAGTATCTTGGTCGGTATAAAGTCCTGAAGTGTGGCCAATGCCGCCAAGTGCGACTAAGGCTTCAGCTTTATCCATGGCATCGTTAAAGTCGATGGCACGATACATGCCAAGCAGTGGCGATAATTTTTCATGGGCGAAGGCTTCGCTGTCGCAAATGTCGGTGACTTCACCAATCAGAACCTTAGTCCAGTGCGGCACTTCAAAGCCGGCCATTTGCGCGATACTGGCGGCGCTTTGGCCAACGATATCGGCATTCAAACCGCCATTTTTTAAAATGACCTGCTGCATCGCCGCGGTTTCATCCTTCGATAGCATGTAGCCACCGTGAGAGATAAAGCGCTCTTTTACTTGCTCATAAATACTGTCAACCACAATCACAGCTTGTTCTGACGCACAAACGACGCCATTATCGAAGGTTTTCGACATGAGAATCGAACTGACCGCGCGTTTGATGTCGGCGGTTTCATCGATAACAATAGGCGTGTTACCCGCACCTACGCCAATAGCTGGTTTACCGGAAGAGTAGGCGGCTTTCACCATGCCAGGGCCACCCGTTGCGAGGATTAAATTCACCTTAGGGTGAGTCATTAATTGATTCGATAGTGCAACGCTGGGTTCATCAATCCAACCAATAATGTCTTTGGGCGCGCCCGCGGCTATGGCAGCATCAAGCACTAATTTTGCTGCAGTTGTGGTAGATATTTTGGCCCTAGGATGGGGCGAGAAGATGATTGCGTTACGGGTTTTAAGGCTGATTAAGGCTTTAAATATTGCAGTCGATGTGGGGTTTGTGGTGGGGACTATGCCACAGATGATGCCTACGGGTTCAGCAATGGTAATAGTACCGAAGGTGACATCTTCAGATAAAATTCCGCAGGTTTTTTCATCTTTATATTTGTTATAAATGTATTCGGAGGCAAAGTGGTTTTTAATTACTTTGTCTTCAACCACACCCATACGGGTTTCTGCGGCGGCCATTTTGGCCAGCGAGATACGCGCATCGGCAGCAGCAAGGGCAGCTGCGCGGAAAATGTTATCGACTTGCGCTTGGCTGAATGTCGCATACTCGGCTTGTGCTTTCGCTACACGCTCGACCATGAGATCCAGTTCTTGTGCATTGGTCACTGTCATGATTAATACTCCTAAAAAGATTTAGTGAATAGGCGTATTCACTAAATCCTCTTTGATGGTAAAAAGTTACACAAAAAGTACCGGCAATAGTGTGACCGCATTATCATAACAGGGCTTATGTGTAATAAAATTACAAAAAATATGATCTATTACGATAACTTTGATTTAAAATTATCAATATTAGATAATTGGAGATAATGCGAATTTGTGGTTTAGCCTAAAAATCTCATTTTTCAGTTATCTGCGGTTAAGATACTATAATACACCCTGAAGTTTACTTTGCTGAAAATAGCGTGATGCGCATATAAGGATTGCAACTTGGAGTTAACACTTTACGTTAAGTTTTTTCTTGGCTTGGTAGCCATTATCAATCCCGTTGGTTTATTGCCGGTATTTGTGAGTTTAACCAGCCATCAAACTGAAGCAGAGCGCAACCAAACCGGAAAAGTCGCTAACTTTGCGGTAGTGGTTATCCTGTTAGTTACGATTGTGGCTGGGCAACATATTTTGAATATGTTCAGCATTTCGTTATCAGCCTTTAGGATCGCCGGTGGTAGCCTGATTGCCATTATTGCGATGTCGATGTTGCAAGGTAAATTAGGTGAGGTTAAGCGTAACCAAGAAGAAGACCGCGAGTCTTCAGCGATGGAGTCTGTAGCGGTAGTCCCATTAGCTTTGCCATTAATGGCAGGACCTGGTGCAATTAGTTCGGTGATCGTGTTTGCGGCGGAACATAATTCATTATCAAATATCATTGCAATGTGTATTACGGTGATTGTGTTTGGTTTAGTGAGCTTTGGTCTGTTTAGAATGGCATCTATAATTTATAAAATCCTTGGTAAAACTGGGATTAACGTGATTACTCGTCTCATGGGACTCTTGATGTTATCTATCGGTATCGAAGTTATTGCTGCGGGTATTAAAGGGCTTTTTCCACAATTATTTAGCTAAATCAACTCAATTAAGCAAACCCTAAAACGGGTTTGCTTTTTACTATTACGATTAAATTTATCGTAACGCCGTTACCTTAACATAACGGTGTCATCATTTTCCTCACAGATTAACGCCGTCCAAATAGCCTCGATGCACTTGTTTTACTTAGGTCTACTAGCGACTCATGTATTTTAGATTTAACTTAGATTAAATTAACGCAAGCACATGTTTTTAGGCTATTTAATTTTAACTAAAACAGTATGTATGGTTCGTTCTCAATCCGATCCTATGCTATACATTATTAGGCTCTTATTATGTTCAAATGTGAAATAAAAGGAATAACGCGATGAAATGGCAATGGATTGGTAATCTTAGCTTAAAACAAAAGTTACTCATGGTTGTACTGCCCCCGCTATTGGCGTGTTTTCTTTATGGCGCACTCTTTTTAGTCCAAAAATATGAATACCGTCAGGATTTAAAGCAAGTTGTACAGTTAAGTGATCTTGCTGTCACAAATAGTAATTTAGTGCATGAAATACAAAAAGAACGCGGTATGAGTGCGGGTTTTATTAGTTCAGGCGGCAAAACTTTTGCAGATAAAATACCCAGTCAAAGAAAAATGACCGACACACAACTTAAGTTGTATCAGTCATTTATTACTGAAAATACTTTACCAGCAGTGTTTGCACCTAAAGTCCGGGAACTCAATACCTTATTGGGGAAACTTACGGCAATTCGCTCGCAAGTTGATAATTTATCGATCAATATTGCCGATGAGGTCGCTTATTATACTGAGGTTAATAACCGTTTATTAGCCATTGTTGATGAAACGGCAAAAGCCGGTGCTAACCAAGAGATTGCAATCAAAGCTGCTGCCTTTAGTGCCTATTTACAGATGAAAGAACGGGCAGGGCTTGAGCGCGCAGTGCTTAGCTCCACCTTTGGGCAAACAGGATTTAGACCTAAGATTTATGCAAAATTTATTACATTAGTCTCAGAACAAAATAGTTATCTCGAGCGCTTTCAAGCCTTAGCGGCCCCAGAGCTGGTGCAAGCCGTGGCGCGTATTCAATCTTCTCAAGTTGTACAAGATGTAGAAGTCCTGCGTGAGATTGCATTAGCCCAAGACAATCAAAAAATTCAGCAACAAAGCCCTGAGGATTGGTTTGCCAAATCCACACTGCGTATTGATAGCTTGCGAGATTTTGAACAACAAGTCTCAACCGATTTGCTCAATACCACTCAGACTCGACTTTCTGCAGCAAACCAAGAAATGTTTTTTGTATTAGCCACCTTAATAGGGGTGCTAATCGTAGTGTTGGTATTAAGTTTGTCTGTGATACGTTACCTACACGATAGCGTGCATCATTTATTTTCTACGGTTACCCATGCACGTAAAAATTACGATCTTAGTGTGCGCTTAGAGCAAACGAGCACTGATGAGTTTGGTGAGCTGGCCATCGCCTTTAATGGCATGATGAATGACTTTGAAGGCGTTATCTTACAGGTGCGAGCGAGTAGCGCTAAATTACAACAAGCTGTTGAGCAAATGGATTTTTGTACCCATGCAATGGAGCAAGATGTCATGGCGGGCCACAGTGAGGCGGAGCAAGTGGCTTCTGCAATGACTGAAATGAGCGCAACGGTCGCTGAGATTGCCAGTAATGCAGTGCAAGCCGCCGAAGCCTCAACTGCAGCGAATGATGATGCGAAAGCCGGCAATATGGGGGTCGATAGAACGGGTAAAGCGATTAAAGCATTAGCAAATGATATCAATAGCGCATCTCAAGCGATTAATGATCTTGATCGGGAGATCCACGGTATTGTGGTGGTGTTAGATGTGATAACCAGTATTGCCGAACAAACTAACCTACTTGCGCTTAACGCCGCGATTGAAGCTGCCCGAGCAGGAGAAATGGGGCGTGGTTTTGCCGTGGTCGCCGATGAAGTAAGAAATTTAGCGCAACGCTCGCAAACCTCAACGGCCGACATTAAAAATATGACCGACAGATTAAAATCAGGTGCAAGTATTGCCGTAAAAGCAATGCAACAAGGGCTTGAACAGGCCTATACCAGCGTAAAAGAAGGTGAGCAGGCAAGCCTTGAGCTTAAACGTATTGTTGAACAGGTAGACATTATTGACCGTATGAACGAACAAATTGCCACTGCGACACATGAGCAATCTGCCGTATCTGAGGATGTTAACCGTAATGCGTTAAAAATTAGTGAAATCTACCTCAATACCCAACGCATTTCTGATGAACTTAGGGAACTGACCAAAGCACTGACATTTGATGCCAATCTGATGTCTAAAGAAGTGAATAAGTTTACGGTGAATTAATCGATTAAAGAATCAATTTGGTGGCGGTTTGCTTAGCAATTGTGCAACCGCCTGAAATTGAGTCTTTTTTACTTGACCCTTATTAGGCTTTTGCGTAAAGTACGGCTCCGTTAACGAATCAGTATTTCGGCAATGCTGTGCTATATCGTAAACGAATTTTTACGTAAAAGATTAACCACGAAAACATAAATCGACAATATGGTGAGGTGTCCGAGTGGCCGAAGGAGCACGCCTGGAAAGTGTGTATACGGTAACGTATCGAGGGTTCGACTCCCTCTCTCACCGCCAAATTCAAGTTTAAAGACGTCCTAGGGCGTCTTTTTTCTTATCTATATTTTATAAAAATCAATGACTTACCATCCTATATTGTTTAATGACATCCTACTGCATCCGAAATCTTTAGTAATGCTAAAAGTAATGCCAAGGAAATTTGGCAAATTTTGGCATTACTTTTGACTTCAAAAAATACCCATTTTTTATGCCGTTTTTTTACTTGATTTTCTCGATTTTATAGCCCAGATTTAACTTGGCAATATCCTGATTAATCTGAGTTTATTCAGTGATAAGTAATGCTAGATTTTAGAGTGCGAAATAATGCCAAAATCAAGCATTACTTTGGGGCTTAATTTGAGGGGGGAGAATGGTATGGGAAGGAGTACAAATAAGCTGACCGCAAAAGCGGTGCTCAATGCTAAAGCGGAAGCAAAGCCCTATAGATTGTCAGATGGTGGCAATCTCTATCTCTATGTGCGCACAGCAGGGAAAACGTGGGAATTTAGATACATACGTCCCTCCACCAGCAAACCCACCTATTTTGGTTTAGGCTCATACCCTGACATATCCTTAGCTGAGGCGCGAGATAAAGCGCTAGAAGCGCGAAAAAACTTGGCCGAAGGCATCGACCCTCAATTACTTAAAATTGAAAACAAATTAAAAGCGGCAACAGAGAACGCTCAAACTCTGAAGCATATTGCGCAAATGTGGATGGACTCAAAGCAGGGAAGCATTAAGCCTAAAACCATCGAAGGCAATTGGCGCAAGCTTGAGCTGTATGCCTTCCCTAAACTGGGGAGTATTGCGATTAGCAGACTCACGGCTCCCATAGCCATTGCCGCGCTCAAGCCCCTAGAGCAGAAGGGGCATCTTGAAACGGTTAAGCGTACCGCTCAGTTGCTGAATGAAATCATGAACTATTCGGTTAACTCTGGTTACATTCATGCCAATCCGTTGTCAGGTATTCGAGACGTTTTTAGAAAGAGCAAAGTAGAACATCTGAAAGCATTAAAACCAGCAGAGCTAGCTGAGTTGCTGCAGACCGTCGCAAACGCCAATTTATTGTTAACGACCCGGTGTTTGATTGAATGGCAATTGCACACAATGACCAGGCCAAATGAAGCGGCCGGAGCCCGTTGGGAAGAAATCGATTTTGATGCCAAACTTTGGACTATTCCTGAATCACGCATGAAAATGAATCGTGAGCATATTATCCCGCTTACAGAGCATACCCTCGCGATACTTGAAACTGTTAAGCCGATTAGTGAACAGAGCCAATTCGTTTTTCCGTCATCTAAAGATCCTAAAAAGCACACAGACTCAGAAACCATCAACAAAGCATTAGGGCGCATGGGATTAAAGGGAAGAACAACGGGTCATGGTTTACGCTCGTTGGCGAGCACTACCTTAAACGAGCAAGGCTTTGATGGTGATGTTATTGAGGCTGCGTTAGCCCATGTTGATAAAAACCAAATCCGCAGTGCCTATAATCGCACGACCTACCTAGAGCGACGTACCAAGTTAATGGAGTGGTGGAGCAACCATATTGCCACTGCAGCAGTGGGCTCTTTGTCAGTAACAGCGGGTTCAAGAAAATTAGGGGCATGACCTGTAAGGCCGAATAGAGATTATCTCCCTGAGTCAAAACGTTAGGGGACGTGACACACGAATCTAACCTGTTAAGTCCGACTCAGGGTTGTGACTCTTACATCATGACAAACTTAAAGCCAAGCCAATGACTATCGAGCAGAGCCAGCATTTGCACCAACTAAACGCTTTAGCTCCAAGCCATTCTGAGGTGGCAGTATTATGGCTGTATGGTTCGCAGGCGAAAGGAAATGCTAGCGAGCATAGCGATTGGGATTTAGCCGTCGCATTCGACCCGGTAAAGGCGGACAGTGTGCTTGATACTCGTATTAGAGCTGAACTGCTTGCTATGGATTGGCAACGAGCATTAGGGCTAGCCGAAGGAAAGCTATCCATTGTCGATATCAATCTAGCATCTATCCCTCTTGCTTTCGGAATCATTAATGCCAACAAACTTATCTTTAGTCGAGATGAAGGCCGAAGAATGCAAGAAGCGTCTCGCATAATGTCGCAAATGGAACTCGATTATTCAGCCCCAAACCACTTTATTATTTTGGATAATGGCTATATCACGTCATTGCGCTTAAGCCTTAACCGGTATCAAGCCGAGCTTGGAGAGTTACGTCAATTACTTAGTCAGCGTCCTCTTTCGAATCTTGAATATCGTGCTGCAGAGCGAATACTACAGGTCTCTATTGAAGCTTGCATTGGCATTGCCAAACATTGGGCTAAGGCACTGGCTGGATATAGTCCGCAGGATGCCTACCAAGCATTTGAGATCCTGTGTCAACGAGGATCACAATCAGCTGATGAATTAAATGGCTGGCGTAAAGTGATCGGCCTGCGTAATGCACTGGTACATGATCATTTGAATATTGACCCTGAGATCATCCGCAGTGTGATCTCTCAAGGTTATAGCGATAGATTATTCGTCTTTGCAGAGCAGGGATTGGAATGGTTATCGCTGAAGAGTGACTAAAAGGGGCCCTCCAGACTCTTATATATAAATGAAAATCACTAAAGTGAACTTGCTTGCTTAAACTTCCAAGGTATAGAGTGTTAAACCTTAGCGCATTACGAAAACTCACTTTAAGCATATTTTTTACACATAGTCACGATGACAGGTTGAAAATATTCACAAGTTAAGCTATCTGGTGAGGAAAATTTCAATAATCAAATTTATTTTATCTGCTATTTCTGCTATTAGTAGCAGAAATAGCAGATAAAAGGATTGTATCAATGCAAAAAATTGTAGAGTTATCGAAGGTGAACTTAAATGCTAGCCGAGATGAGGTTGTACAGCACCTTTTGAAAGAAAATAAACCTGTTTTAATTTTTTCTCCTGTTAATATTAATATTTGGGCCGTATATGAAAGGAGTACGTATAAAAATCGTAATGGGCCATATCTGACTAGAGAGGATTCTATGTATAGAAAGGTTGCACGGAATAAATTGAAACGTAGTGAATCATTCTCTGTGGCATCATTGGTTCCGAAAGCAGAATATCTAAGGTTAGGGAGTGATGACTTAACCATGTTAATAAAAAACGGGATCGTTAATTTGAAATTCATCACGGAATTTTACTTGTATACTGAAAACTTCGAACTTGAATTGATGAGTGGTGAGAAATATATAGAAATACATGAAGTACCTATTAACGCAAAAGAGTTGGGGATAAATTGGCAGTCAGATTTCCATGACTATAATTACAACATTAAATTTTCCTTTACAAGAAAAAGCTTTAAATTTTTATCCAATACACATTTTATTGTAAATGAGCTAGAAGACTTACCAACTAAAATAGATTCAGTTTATGTTTTTGAACGTGATATTCTTTCATTTGTTCATCAAGATGTTGAACGAAAGATAGATACCCCTGACATTCCCGAAACAAGTCCTTACTATGTTAAAGATTTCCTACGTAATCAATCCGATCTGGACCAATTATCTATTTTAGGCTTCCGTTATTATTGGGGGAAAACGGCTAATCCGCCAAAAGTTAAAGGATTGGTAGAGTTGATTATCAATCAATTAAAATATGCTCCAAAAAAGGCAGAAGCGGCGGCTTTTTTTCTCAACCCTAATCCCAATGGCCTATGCGGTAAAACTAAGTTGATTGCAGATGGTTGCCAGTTTTCATACTTAACTTACTGCCTTGAACGTTTTTGGCATAATCAGGAAAAATACAATAAAAATATAACAGCTCAAATTATAAAGTTTTTAGAGGGGACAGAGGGAGAAGGTTTTTCGAGTGATAATGCTAAATACGCAGAATTAATTTTAAGACCGAGAAAATTTCCTTGGGGACCAAAAAAACGCATATAATACAATGAATAATGCACTTTAGGTGAGCAAGGGGGACCGTTTTTACCCCGTTTATTCATGCTTGATAACCATCTAATCTCAGGGTTGTAGACGTTTATTCACAACTCTGAGGACGATTATGAACACAACTCTCACAAGCAATTCCATTATTAGACTGAAGACCTTGGTTCAGCTTACAGGGCTTTCGCGTTCAACTATCTACGATAAACTCAATCCCAAATCCCCCAGGTTTGATCCACTTTTTCCTCGAAAAGTTTGCCTTGGCGCTCGTGCCGTTGGCTGGTACATGCAAGAAGTCGAACAGTGGCTGCAAAGTAGAAGATTTTGCTGAGCTGAATCGCAATCAATTTACTGAATATGAATAAAGGTGAATTATGAATAGTTATTATTACCAGAAATCATTTCCAATCTCCTACGGTTATGTTCCAAATCTAACCGTCGCTCCTAAGATGGAGAAAGCGTTTGAAGAAGCAAGAGCATTTCTGCAAGCACCAGACGGTATGATCTTGGCTTGTCAGTTAACGTCGATGGCAACCGCTATGCAAGGGGTGTTCAATGTTGAAATACCTACTCGGAAAATCGCTCCAGTATCACTCATGGTAATGACCATTGCACAATCGGGTGAACGTAAATCGACCGTTGATAACTTGTTCATGGGAGAGATTAAAAGTATTGAAAAAGAACAAGAGGCTGTTTATCAGAAAAGTTTTAAAGACTACAACATTCAGATGGATATACATAAGGAAAAAAAAGCAAAATTAAAAAAGACTATTACGCTGGATAATGCTGAAAATGAACAGACAACCCAGCAATTGGTAGCATTATCTGAACAAGAACCTACAAAACCTCGAGCCCCTAGAGTGATATATGAGGATACCACCAGTGAAGCGTTACTTGATGGTTTAAAAAATGATCTGCCTAATGTTTTTTTCGGCTCCAGTGAAGGAGATCTAATATTTAAAAGTAGGGTTATGAGCAACGCTGCTAATTTTAACCCGATGTGGAGTGGTGATGATATGACGGTAAATCGAAAAACCTCACCATCTTTTAAATTAAATGATATTCGACTATCGATGCATATCATGGTGCAACCAGATACGTTACAGAAATTTTTGAATAAGCCTAACGTTAATGTCCGTGATAATGGCTTTCTATCTCGGATGTTAGTTTGCGAGCCACTTTCTACCTGTGGTTTTCGCCAAGCTAATGGTCATCGGCATTCCCGTGAGGGTATCGAAGAGTTTAATTGCAGGATTAGACAATTACTCGAGCAGTCATTGGGATTAGTTGATTATCGGCATCGACAAAAGGTGTTTTTTTCGTCGGCAGCTGAAAAAGTCTGGTGGAATATTTATAATGACATCGAAACTAAAATGGCTCCCGGGGGCATGTATGCATGTGCAAGAGACCATGCATCCAAGTTATCAGAGAACATTGCCAGAGTTGCCGCCTTGATCCATTGTTTTGAACATCCAGACGATTTTGAAATATCTGTAGAATCCTTGTGGTTAGCCGTTGAGTTGTTAAGTTATTTCTCAAGAGATTTTATGCGAGTCTTTTGCCCTCCGCCTAAATATGTACTGGATTCACAGGAGCTGATCGCATGGTTTCAGCCATTTACCGCTTCGGGAATAAGATACATAAGAAAGAATTATATTTTACAATATGGTCCAAACTGTATTCGTAAAAAAGCCGACTTACAATCTGCATTAGATTATTTAAAGCAAAGCAACCCAATGGCTGAAGTTTTTATAGGTAAGACTAGAGTAATGGATTTATTTTGCAATCAAGAACCTGACAATGCTCAACTAGCTGAAAATCTGGCGCGCTATTTATGAGTGTTACTTTTAATCAAAATAAGTCGTTTAACGTTTAACGTTTATTTCTCAAGATTTATTTATTTATTTATTTTGCTCATAGTATGCATATTAATTCAGAGTGATGATAAATATTTATCTCAGTAAACTTTATTGTCTAAATTTAAAATTTCGCTTGAACCTGGTTGGTTTTCGATAATTTTGATTTAGGGTTTTAATAGTATTATATCTGTAGTTATATCTGTAGTTATATCTGTAATTTATATATTACTTGCTTAATGTTTTTAATTTAGTTGTCTGGTGTATTGCTTGGGTGTTTCGTATTCATCAAAATTAGTTTATTAATTTTGAGTGGTTGACTACACCCTTTAAATAATGATGGGGAATGGAGGGTGAGTTATGAATAGTATTTTTAATAGGAATTTAACGGTGTTAACAACACCTCAATATGATGGATTACAAACACTTTCTTTTATGAATGGTGCTATTGAAGAATATCTGAATAAAATTTCAAAGGTTATAAATGGCGTGGTTATGGAGTATTCAAAGGTGTTTGCGATAAGAGTTGATCTACGATTTCCTGATACGTTTGAATCGAGTGATACAGCAGTGATCACCCGTTTCTTCGAATCATTGAAAGCCCAGTTAAAAGCGGATTATCAGGCGAAACTACGAAACACAACTGACGGTCAGGTTCATGCTAGTGAGTTATTTTACATTTGGGTTAAAGAGATGAGTGGAAGGGATAAGTGTCATTACCATGTCTGTTTGTTCTTCAATGGCCATGCGTATAAAAGTTTAGGGAAATTTGAATTGGGTCGGGCTAATATGTATAACAGAATACACAAAGCTTGGGCGAGTGCACTAAGGTTAGATATTTTCAATGCTCAAGGGTTGATCCATTTTCCAGTAAATGCTCAATATTTACTGTGTCGTAACCAAGCTGATTTCACTTACATTTACCAAGACTTGTTTAAAAGATTAAGTTATTTTGCTAAAACTGACACGAAAATTTATGGGAATGGCAATCACAACTTTGGTTGTAGTCGCGTATCAGCATGATTACCGAGTGATTCGCTTACTAAATGCGGTTGCTGGTGGAGTGAGTCAAAATAAAGGAGTGATGAGCAAGGGATTAAGCTCCCTTGCTTTAGCGTTCATATAGAGCAATGGCATTTTCACACTGCAGACTTGAGACATAGTCCACTAGAACACTCCGTAGCGCGGCCAGATCAATAGCCGGCTTCCTTTTGATGTCGGATACACAACACTGTCAATCGTTCGCCGCCATCATACTGGTACATTGTCAGATAACCCGTATCACCAAAGTCGATGAGCAGTTCCCTAAAGCTAAAGTCATTGTCATCGATAGGTCGACCAATATCTGGATAGCTTTCCAGTTTTCTAATGGTATTGATTATGGCGCTGGCAGCCCGTTGTGCGGCAGGGGGATTTTTACTGCGAAGAAACTCACGTAAGCGTTCTAAATCACGTAATGCAGTGGCAGTGAAGATTATTTGTGCCATGTAGGGACAGCCTTTTCATTTTCGCTTCCCCAGGACTCCAGCCAATTCACCACTTCGTCACCGGTGACATGCAAGCCTGATGTCTGGTGTTCTTCCCATGCGCGTAACGCTTCTTGCTGCAACGCTTCGCGTTTCTCTTCTCTCTCAACGTATTCACGGATCGCTTCACGCATCATCCAGTGTGATGAACGTTTACGAGTTTCGGCTAAATGCTCGACTCTGGCTTTAATATCGGCATCTAATTTTACCGACACGGGTTTGATTGTGCTCATCTGTGACTCCAAAGGTAATGCTTAGTACTACTAGGTAATACCTTAGCATAACGTGGTACAAAAAAATAATGATTACACGGTTTGCTCGGCTGCCCGAGCAACGCCATAAGCTCAAGGATGATAGAAGAAAGTTTGTATCACTTAATTGGGCAAACATGTTACGCCGTCATCACGCTAATCTTCAACGTAATCGCAAGAGGGGTGAAAACGATAGCGGCGAGTTGTGCCGCTTCGTTTATAGCGTTTGGGTTATGGCTGACTGAGTACTCAATACTGCAGGTGAAGCATTATGACCTTAACCAATGCCATGCATCGGCTATCAGCTCAGCACCGGCTTTTACGCCATTGATGCCCACTTCTGCTGTTGTCAACACGGTGTTTAAGCCAGTTTCTACACTGCCTGTAACAAGCTTGAACCCAGCATCGGCTATCTCACCTTGGCGTAAGCAAGCATAACTCTCACCCAGGGTTTGGCTGCTGCCTTTTAGTAGGCATTCGGCAGGCTTGGCAACAAGATCTCCAGGCGTGCCTAGCAGCGTGTTAACGTTATCGGGTAGCCCAAGGTATTCGCCGGTCATTTTGATGGCTGTAGAGGCTAATACGACGTTTGCGATAGCCCCCGTTGCCAACTTCGACGCGGTGCTCCCCAGTAAGCCTGCTCTGGCAGAGCCTTGCAGCGCAATGTGGGTAAGATTACTCACTTGATTAGAGGTGCTGCTCCCTTCTAAGCATTCGTTGATGAACTGCTCGCAATTATTGGTGGCAACGCCGTATGGGGTGTGACCCAACTGACTGCGCGCAAGCTCAATGGCCTGATGAGGAAACAGTGTGGATTTCTTTACTCTAACGCTATGCCCACCAGCAAATTGCTGCAGAGCAATTTCTTCGATGATGCCTTGTTTAGATAAGTGGATCACATGGCCATGACCCACATACAGGCCATGGTGTTCGGTTAAGCCAAGCGGATCTATATTGGTGACCAGATGATCACCTGGATGAAATGTATACATGGTATGTACTCCAAGAAAAATAACGCAGATACCCCTAGGTCGCATCTGCTAATGGGTGGAATAGGATGAAATGGACGTGCTGATTGACTCAGATTTCCAGCTCGACAAAGTCTTTATCGATTTGCTGTTGAGTAATGCCGATATAACGCAGGGTGACCGCTTCCGATTGATGCCGCAGCATGCGCATCACCCGGCCAATGTCTTTGCAGGCTTGATATAGGTGATACCCCCGGGTTTTACGCATCGAGTGGGTGCCCAGCGCTAACTTGATATCGTCACCGACAAAGGCAAACGCTTTGGCGACGGCGCGCCGTGTCAGCGGTTTAGCGGGTGCATGCTGGTCTTTTGCTTGGCTCGAGCGGTGGGATTGGAACAGGTAGATATGCTCGGGGTGGCGTTGATGAATAGCCTCAATCAACGCCAGCGTCTTCGGGTTGAGCTTGATGCTGGCCCGTTTACCGGTCTTCTGCTCGATGATATTTAAGCGGTCGCCGTCGATATCGCTGAACTTGATGGCCAGTAAGTCAGAGATCCGCAGTGCCAGGTTAAGGCCGATATTCCAGACATCGGCCATCTGCTCACCAAAGTGACGTTCGAGCAGGTAACTGATAAGCTTGATGGTGTCGCGGTTCTTGACCGCTTCGACTTCGTTCATGCTTGGTTCCCTCAATTAGCTATGTGATGATTGTGGGTACCAGCACATTGCAAACCCGCATCGGGCCTGCGTTGCTTGGTTCCCAAAATACCTTTGTGGGCACCAACTTCAGTCGGCGCTAACCTGAACCTGGTACACCTCCATTTCGACGTAGTTGCAAAAGTTCTCCAGCAGCAGCCTCACCAAGCTGTCAGCGTGTTCCAGGTAGCAACGGCCAAAGAAGCTGTTGTAGACCTGCTTCTCCTGAAACAGCACTTCCATTTCTTTCTCAAGCTCAGGGAAGGGGCCGCCGCAGTAAGCAAAGTCAGTGAAGTAATTGAGATACCAACCATCACCTTGGCGGTAGAGGTTGATCTCCACTGGGTGATAACCACCGTTATCAGAGCTGTAGTCGGGATCGCGGTAGTTAAAGGTGACGATGTTGAGGTCGGGGTTATTGAGTGCGGCCAGTTGCCGTTCTAACAACTCATAAAAAGGCTCTGGCAGTGACAGGATGGTTTCGCGGTGTATTTTCATGGTGGACTCCAAAGCAAAAAGTCCGCTAACGACGGGCGTTGCGGGCGAGGTTGGTTGTTGTTAACGACAGGGGCTTGTCGTAATGATTTAGGTTACAAGGGCGCGGGTGTGATGGGCTTAGCTCTTTGATTAGGGTAGAACTGAAACCGGTAGATATGGTTAGGATGTTCGCACAAAATGAGGGCGAGGCGAGTTAATCCAAGCTCACCTGCACTTGATAGGCTTCCATCTGGTAGTAACTGACAAAGTTATCGCTAAACAACTTAATCAGCCCCTGTGATTCCCGCTCAGTAATCCAGCCACTAAATAGGCTATAGACCTGCTTGCTGTTAAAGCAGATATCGATGTCTTTAACCAGTTCAGGGAAGGGATGGCCACGAAAAGCAAAGTCGGTAACGTAGACTAAACGCCAGTGATCTTGTTGTTTCTCAAGCCGCACTTCGACGGGATGAAAGCCGCCTGCTTCGGCGCTGTAATCTGGATCGCGAAAATTAAGGGTGATGGCGTTGGCGTCTTTTGGTGTGACTTCAGTCAGTTCCTTTTCAATCACGTGGTAAAAACGATCAGGCATCGCTGGCAGTTGATTACGCTTGATAGTTAATGTCATGGAATATTCCTTATTTAAAAACGGGCATACGCAAAAGCCAAGGCGCAGTCCGCCTTGGCTTTTGCTGTCTATGCGGTTTGGTTAATAAAACGGGTGTTGGTTAAGCGGTTTAATGTGAGTCGCTAAGGGCTGCTTGCTAAGGCTTTTGAGCTGGGAGATTAAAGTTTGGTGGTTATGTTTAACGAGATTGGTACTGGCTTACGATAATGAACGGGTTATCGAGTGAGGGTGAGGTTGCTGGTGGTCAGTGGCTTAGCTTTGGTTTAGTTTCGGTTTGATAAATCGCAATATACAAATAGCCGTGACTGCCTAATGTGTCGGCCTCACAGGTAAAGCCAACGTGCTCAATGGTGACGCAGTGCTGTTCAGTGGTATCAATATCGCCGGTGGCCACCAGCCGTTCAAGCTGTTTAACCATGGCGGGAAAGGCATCGACAAATTGTTGTTTAATTGCTGGTGGAAATTCACCAACAAAGCTTGCACGGTCATGGAGATAATCCAAGTGCAGACCACGTAAAATCAGCCTTGCACCAAAGCGGGGAGATACTTTACGGGGTAAGCCCCAGGCGTGCTCAATATCGAAAAGTTTAAGCGTTGTCATAGTGACCTCAATGGTTGAAAAGAACTTTAGGGAGTAGGGGGCTCATTAGCTGACTAGCGAGAGCAGTGATAAATACCAGTGCTAGTAAGAGCGGTTAATACAGCCGACTAGTGGAGTGGGTGATGACAGGTAACGTTCTTTAAGTGTGTACGCTCCAATTCGGTTGCTCGTTGCTGCCATGGTTGAAGTACACACCGTTGATCACACGCTGCCATTCACCTGTTGGCACACCATAACTATCACAGGGGCAAACATAGCGGCAAAAGCTGATTTCCTTGGGCAAGTGCTCAACCACATCACGGTGAAAAACAAATAATACGGTTTTATGTAGCTCGCGGTGTGGTGCAACAACTGGCTTGCCTATCACTTGGCCCACGGCATTAAGTGGCCGCACAAACATCGGCAAAATGAGTTCAACCGCTAAGCGATTACGCAGTTCAGGAAAAGCGGCGCAGGCCTCGGCGACACAGGCCTGTGAAAAACTATCGGTAAATTCAATCATGATGGACTCCTTGATTTGGCGTGGCAGGTTTAAACGCTGGCTAGAGTAAGCCGCGCTCAACAAAGGACACTGGCAAGCGGCCTACCACGATATGGTCAAGCACGCGCACATCGATAAGTGCTAATGCATCGGTTAACCGTTGAGTGATGTGTTTATCTGCAGCCGAAGGTTCAGATTCACCGGACGGGTGGTTATGGGCAAAGATCACCGCTGCTGCATTGACGGCCAATACTGCCTTAACCACCTCTCGTGGATAGACACTGGCGGCATCTAAAGTGCCAAAGAACAACTCCTTAAACTCGAGTAATTGATGCTGGTTATCAAGCAGCATTACCGCAAACACCTCCCGCTCATAACCGCCGAGTTTGTAAGTTAAAAAATCCTTAGTGGCTTGAGGGTTGGTATACGCATCTTTCTTTACATAACGTTCGGCAATGATATTGGCGGCAGAGGCGAGGATCGCTTCGGCAGTTTGTGGCCACTGAGTCACGTGCTTATCAGTGGTTTCGTGTAGAGCAGCTTTAGTGTGTATCGCTTTTGTTGACATATCAGGCTCCTTGAAAGCGTTAATGGGCTTATGCACAGGAGTGATATATATCTGAAAAGATTTGGAAAAGTTAAAAATTACTGGCGTAGATAATGAAACCATTATCAAGAGTTCAGTATGACACCAAACATAAAGCTTATTCGAATAAAAGACGTGATTGACACCACAGGCTTAGCCCGTTCAACAATTTACAAGTACGTAGATAAAGGTATTTTCCCCAAAACAGTGACGTTAGACGGTAGAACCTCACTAGGGTTGAAAGTGAAGTGTAAGAGTGGATTTTGGCAAGCATTAAGGTAATTAATTGTTAGGTAGTAATCGACATCAACAAAAATGAAAAACAAAGAGCTGTAATAGGCAATATTGATTCAAATGCATTGAAAAATGGTTATTTTTCTGTAGATTATAAAACGCAACAAGTCTGACAAATAAGTGCCAGTACGGCATGCTTGCTTTTACTATTGATAAATTTAAATGTTGGTTTAGGGATGAACATAATTAACGAAAAAGTGTTGGTTAGTTGGATTGGTGGCAACGATTTAGAATCAAAGGATAGTAAAATGACTGGCCCTATATGGGCGACAGTATCTAATGTTACCTTTGATCGGCTTGAGCTTATTTACAATTATCCGTCGGACCTAGTTACTCCGTATCTTGAACTACTCAGTGATAATCAGAGTTGTCCAGTCAACGCCCGTAAGGCCGATTTATCCTCGCCAGTTGATTTTGGAGAAATTTACTTAGCCGCAGAACAGCTACTGGACAGCATTAGTCGTGAAGCCATTGCACTGTCTATTTTACTAAGTCCGGGTACACCTGCTATGCAGGCTGTATGGATATTACTCGGTAAAACTCGATTCGCCTGCAACTTTTATCAAGCATCCAAAGAACAAGGCGTTAATACTGTAGAAATTCCTTTTCAGCTCACTGCTGAGTATATTCCTTCGATGACTAATTTAGCCCCTATTGAACTTGGGCAACTTGGTCTATTGGGCTCTGATGCTGATCCCGCTTTTGATGACATTATTACCCTTGATCCTGAAATGTTACTACTTAAAGCCAAGGCACAAGTTTTAGCATCGCATGAAGTATCTGTGCTGATTTGTGGTGAGAGTGGTACCGGCAAAGAGATGTTTGCTCGGGCAATTCATAATGCTAGTGCGAGAAGGGATAAACCATTTGTTGCGGTCAATTGTGGCGCATTTCCCTCAGAACTTATCGATTCAATACTTTTTGGTCATAAAAAGGGGGCTTTTACTGGTGCGGTTTCAGATAAGGTAGGAGTTTTTGAATTGGCGCATTCAGGTACTCTTTTTTTGGATGAGTTTGGCGAGCTTGATAGTTCAGCCCAAGTCAGGCTCCTTAGAGTATTGCAGGATGGTAAATTCACTCGATTGGGAGATAGTGAAGAACGTAGCAGCAATTTCCGTTTAATCACAGCAACTAATCGAGACTTGATGGCTGACGTTTCCAAGGGTAGGTTCAGGGAGGATTTATTCTATAGGGTTGCCATTGGTGTGTTGTCCTTACCACCTCTAAGGTCTCGACAAAGCGATTTAGACCATCTAGCAGATCAGTTTACCGCCATGCTCACACAAGAATACCCTTCTCTAGGTGGTAAAAAAATTTCCACTGCTGCAAAAAAAATTATCAGTAATCATCGTTGGCCTGGAAATATCAGAGAGCTGAAAGCAACGATTCTTAGGGCAGCCTTATGGTCTGAAACTGCCGTATTGGAAGAAGTTGATATACGCAGGGCGATACTTTCGACGCTCCAAAATAGTGAGGGCATTCTCGAAAGAGATATATCTAAAGGTGTTGATATAAATAGTATTATTGATCTAGTAGAACGACACTATTTAGAACGAGGATTGGCATTTACGTCAGGAAATAAACGTAAAGCGGCGTTGTTACTCGGCTACAACAATCACCAAACTTTAAATAATCGCCTTAAAAAACTCGGTCTAGAAAACGACAATGACTAAATTGGCATAAAAGTCGCTATATGAGTTTGACCCTGAATTAAGCCAGGGAATGCAATTCAACATAAGGAGATCCACTGTGACACAATTAACGGCAATACAACCACTCTCACGTAAAGATAAAATCTCACAGCTTATGGCTGCGATGAATGTTGGTCTGTTAGAGCGAAAGGAACAAATTAAGCTGATTTTACTTGCCGCACTTGCGGGTGAGCATGTTTTGCTTGTAGGTCCTCCGGGCACCGCAAAGAGTGAACTTGCCAAACGGCTAAAAAATATCTTTGTTGAAGCGAGTTATTTTGAGCGTTTGTTGACACGTTTTTCTGTCCCAGAAGAAGTCTTTGGGCCTCTTTCTATTCGTGCATTAGAGGATGATAGGTATGCTCGTTTAACTAGTGGTTATCTACCTGATGCATCAGTAGCTTTTATTGATGAAATCTTTAAAGCAAACAGTGCCATTTTGAATAGTCTTTTAACCATATTAAACGAGCGAGAATTTGATAATGGTAATCGTCGATACAAGGTGCCCTTAATTTCGGTTATTGCTGCGAGTAACGAGTTACCGGAAGGTGAGGAGCTTTCTGCTTTATATGATCGCTTTATGTTACGTAGTTTTGTCGGTCCAGTGTCCGATAGTTCATTTAGTGAATTATTGCAGCTTTCAGCTGAAAAATTTGAGCCTGAGCTGAATATCCGACTCAAGCTAGAAGATCTTACTGAGGTGCAGCAGTTAGCTGACAAGGTTACCCTGAGTTCTTCTGTGCTGGCATTGTGTAAAGAGTTTCGGGCCTATTTAAACCGAGAGAATATTTACGTTTCGGATAGACGTTGGCTCAAGTTGATAAAACTGATGAAGGTATCAGCATTCACCTCTGGATTGACGCAAGTGAGTAACTATGATGCATGGGTTTTACCTCATTGTCTGTGGAATAAGCCGGAGGAGTTTTCTGGGCTGCAAGATCTCTATAATCAAGCTGTAGCCATCAATGGTGATTTTACCGATGAACGTGCATCAAGTTTAGTGGCAACTTGGGAAGGACGATTAAAGGCTGACAAGTCACAACAAAAGCAGAAAGTAAACAACAAAGGTCGGCCACTGTTTATTAATGATAAAGGTAAGCAGACATTACAATCCTCTGGAGAAGTCCAAAAAATAAACGCTAAAGGTGAAGTTCTCTATTGGGATGACTATGACAATAAAGAGACAACCTCAAGTCGCGGACGTTATAGCTCTTCATTAAATGCCATTATGATTAATCAAGCATTTAAACCCGATATGGAATCAATTAGTTATTCTGAAGCGCATGTTCAGAGCCGTGTTGCTGGCGTAGAAGAAATTCTTGCGTTGATAAAAAACCACATCAACGCTTTAAGCAAACAGCGAGAAGATGCTAAGACAGTATTTGAAAGTCATCTTTGGTTAAATCCTGAACTGCTTTCTAAAGTGATTGCGAGTTTAGATAACGCCCTTGAATACAGCCATAAATTATCCAATCGTCTGGTAAAAGTGAAACAAGGTTTTGAAGCCTTGCCACGGGAACAAGAAGTTGATTTGTCGGACACTAGCATTCCAGTTGATGCAGTGTTAGAGGGTGAACTCTGTGAATGAACAAAAACCAACACCAACACAGCTGGCTCCAGCACTTAATATTTTAGCTGGTTTGGAGCGGCAGTTAGTTGATATTGATTTATTACCTGATTCGTTGGTGCCAGCTGTAGCTACCCTACCAGGAGGCGATTTATCTACTCGCTGTATGACTATCGCATTATTGCGAAATCAGTTGTTGGCGGGAGAGCCATTATCACAACCTTGTCCTTGGTTACCTGAGGCTGTTCAGCAAAACATTGTTAATGTAATTAGTCGTTCAGGTATTGCAACTTATTGTCAAAATAATCCGCAAGTCACCGATGCCTTGATACTGGATTTACTATCTGCTCTTGAAGGTGCTCAGACAAGAGCATTAATCCTTGCTCGGCAATTAGCTCAAATCAAATATAAGCAGGCGTTAGAAGCGCTGAAAGAAGAATTCGCCGCTATCCAAATCAAACGCAATTCAGCCAAACTTAAAAATTCACTTGTTCTTTCAGATGCAAAAAAACTTGAATGTCAGCTCCAGGCTGAATTAGAGGCCTGGTTGCTGTTAATTAATGTAAATGGACAACATCCATTTACATTGCCATCAGTTTGGGCCGAAAGGTTGGAAGTCTGGCAAATACTTTCAGAGATTTTTGATGATTTAGGTATGGTCACTGGTCTTGGTTGGGACCTATCGAAAGGAATGCTGCAAAGCCATGGTTGGATGAACATGGTGCGATTACAGAAGCTGGTCGAGCAAATCCCACAATTGCGTGAAGTGATTGAAACCCTGGGGCGCATGAAAGATTGCGACGGTGAGCCCGTGATTGAAGAAATTATCTCTAAGATGAGCGTAACGAAAAGGCGCGATAAAGAGATTTCTATGCCGCTTGTGCCAATGGAAACCAAGGGGATCACTCGTTCTGACTCAATCAGTCGAATGTTGCCTCAAGAAGCGGCTTTTTTGGGGCATCCAATCCTTAAAAAACTTTGGCATGCCCGGCGAGCTGAGCATGCATTGCTCAGTTACGCTGTTGAAGGCACGGACGTCATCACTGAAGAGGTTACATTTGAGCAAGAGGTTAAGGAAGAAAAATCCGGCTTCAAAATAAATCGTAACCGTGGTCCCATGATTGTTTGTCTAGATACTTCCGGTTCCATGCAAGGAACACCAGAGAATGTTGCCAAGGCGCTGGTGTTGCAATGTATCAGTGTGGCTAAAACCGAAAAACGTGCTTGTTATGTTTACCTATTTGGTAGCAGGGGAGAAGTGACAGAAATGGAGCTGACACCCGATGCTGAGGGCTTAGAGCGGATGATACTTTTTCTGTCCATGTCATTCGGCGGTGGTACAGATGCAGAGGGGCCACTTAACTTGGCTCTTGAGCAAAGTGATAAAAATAAATGGCATCAAGCAGATATATTGCTCGTCAGCGATGGTGAGTTTGCGGTGTCTTCTGGACTAACCCGTAAAATTAGTCATCGTAAGGATAATAGCGGATTGAGTATTCATGGGGTTGTTATTGGGTCGAGTTTGTCGCCGATGGACAAGATCTGTGACCCGTTGCATCAGTTTTCAAGTTGGTTAGATCTGCAAAATAACCTATATCAGTGATAAGGGAGCATGTGTGACAAAAGCTAAAGATAATTTTGAAAAGGCAATTCAAGATGCTGAATGGATTTTAGAAGCCTATGACCATTTAAACAAAATTGAAGGTAGGGAAAGAGAACCTGAGGAGCTTAAGCGGGCTGCATTGATCATGACCTTAACCGCTTGGGAAACCTATGTCGAAGATGTCATTGAGGAAAAGTTGACAGTAGATCTGAGAACCCTTGCTGGCTCGAATGTCGGAAAATTTATTACATCGACACTTAAAACTGAGCTTAAGTATTTTCATACCCCAAATTCTCAGAAAACCAAGGGAATGTTTGAGCGGTTTTTATACATAGATGTGACCGAGAAATGGACCTGGATTGATAGTGATATTGAGCAAGTTAAATCTAAACTAAACCAATGGATAAAAAAGCGAGGTGAAGCTGTTCATCGGTCTATTAATGACAAACAAGCCACTCATTTAGTAAGCCGGCCTGATATGAAAAAATGCCTGACGTTTTTTAAAAAGCTCGTAGAAACAACAGATTTAGCTATTGAGTCAGTGTAAAATGAATAACTGTAATCGAGCATGAAAAGGTAAAACCGTAATAGATCTATTGCCAATTAATGAGTGAGAAACTAGTTACATTATTGGTTGTAGAAGCCTTGACTTGCCATGCTACCTTAGCTCGGAAAAAACTGCGAAAGCTCCTTTTATTGTGATTAAACTCAAAGTACTTAAAGCTTCCGCTAAAAAATACGAATTGAAAGTATTCAATGCACTGATTTTATTGTTAAATGTTTTTATAGTCAGCCATACAGTGGATTGTGGTCTATTTAGGGTGTTGTTGAACAAATCCGTGAACTAATTGGCGTTGCCGTGATCAGATCTCCTGACTCACCTTCAGGACGGCAAACATGGGCAAATCAATACGTAAAATCGTTAATTGGAAGCAATACAACCAAGCTTTAGTCAATCGCGGCTCGCTCACTTTCTGGGTGGATGAAGCTGCTGTAAAAGCGTGGTACTGCCATGAGCATCATGGCGGGCGTGGTCGCGGGTTTAGCTATAGTGATGTGGCGATTGAAACCGCGTTGATGGTTAAAGGCATCTTTAATTTATCGTTGCGTGCGCTAGAAGGCTTTCTCAACTCTTTGTTTACGTTGATGAGTGTGCCACTTAACTCCCCCGATTACACTTCTATCAGTAAACGCGCTAAGACAGTCAATATCAAGTACCGCAACTCCAGTCGCGGGCCTATAACGCATGTGGTTGTCGATGCCACAGGTCTGAAAGTGTTTGGTGAAGGCGAATGGAAAACGCGCAAGCATGGCAGTGAAAAACGCCGCACATGGCGCAAGTTGCACTTAGCCATAGATGCAAGCACTCACGAAGTCGTTGCAGCTGAAGTCAGTCTTGTGTCAGTAGGCGATAATGAAGTACTGCCGACTTTGCTCAATCCTTTACGGCGAAAGATAATGCAGATATCGGCAGATGGGGCTTATGATACAAAGGGTTGTTATCAATTACTGCAACGTAAAGGCTGCAAAGCGACCATCCCACCACGCTCAAATGCGGGGTTATGGGAAAAGGGGCATCCACGCAATGAAGCCATAGAAGCACTGAAAATGGGTCAGCTGAAACAATGGAAAATCGATAACGGCTATCACCAGCGCTCTCTAGCAGAGACCGCCATGGGCCGATATAAACAGTTGAATAGTCCAATGCTCAGTTTGCGTGATTACAATGGGCAAGTCGCAGAGGCATTGGCGGGTGTGAAGGCGATGAACAAAGTCATTAGACTGGGTATGCCCGTTCGTCAGCAAGTTGCTTAATCGGTCAGAAGTCTTGGGAGCATTGCCTTCTATTAAATGATTTAATCAACAACGCCTCTATTTAGGGTCAATAGAAGTTAGGATATCAAAGGGAAATGAAAAAAAAGAATGCAATTTTGATTTTAGAAGCTCCATGGGAGTTGTCTGAGTCAGACCAAAATACGGTCAGTGTTTTACCCTTTTTTCAAGGGTTGGAGCGATTGAGAGGGAATTTTGATCTGTTTCACTCTCACTTCTACGAAGCTAAAAGTTTTGAAATGGCGCTTGATAACCTCACAAGGGTACAATACGACCGCTGTTACGTGTATATAGCATGTCACGGAGCAGGTAAGCGCCTACATCACATCAATTTGGCTAACGCGTTAAAGATTATCCAAACTAAAGCTAAACAAAATAATATCTTAGGTGTGGTCATCGGTTCGTGTTTAGTGGGCAATAACACAGACATCTTGGGCGAATCAATGACAAATTCTCCCATTGTTTGGAAGTTTGGTTACCGTTGTGAAGTCAATTGGCTGGACGGCACCCTCATGGATCTCGAAGTTTTTGATGCCTTGTTAAAGGCGCGAGAGCCTGATTTCCCAGATGAAAATGCGATGTTGCGTCGTTTCCAATCTGCATTTAGACACTATGCCCCTCATGCAGTTATTGGTAATCACCCTAATGGTGAAGATTGTTCTATTGCTGAGGGCGTTTCTTTAGTCATTCAAGCCAGAGGGCAAGGTCATGTACCAATGGATTACAGCGAATGCCTATTTGATGATGACTGCGAGTAATTTGTGCGAATATTTGTGAATAAGAGCAACCTGTTACAACAAACTGCGATACCATATGTCATCGTTTCTGTGTTCGCTGAAAAAGAGTAGTAATTAATGGAGCAACTACCGCATTTGACTCAAATTGGCTTCAAGTTTGGTAAAAATGGGGCGCATGCTGCCCGAAGCATGATGATCCAAGAGCTGACACAACTGTTGATGTCACTGCCCGAGCAGGCATCGTTGGATGAATACCGCGCTAATATTATCGATGCCAACCTTCTGCACAAATCGAGTGAGAATGCCCGCAAGCTTACTTTTCGACATATGGTCGATCTTTATGGTTTGTCGCCACAAGTTCCGCTTTTTAAGGTATTTCGTCAGTTGTGGGATTTATCAGAGGAGTCTCAGCCGCTATTGGCATTGCAGTTAGCCGTTGCCAGAGATCCGCTTTTAAGAGGTTCCGCCGAGGTAATTTTATCTCTAGAACCAGGAGAGCTGCTCCTTAGAGAAATCATGGAAGTGCACCTTGCCAAAGATGACCCGGACAGATTTAGTCCCGCTTCGCTAAAGTCCTTTTCGCAAAATTTAAACGGTACCTGGACTCAGGCGGGCTATCTCACTGGCAAGGCTAAAAAATACCGTAGCGAGCCTAAAGTTACCTATGTAAACCTGGTATTTGCCTTGGTTTTGGCCCATTACCACGAGCTTAGTGGTGTAAGGCTTTTCAACAGCTTCTGGTGTAAGTTGCTCTTAAAGAGTCACACTGATTTATACGAATTAGCTCATCGTGCGACGCTTAGAGGCTTGATCCACTTTAAACAGGCAAGCGAGGTGATAGAAGTGTCATTTTCACCATTAAAACTTCCTGAATTCAAGGATTGAATCCATGTCCGACAGACTTACCAAATTGCTAAACAGCTTTAGCAACCATATTAGTGTGCCCTGGAGTAACACCATCTCCGCCGAGGAAAAAGCCATTTTCGTGGTGTATGACAAGGCCGATGAACTCAAGCTTAGAGCACGATTGACTGAATTTGAACAGGCCAGTATCGAGGCCCAACATCCATGGTTACTGCTCGATTTAACCAACGCCTTTGCCAACTGGATGGCCGAGCAGGATTATAAAGAAGCCTATTTTGAAGACCCTGAATACCTCGAAGGTAGCTACGACTACTTTGCTGATGAACTGGTGAAATTACTGAGCGCTGAAATTAACAACCAGCAAACGGCCGACACTGTCGTAGCGTTAATGGGATGTGGTGCGCTATTTGGCTTCCTGTCAGTATCTGCACTAGTTAAATCGTTGGCTGCGCAGGTGAATGGCCGCTTGGTGGTGTTTTTCCCCGGAGAATATCACGACAATAACTACAAATTACTTGATGCCAAGGATGGATGGGGCTACCAAGCCACCGCTATCACAGCCGTTTAACGAGGGACCGAAACAATGCTAAACCGCGATATCTATCAGTTAAATCCACTGGAAAGTAAACTGGCTAACAATGGTGTAGCCGAAGTAAAAGACGACCTGTCTCAAGGCGCGCTCGAAACGCTCGAGTATGAGCTTCGCACCTTTGTGTGTAGTGGTGCTTACGCCAAAGGGCTAGACGATATTCTCAGTACATTTCTGCGTAACGTAAAAAGCAGCGGTGAACAGCCAGGTCTGCGTAACGTAAAAAGCAGCGGTGAACAGCCAGGGGTATGGATCTCAGGCTTCTTCGGTTCTGGTAAGTCACACCTGGCTAAAATGCTCAGAACGCTATGGACCAATCAAAAAATAAATGATGGCACCGATGCGCGCTCACTGGTTGATTTGCCGGACGCTATAAGTCATCACTTTGACGAGCTCTCAACATTAGGCGCCAAATTGGGTGGTTTACATGCCGCCTCCGGCACCTTAGGTGCGGGTGCTGATGATAAGGTGCGTTTGGCGTTATTGGCGGTTATTTTCAAATCGGTCGGATTATCAGAGCAATACCACCTGGCAAGATTTGAACTTTGGCTTAAGGCCGAAGGCATTCTGGCGCAGGTAAAGGCCTATATCGAGCAGCACGCCAAAGGTAAAGAAGGTGAAGATTTGTGGCAAAAAGAGCTGCGTAACCTTCACGTCTCGCCCGTGATGGCGAAGGCGTTACTGCATGCCATGCCATCTTTTGGCAGCGATGAAAAAGAAGTGCGCGATATGCTGCGTGCCCAGTACAAGATTGTCGAGGATGTTTCAAACACTGAAATGGTACAAGCCATCGTTGATGCCTTGGCCAACCATGGTGAAATGCCATTAACCCTAATCGTGCTCGATGAGGTACAGCAATATATTGCCGACGACCCAGATAAAGCCTATGCAGTGCAAGAAGCCATAGAAACCTGCTGTAAAGCAGGCAAATTTAAAGGGCGCTTGTTGTTTGTTGCTACCGGGCAAAGTGCCTTATCTGGCTTGCAAAACCTGCAGCGTCTGATGGGGCGCTTCCAGGTATCGGTCCAACTGGAAGACACCGATGTGGATGCCGTTATTCGCAAAGTGATCCTGCAGAAAAAGGAAACCGCCAGAGTCAGTATTGAGAGTGTGATTCAAGAAAACTTGGGTGAAATCAACCGCCATCTACGCGGTTCTGTTATTGAATCCAATAAAGATGATGAGCAGTGGATGGTCGCCGACTATCCTCTGCTGCCAGTACGTCGCCGCTTTTGGGAGCGGGTATTACCAGCGCTGGACAAAACCGGTACTGGCTCACAGCTACGTAACCAGCTTCGAGTCGTACACGAGGCAACTAAGTTAACAGCACTTAAACCCTTGGGCAGTGTGGTGCCAGCCGATTTTATCTACGATCAAATTGCCATTAATCTGCTGCAAACTGGCGTGATTGGCAAAGACATCTACGAAAAAATAGGCCGCTTAAAAGCCGGTAATGACGATGAGCAGTTGCAAGGGCGTCTGCTGTCATTGATCTTGCTTATGAGCAAGTTGCCAGCCGATATTAATCACGGCATTGCGTCAACGGAAGCGTTTTTAGCCGACTTGCTGCTTGAACATTTAAGTGAAGGTAAGCACGAACTTCGTGCCCGGCTGCCAGGCTTACTCAGCCAACTGGTGGAAGAGGGCGCATTACTGCCGATGAACAGCGCTGCTGGCGTTGAATATCGCCTGCAAACCGTCGAGAGTCAGAAATGGCATGACACCTTCAAGCAGCAGCAAAACGACCTGCGTGGTAACACACAGTCGCTCCAGACATTCCGCAGTCAGGAAATTCAGCACTATATTCGTAGACAATTGGCCGCTGCCAAAGTCAACCAGGGGACTGTGGCTGAAGGCCGTACTATCAATTTGTGTTTCGATGCGGATCTCCCCGCCGATGCTAATAAGCGACTGTACGCCCATGTGCTTGAAGACAGTGATCGTAAATTTACCGATGCTGTGAGAAGTGCTAGCGCCGACAATGCCACCTTATTCGTCCATGTGCCCAGCATACGCCGCTCTGATCTATTAAGTGCTATTGTCGATTTTAAAGCCGCTGAGACGACCTTAGATGTGAGTGGCCTGCCTGCCACCGACGCTGGTAAAGATGCTAAAGCCGCTATGGAGCATCGCAAATATGAGGCCGAACGCACCAAAAAGCTTATTTTAAAAGAGATTTTTGACGGCATTATGGTGCAATTGGCCGGCGGCTCTGAGGTCATGGGGGAGACCCTTACCGAACAGTTTGAAAATGGCGGTAAAAAAGCCTGCGAGCGCCTTTACAACGAATTCAAACTGGTCGATGTCAAAGGCTGGGGCACAGTGTACGACCGTGCCAGTAAGTCGGCCGATGCCAATGCCCTGGCTGCCATTGGCTTTAATGACGAAGCCGACAAACACCCAGTATGCGTGGCCATTAAGCGTTTTATCGGCGTGATGAAAACCGGCGCCGAAATCCGCGATAACTTCCAAAATGCCCCTTATGGTTGGCCTAAAGACACTATCGACGGTGCCCTGTACGCCATGTTGGCTTCTGGGGTATTAAAGGCGACCGATGGCCAAGAAAAACCGCTCGATGCCAAAAGTCTTGAGCGTGCCAAAGTCGGCCAAACCAAGTTCCGCCCCGAAACGGTCAGCCTTAGTACGGTACAAATCCTCAAGGTGCGCAGTTTAATCAATGCCATTGGGGTGAGTTGTACTAACGGTGAAGAACAGTCCAAGCTAAGCCAGGCGATAGCCCAGGCTAAGCAAATTGCCCGTAAGGCGGGGGGCGATGCGCCACTGCCGCTGCCGCCTGCGACCCCGCACTTGAATGAGATTGAAGTCTTGTCAGGCAATGCGCAATTGCTGGCCGCCTACCAATCACAGCCCATTATTCTGCAAGAGTTGGAACAATGGAAAGCGCAGGCAGATAAGGTCAGTGCTCGTCTTTACCTATGGGACGAGTTCAAGGCTGCGCTCAAGCACTGTCAAGGGTTAGCGGGATACGATGCCCTCGATAGTGAGAAACGTGCCATCGAACAAAATCGCAGTCTCTTGGCTGAGCCTAACCCCATAGAACCACTGCTAAAGCAGGCCATTGAAGCGATTCGCATGGCCATCATGAAGAAGTATCAAGACTTCCAGGATGAATATCAAACCTGCTTGCAAGAGCTTGAGCAAGACGCCATTTGGGCGCAGCTTTCAAGCCCTCAGCAAAGCGAGCTGTTAACCAAGCACCATTTGGATAACCTCGAGTTGCAGCCGCTTTCCGGCAATGACAGAGTCATCGACAGCATCGAAAACACCTCGCTCACCCAATGGAGCGATAAAACCTCCGCCTTGGCTGGCCGCTTTAGTCGGGTACGGCAAGAGGCGGTAGACAGGTTAGTGCCCAAGGCCAAGCAGGTGCAGCTGTCCAAGGTGGTGATTAACACCGAAGCCGAGCTCGATGCCTGGCTTAAGCAGGTGCGGGCCGATGTGATGGCGGCGCTTAACGATAATCGCCCTGCGTCGTTAAAGTAGCGCTTATAAAGCACCCTGAAAAAGAGCCCTTTACAAGAGCCATGTTAATATCAGCCTTGCTCAATTGGGCAAGGCTCACTCAAATGACAGTTAGTTGAGATAGAGAACCGCTTATGCGTCAAGCCCTGGATAAAACCCTCAGAAACCTGCTTGAAAAAGCCGTTGTCCGTGCCCGAGAGCTGACTGAAATTGCCGCAGTCGAGGCCTTAACCCGCTTAGGCGTTGGCTTAGGCGAGGCGCCAATCTACCTAAAAGAAGATGAGCGAGCGCTGCGTAACCGCCTGCGTGCCCATGCCCGCCAGTTAGGCGACAAGCTGCACACCAATGGTAAGCAGGGCATAGCGCACCTAAGCGCCGAAATGGCCTATGAGCATTGGCACCGCATGCTATTTGCCCGCTTTTTAGAGCAAAACCAGCTGCTGATGTACGACCAATACACCGCTGTCACCCTGGCTGAGTGTCAGGAGCTGGCTGCCGATGAAGGCGTAAAAGATGGCTGGCAGCTCGCTGGCATGCTGGCCCAGCGGATGTTGCCGCAAATTTTTAAAAGCGACTCGCCGGTGTTTGCCTTACCGCTCGCCATTGATAGGGTGCGCGAGCTGGAAGACCTTATTCTCACCCTGCCTGCGGCGGTGTTCACGGCTCAGGATAGCCTCGGCTGGTGTTATCAGTTTTGGCAAAGCAAGCGTAAAGAAGAGGTTAATGCCGCCGGTGTCCCCATTGGCGCCGATGAGCTAAGCCCTGTTACCCAGCTCTTTACCGAGCCCTATATGGTGAGCTTTTTGCTGGATAACAGCCTCGGCGCCTGGTGGGCCAAAAAGCGCTTAACCGACGCCGATCTTCGCACCGCCAGCGACGAGGCCACCTTGCGCCGCGCCGCCGCTATTAATGGCGTGCCGCTAGAGTACCTGCGCTTTGTCAAAACCAAGGATAGCCAAGGCGAGCTGTGGCAAGCGGCGGGTGGCTGGTTTGAGGCTTGGCCAGAGGATATCGCCGCCCTTAAAACCCTCGACCCCTGCTGTGGCTCCGGCCACTTTTTGGTCGCGCTGTTGTTAATGTTGGTGCCGATGCGTATGCAGCTTGAAGGCATCGATGCCAACACCGCCATCGACCTTGTGCTTAAGCAAAACCTCCATGGCCTGGAGCTCGATAGTCGCTGCGTGGAAATCGCCGCCTTTGCCCTGGCGCTGGAAGCCTGGCGCTACCCTAACGCCGGCGGCTACCGCACCTTGCCTGCACTTAATTTGGCCTGCTCGGGCCTGGATGTCAGTGCCCTTAGCAGCGAATGGCAGGCGCTGGCCAAACAGCGCCCTGAGATCAGCGACGCCCTTAGCTGGTTTGCCCGCACCTTTAACGACGCACCGGTACTGGGTAGCCTCATTGATGTCAACACCTCTTACTATGAGGGTAAAGCACAAGGCAAACCTGCGCCCTGGCAAGTGTTGCTGGATGAGCAGGCCAGTATGCAAAACCTGGGTGATGAAGCGCAAACTGCCCAAGTCACTGCCCAGGGCCTCGCCATGGCGGCTAAGCTGCTTGCCAATCAATACACCCTGGTTGCCACCAACGTACCGTATCTTGCCCGTGGTAAGCAGTGCGACACCCTAAAAGATTTCTGTGAAAACTATTACCCTGAAGCTAAGCCCGATTTAGCGACCGTGTTTCTTGAGCGTTGCCTCGAGTTCAGCCCCACGGGTGGCAGCTCAACCATAGTCCTGCCGCAAAACTGGCTGTTTCTTACCAGCTATAAAAAGTTCCGCGAAAAACTGCTTACCCAAGACAGCTGGAACCTGGTGGCGCGCTTGGGGCCAAGAGCCTTTGAAACCATCTCCGGTGAGGTGGTGCAAGCCATCTTGATCACCCTCAGCAAGGGCGCGGCCGCCCACGGCGCCTTGCTCCATGGCCTGGATGTCTCCGCCCCCAAAACCGCCGCAGACAAAGCTGCACAACTGCTGATTGAGCCGCTGAAAAGTGTGGAGCAAGCGAGGCAGCTGGAGAATCCGGATGCGAGAATTGTTCTTACGCAAGTTGCCAGTGGTCCATTGTTATGTGATACAGCAGATTTCGGCAAGGGTAGTACAACTGGTGATAAACCAAGATTCATGGTTGGGTTTTGGGAGCTTTCTAAGATTGGAGAGCACAATACTTTATGGCTAGATTCCCCATCGAAATGTGAGCCTTGGTCGGGTCGTTCTCAGATTACAACTACACCTATTAATAGTCCGACTATGCAATCACAACTCGGTTGCTGGCTTAGAGGTCAAGATGTATGGGAAAAGGCTGGTGTCGCGGTAAATAAGATGAGATCTCTAGAGCCATTTTTGTATTTTGGAGAAGTGTTTGATGACAATATTTGTCCAATAGCTCCTGCAGATGTTTCTCATATTCCCGCACTTTACACATATGTTGAGTCTACGGAATATGCCAAAAATGTAAGAGCAGTGGATCAGAAGCTAAATGTAACGGCTGCAACATTAACAAAGGTTCCTTTTGATTTAGAATATTGGACTAAAATCGCCGAAGACCAATATCCCAACGGCCTCCCTAAGCCCTACAGCAATGACCCGATTCAATGGATCTTCCATGGTCATCCTTGCGGCTCTGTGGTGTGGGATGAAGACAAAAAATGGACTGTGGTTGCGGAAAAGCGCACCGACGAGACCGTGCTGCAAGTCGCCGTTGCCCGCTTGCTGGGTTACCGCTGGCCGGCGGAGCTCGATGAAAACATGGAGCTTGCCGATGAGATGCAGACCTGGCTCGATAAGTGCGATGACTTGTTAGCGCTGCAAGATGACGATGGCATCGTTTGCTTGCCGGCCATTCGCGGCGAAAAGGCGGCGGCCAATCGCTTAGAGGCCATGCTGCAGGCATCTTTCGAAGGCGACTGGTCGGCTTCGGTGCTCACCAGTCTTCTTAATAGCGTCGGCAGCAAGAACCTAGAGACTTGGCTTAGGGATAAGTTTTTTGAGCAGCACTGCAAGCTGTTCCAGCATCGCCCGTTTATTTGGCAAATTTGGGATGGCCTGAATGACGGCTTCTCGGTGCTGGTGAATTACCATAACCTCGACTACAAAGGCCTGGAGCGGCTGATTTACACCTACCTTGGTGAGTGGATCCGCACCCAAGAGCACGGCGTGAAAGAGGGTATCGATGGCGCCGACAGCCGTTTGATGGCCGCCAAAAACCTAAAAGACACTCTCGAAGCCATCCTTAAGGGCGACTCCATTAGTGGAAAAATCGGCTTGGATATCTTTGTGCGCTGGAAACCGCTGCACGAGCAGCCAATCGGCTGGCACCCGGACTTAAATGATGGTGTACGCCTGAATATCCGCCCCTTTATGCAAGCGCCTGATGTTGCTAAAAAAGGCGCCGGTATTTTGCGCGCCAAGCCCAATATCAACTGGAATAAAGACCGCGGCACCGATGTCGCCAGCGCCCCTTGGTATCACCTTGGCCTAGAGTACGGCGAAAAAGAAGGCGCCCGCATCAACGACCACCACCTAAGCCTGGCCGAAAAACAAGCCGCCAGGGATGCCGTGGTCAACCAAGCCAGCAAAGCCTAAGGAAAATCACGGATGATTAAATCAGTATTTAACTACCCAGTTTCAACTCTGCTCGATATCGAAGCTGGGGTGGTGTATGCCATCCCTCGTTACCAGCGTGAATACACCTGGGGCAAGTGGCAGTGGGATGCGCTATTTGAAGATTTGCTGGAAAATGACCTGAGTTATTACTTGGGCTCGATTATCTGCATCAATCAAAGTACAGATGCCCTGTCCGTGCAGCAGCTGGAACTGGTGGATGGTCAACAGCGGATGACGACCTTGTCACTGCTGTTGGCGGCAATTTATGCCAGTTTCCAGCAGCAGGGGATTGAACTTGCTATGGAGCAGCAAATAGAGCTGTATAACCTAAAGCATAAGCTGGTTCTAAAGAAAAATGCCGAGCAGCCCAGATTGGTACCCCAGGTTCAAAATGCTAATCAGCAGGATTACCTGGCTGTACTCAAAGAAGCTGGCATTTTGAAAGAGGCTGAGTGGCTTGCCAATGCTGGCAACCGGCGGGTGTTTAAAGCCTACCGCCATTTTATGATGCGTATCGCCGAGTATGTGGCAGGTACTGCGGATGCGCTGCAGGCCTTGAGTACCCTGCTGGATAAAGTCAATGCCGCGACCTTGGTAAAAATTGAAGTGGCGAGCCACTCCGACGCCTACACCTTGTTTGAGTCTCTCAATAACCGCGGTGTACCGTTGACGGCCATTGATTTGATGAAAAACAAGCTACTGGCTAAGTTGGAGCAAGTGGAGCCTGGGAGCATTGATAAATCCTTTGTTAGCTGGACCAAGGTAATGGAAGCCTTGGGGGATGACTATGGCGTGCAGGAGCGTTTTTTCCGCCAGTACTACAACGCGTTTAAGCCGGAGCTTAAAGATATTATCAGCGTGCCTGTCGCTACCAAATCTAATCTCATTCAGATATTTGAGAAACTGATTGCCCACGATCCGCAGCAGTTCTTACAGGCGATGCGTAACCACTCTGCCTGGTACGCACAAATTGTGGGTAATTGTGCGGTAACAGGGGAGCCTAAGTTAACTCGTTTACTGCAAAGTCTGGATCGTATTCAAGGAGCACCTTCTTATTTGTTACTACTGATGCTATTTGCCAAGCGCGAAGCCTTGGCATTGAGTTTTAACCAGATTGAACAGGTTGTGAGGCTACTGATTAACTTCTTTGTACGCCGTAATACCACAGACATACCAGCAACCCGCGATCTGAACCGCATCTTTATGGAGCTAACCGAACAACTATTAAACTGCCAGGGCGGGCAGGTGGTGAGTGCCATAGCCAGCACTCTGACAAACGTGAGTACCACCGATGAGCATTTTCGCCAGGCGCTTAGCGGTAACTTGTATGAAGACAATACCTGGGTTTGCCGCTTTATTTTATGTGCCATTGAAGAAAGCATGATGACCAAGGAAAAGCAGGTCGATTTATGGGCGATGGAAGGTAAGCAGTTTGTGTGGACCATCGAGCATGTATTCCCCCAAGGCGCCAATATTCCTGAACCCTGGGTGGCTATGATGGCAGATGGCGATAGGGCGCTGGCGGAGCAATACAGGCAAAGCCATGCCCATCGCCTGGGCAACTTAACCATCTCGGGTTACAACAGCACCTTGGGTAATAAGAGCTTTTTGGAAAAACGTGACCGTATGACCCGCGACAAGCGTCCTGTGGGGTATAACAATGGTTTGTACTTGAACCAGGAACTGGCCGAGGCCGAGCTCTGGTCGATTGAGCAAATTGAGCAAAGAACGGCAGTGATGGTTGATAAAGCCTTGACGCTGTTTTGTTTACCTGAAGTAGCAGGGAAGTAAAGAATGCAAGTGATAGATAAACTGGTTGAGCAACTGCGCCAAAGTGCGGCTTTCAATCCTGCTGTGCAAGTGGCTCCAGCCGCAGTGCTGTGGACCGATGAAGCACGCCAATGGCAGAGCGCCATGCCCTTGATTAAGGAATACCTGCCAGAACTGATTGAGCTGGGGGATTATAAGCCCGGTGAGAGAATCGGCCCTGCCATTTGGCTTAAGTGTGTGATAGCGGGGGTACTCGAAGAGATACAAATTCCCCAAGGGCGCACACCTATCATCTATTTACCAGGCGTGGGGCGTAAGGCGCTGCGCGCCATTGAGGATTGTCCGGATTATTTACGGCCGCTTGCAGAGTTACAATATCGCGGAAGCTGGTGGGCTTATAATACTGCTGGACGAGACTGGAGTGTTGGCTCGTTTTTGACAAACCCAAGGGTTGGACTAGAGCTGGATGTGGCTAAAGATAACAGTACTCAAGAGGTCATTCCCAAAGTGCTGCGTGATTTACTTGAAACCCAAGTGGATGCACTGAAAGGTCGTCGTTTAGAGGCGAAAGACTTTCAAGAGTTGGTATTTAACGATCCCATTAAAGATTTACTGGGGTGGCTTAATCATCCCGGCCAGAAACGTGCTCAGTGGGATGAAAGCAAGTGGCAGCTATTTTGCCAAACCTGTGAGAGTGAATTCGGTCTGAAACCAGGTGATGATACCCATCAACAGATGTTGGCAGCCATGCTTAATGCCGAGGGGCCTTGGGCTGAGGTGTGGCAGCGGTTTGAGGATTCGGCCCATAATCTGCATTCTCTCCTCACTGCGATTGCTACACTTGTGCCAGTCGATTTGGCGGCGGATTTTAGTCATTACCCCATCGAAAACGCCCGCGAAGAGCAGAGATTGATGAATGCCCTAGTGGCGTTGGGGCAGGGCGAACTGAGCTTGGTTAGGAGCAACATTGCGGATTTGTATAAAACCCATCAGGTGCGTGAAGGCTGGCTTTGGTATCGCTTAGGACAATCTAAGTATCTGCAAATTTTGGCCGAGCTTGCCAAAGTGGCGAAGCTGACGGCGCAGCCGTTTACCCATCAATCACCTCAAGAGATGGCAGCCCTTTACTGTGACACTTATTGGCAAGCCGATGCCGCCGCACTGCAGGCGATGGCACTGGCAATAGAGCCTCAGCAGCAAGAGCTGGTGGCAGAAGTACTTGCACTTATCTATTCTCCTTGGCTCTCTGAAGTGACCCATAACTTCCAGGGATTGGTGAGGCGTCAGGGTTACCCTGGCGATGGGGAGATTAACGAGGCCACTGCGGGTTATCTTGCCAAAGGTTTAGTGGTGTTTTTTGTTGATGGTTTGCGTTATGACTGCGCCAAATGGTTGGAGCAAAAGCTATTTGCGCGCCAAATACAGGCCAAGCTTACTAGCCAGTGGAGTGCATTGCCGTCATTGACTGACACCGCTAAAGCCGCAGTGACACCCATTGCAGGCTTGTTAACGGGAGCGCAGGATACTCAGGACTTTACGCCGTCTGTTGCGGCGACTTCGAGTGATTTCAGCGCTTATCACCTTAAAAAGCTGCTGGCAGAACACGGGTGGCAGTATTTAGAGGGGCTTGATAGTGGCGAGCCAGAAGGACTTGCCTGGTTACAAACTGGCGACCTGGATAACCTGGGCCACCAGCAGCAGCGCAAATTGCCTTTGGGGATTGATGCTGTGCTCAATGAAGTGGCCGATAGGGTTTGCCATCTGTTGGATGCAGGCTGGCGTGAGGTTCGCATTGTGACAGACCATGGTTGGTTGTGGTTGCCGGACAAACTGCCGAAGGTCGAGCTGGATAAGCCACTGGTGCGTAAGTATTTGTCCCGCTGCGCCATTTTGCACGATAACGCCTCGACCGATCTTCCGCAGGTGGGCTGGCATTGGAATAATGCGGTATCGCTTGCCATGGCACCGGGGGTCGGCGCCTTTACCGCTGGCGACTATTACAACCATGGTGGATTGAGCCTGCAGGAGTGTTTGACGCCTGTATTGAAAATTAGGCAAGCGTGAGTTGGATAAGGTGCTGAGTGTTGGACGATAAGCAGATCACTGACAAGGCGATTAAATCGCGAGTCCTTGGAAGCCATTGTAGGACTCAAGGCTGCTGAAAATGGGAGGAAGTAATGTTTACTAAACGTAATAAGGTTAAATCGACGGCTTTCTCTGATTTTGTCCGACATGCATCATCGAGAGAGAAAAAAGTTCTTTGATAAAATCGTTAAAGAGACGATTGAGGAGCAAAAAGATATGATAGCTAAGGCTAAAAGCGTCGATTGTTTAAGCTAAAATTTGCTTAGCCTCGTAGATAGAATAATGAGAAGCCGCTGAAATCAGCGGCTTCTTTTATTTAAAAACGCTTTGATGTTTTATGTTAGATAACTGAATTGAATCTGCTTGTTTTTGTTCAGTTAATGACTGTGAGTAGATGCCGCGTTGGTACAGTAATATTAACGTATCGTCAATTTGACAATCCAGTGCTTGGCAAATCTCAGCCATGTCATCCATATCCATTGCCCGTTTAAAAGCATCAGTCTGCTTGGATAAGTTGTAGATGCTGAAAATGCTAGCCATAACTTGCTTATCTGATGTTGTTTCGCCACCGCCAGGGTTAACTATCTGGTTAAATTCGACTTCAATTCCATTATCTAGTTTTGCAGTGAAATCCAACGCGCGTGCCTTGGCGCAACTGGGGCTGTAGTTATCGTAGGTGACACCATTAACCCATTGGGCTTTAATCCAATTTTTGTCGTCACCCCGCATAGCGCGGCCACTCTTGGGGTAGGGGGGACCATCGGAGGTAAATTCTGAACGAATGAGCGTAATAGCCTGAAGTAATTCAGGATCTGTAGTATAAGCGCTGTAATCGGCGTCTGTTTTTGACAACATTGCGGGTACCACGAGGTAGGCCTTTGTGAAGAAAGTTGACGAATCATCGAGTTTTTTACTTATTATTGATTCAGCCGTTGGCGTGATGACCGTTCCTCGATCGAATCCTCTGACTTGATATTTATTGCAGATGTCTTCAAAAACTTGATGCAAGCCGACAAAATCATCAGAGTTATCTTTGGCTTCTAAGTGTTCAAGAAGATCTGAATAGGCTCGAACTGCATCCAAATTAGTAAAATGTTTGGCTTGGACATTTTGATGGTATCCGCATGCTCTGCCTATATTCGCTTGAACAACTGCCGCTATATTAGAGATGGTACTGTCCCAGGTGTTAATCAGAGTTTCTTTCATCTCTTGACCAAAATTGACGCCTGCCCGGAAGCCAGCAACGGTAATTGCGATGAGCTTGTCATCAAACATCGTTGCTGTTTCATATTCTCGTTTAAAGTCATCGATGGAGGAGAGCTCATGATCTTCAACGCCCACCAGTTTTTGGCCAATAATATAAATTTGTTCTTCGGCCACACCTTGATTAATAAGGATCTGCTTTACTGTGTTAGCTTGGCTTGAGGATACTCGAACAAGCGACCAACCAGGGCCTTGATGCTCTTTAAACTGGCGAATGAAACGGTTACGGAGCAAGGAGTCCTTACAAAAGTCGCGATAATCTTCATCAAGTTTAATGATTTGGTTATTACGATGCATTTGCCTGATACCATGATATTCATCATTGGTTTTGTGAAATACGAGGGCTGTGCTGAAATTGTGGCGCAAAATGGAATCTTCACCCGCAGCGTATAATGCACTGAACGGCGTTGCAGACACAAAGACGACTTTGCACTCATTATTATCACGTTCTAAATAGTTGAAAACCTTATGGTAACGCACGCTATCGCTGCTTGAACCATAGTGGCATTCATCAATAATGATTAACTTTGGTGCTTGATACTTAAAATCACTTTTTAAGCTGTTTTCAAGGTGAGTAAAATTACTCACGACAACATTTTTACAAGGTGCAAGGTCTCTTTTGGCTTGTTCTTGCAGTGTAATGTCGGCCATGGTGACTAAGTAAAGCGTATCTTTTAAGCGCTTTCTGTCACTTATTTGGTCGTCGGTAAGCGAAAGTCTTTGCAACCCGGATAACGCCAGTGCAATCCCTGATTTACCAGATTGCATTTCAGCGGCTAACACAACTGCTCGAGAACCGGCACTGAATTTTGCAAAGGTTTTTGCTGCAGCATTACGCTGATGCTCGAAGGTATTTGCTGAAATCGCATTTTCAACCTGTTGTCGATATTTGTGTAAAGCGGTCATTAGGTTACCCAGCTGTATAGTCTAAGGCTCATCGGTATTTTTAATGTGCAGAATTTACTTTGTCTGAAAAGTGGGATTCATCACTAAGTGAGCCTGTTTTTTCTGGTAATTCGTTGTGCTGTTTTTTACTGATGGAGCGATCAATATCGTATTCTCCACGTTTATAAAGCACTAACATAGTGTCATCTCTTTCGATTCCGAAATGGTCACACATTTCCCAAATATCCTCTAGTGACATGATTTTCTTATCAACTTTACGACGAGAAATGTTGTAAACACTAAAGATGGCTGCAGCTATCAATTTGTTCTCTGATAGTTCGCCAGAGCCAGGGGCTACGACTCTATTAAATTCGAGGTATTCGCCGTCATCGAGTATTTGCGTATATAAAAATGTTTTTTGTTTTTGAGTTCCGTCCGCGCGGGCTTTTTCTGGATTGTCAAAACTATCGCCATTTACCCAGTGCGCTTTGATCCAGTTTTTGCCTTTACCGCGCATAGCACGACTGCCTTTGACGCAGGGAGCTCCTTTAGCAGTAAATTCATTCCGAATAACGTCTATTACCTGTAAAAAATGCTTGTCTCGAGTGAATTGGCTAAAATCTGCATCTTCCTCAAGCAGCTTCGCTGGGACTGCAACGTAACTATCGGTTTTATAGGTTTCTACATCTCCGATTGGTCTACGACGTTTGTATTTAATTGTAAGTCCAACATCAAGGCCATTTACTTGATATTCTTGACAAATATCATCAAAAAACTCTTTCAATCCATCAAAATCAGAGGCAGCGTTGTCGGAACAGGTAAGTTCTAAGTGGTCTAGGATTGCGCCATATGCTTCAGTTGCATTTAAGTTTGTGTAGTGGGTCGATGCATTATTGCCATGGTAACCGCAGGCACGGCCTATGTTTGCTTGAACCACTGCAGCGACACTGGCGACTGTACTATCCCAAGTAGAGATGAGATTGTTTTTCATCATCGCACCGAAATTGATACCTGCGCGGGCGCTGGCGACCGTAATCGCAATCAGTTTATCTTCGAACAACAATGCGTCATCAAACTCCTTTTTAAATCTTTCAATTGAGCAATGTTCGTCTTCTGGTACACCACTCAATGAATTACCGATAATGTAGATGGCGTTTTCGTCAATTCCTTGCGTGATTAAAAATTGTTTGGCCTCCATTGCCAATCCTGCTGGTACCCTAACTAACGACCACCCCATCCCTTCGTGTTGCTTAAATTGAGTTATAAATGCATCTCTTTCCTGCGATGGGAAAAGAAAATTGCGGTTATCGTCAATAAGCGCTTTAACCTTACCATTATTTAACATTTCGCGAACACCGTAATACTCATCACTTGTTTTATGAAAAACCAGGCGAGTATTGAAGTCGCGTCTTAAAATCGAATCCTTTAGTGCTTTAGAGGCAACATCATTAGCTTCTTTTAAAAGCTCTTCATCCTGCTTAGATTCTGCTTCTGTTTGCAGTTCTAACGCTTCTTGATATTCGGTTTCCGCACCGTAAAGCGCACCAAAAGGTGTTGCTGAAATAAACACAACGTTGCAGGAATCGTTTTCTTGTTCTAGATAATCGAAAATTTTGCTATATCGAACGGCTGCCACATTAGAGCCATAGTGACATTCGTCGATAATAATCAGTTTAGGTGGGTTGCCTTTGAACTCATTCTCAAGCGCTTTTTCAAAGTTAACAAAGTTACTGACAACAACGTTTTTGGCTAGTTTTAAGTCTTCTTCAGCTTGTTCTTTGAGTGCGGTATCGGGCATTGTGACAAGGTAAAGTGTATCTTTGAGCTGTGCTCTGTTACAAATTTGTTGATCAGTTAAGCTAAGTCGTTGTAAACAACATAAAGCCAGCGCGATTCCCGATTTGCCTGCTTGCATTTCCGCGGCGGTAACAATGGCCCTGACTTGCTCACTTGATAATGCATTAAAGGTTTTTTGTGCAGCATTGATTTGGTGAGAGTGCAATGCGTTACTATCTAAAATATGCTGTACTTTTTGACGCATGTTTTGAGCTTTCGAGTCCATTCTGGCTACCTTGTTTTTAATTTAAAATACTATAACACGTTAATTTTAAGTAATATATTTTAAAAAATCGCATGTTTAATTGAAATTGTGAAGTGAGAATTTTATATAGTCTGGCAAGAGGCTACCACACCTGCATGATGCCACTGATGTTTAAGTTAATGTGTTTGTGTTTACCACAATGTGCTTACAGCTGTATTGCTGAATACCGTATATACAGTAAGGATGAAAATGCCTTAATATATAAAAATATTTATTAAAAATATGATCTTAGTGAGTAGTAAAGGTTAAGTCTTATCGTGTAGCATGTGTCACATTCAAGCTTGCGTAAGGATTACCATGCCTGTTCCTCCCCCTTGCACGACATTTATTTGTTCGAATTGCGACTGGCACAAAACAGTGGTGTTTAAAAGTGATGTCATTACGCGTGGCTACAACTGGTTTGATCGCTGTCCTAAGTGTCATGGGGCGCTTGAAAAACGTCCTGCAACGATGATTGAGGCTGGTTTATCGAAATTGACCAATATCTTCGTAAGGTAATCATTACTTTTAATTTTTTGTCAGGGATTGACGCAGTCTATATTTCTGGCTCTGTGATAAGGATTGTTGCATGTCTCAAGAAGTCATCACCAAATTTTCCGATTCCGTTGTGGGTCGCAGCAATATTTTGCAGCACATAGCCTGCATGCCTACTCCTCAATTTGCTCAACTGCCATTATCCTTACCCAGTTCATCGTTAAAACTTTTACGCGTAGAAGAAATTAATGATGAGAATCCAAGCGCATATAGGCTGGCATTGGCTAATGTTTATGCTGCCTTAGAACATGAAGATCAAATTCAGTTTGTCTATTTGCTTGATGTTAGTTTAGAAGGGGTTGCCCTTTATTTTGGGGTTAACCAGCTAACCTCTGCAGCAGACGGGCATGAAGCGTTTAAAAATTTACGCGGGGCGCTTGAGGGCCAATTGCCAGGGATTAATCTTTCTAAGCTAGAAGGCATTGAGCCCTTGATGGAGCGTCTGCAAGCAAGTAAGCATAAAGGTGTTGTACTTGGTATTCCAACAGGAAAGAGTCAAGAACAAGACAGTAACGAAGAAGATTATCAAGGTATTGAAAGACTTGTTAGAACTTTGCTTTCAGGCAGCGGCAGTGACTCAGACAGCATTAATTCTGCTAATTGGCAAATGGTTGTGGTGACGCAACCTTTAACTCGTAAAGATGCGAGAGTTTATCTAGATGATGCCTATGAACTGGCAAGTGAACTATCCATTCAGGTGAAAACCAGTGTTCAAGCGGGTAGTAATCACAATGAGCAAAAAGGCAATAGTTTCAGTGAAGGGACATCGGATAGCACCAATACTGGGCGAACCGATACTCGCGGTAAAAATGACGGTGTTTCGCAGAGTAAAAATATTGGAAAGAGCTCCAATGACAATTCATCATCCAATCACTCGTCAGGAACCTCTAGTGGCGATACTCAAGGCAAAAATTGGGGAACCAATACCAGTGTTGCTGATACTAAAGGTAGTAGCCGTTCAACCAGTGTTAACGAGACCTATAATCTAAATCGCTCTGCAGGGAACAATATTGGTTTAACTAAAGAAGTGACCGATAAACGCGCCCAGCATCTGCTCGATCATATTGAAAAGTCCCTTATCCCTAGGCTGCAAAAGGGCGTAACTAAAGGCTTATTTGGCACAGCCATTTACCTTGCGGCGGATACGCCATCCAGTTATCGCCGTTTAAAAAATACCGTTTGTTCCACTTATCAAGGGGGAGAAATCACAGTCAGCCCACTTGAAGTCGTTGATCTTAATGAAACCTCTGCCGCGCAGATATTACAGTTACCAACGTTAAAGCAATCACTTAACTATAGAAACTCATTGTTTCACAGTATCACTAACAGTCATGAATCACAGTTTTCGACGTTATTGACAGGTGATGAACTCGCTATGGTTGCTGGGTTACCTCGGCATGAGTTACCGGGGCTGCGCCGGCGCAAAACAGTGGAGTTTATTGTTGATTTACCAAGAGTTAAAGCTGATGACGCGCTTAAATTAGGGGCGGTGATTGATCGAGGCCGTAAGCAACACACTAATTCAATCAATCTTAACAAGGCTGATTTTAATAAACATATCTTTGTCACGGGGGTCACTGGAGCAGGCAAAACGACTACCTGCCTTAATTTATTAATCGAATCGAAATTGCCCTTTTTGGTTATTGAACCCGCCAAAACTGAGTACCGTGCCTTACATCAACATATGCCTAATCAGGTGGCCTATTATCGTCCTAATGGCGATCGACAACGTAGTCTGCGGCTCAATCCATTCGCATTGGTGCACCCTAAACAGCATATTAGAAGTCACGTGTCATTTTTACGAAATGTATTTGCTGCGATTTTCCCGATGGAAGCATCTATGCCTTTTTTAGTTGAGCAAGCGATTGTGCGTGCCTACGAGGAAAAGGGCTGGGATCTAACAGATAACACGTGTTTTTGCTGCGATGATCCTTTTGACCCAGCGGCGCAGGCTTGGCCAACCATGGGAGATATGATCCGTCAGCTTGATCAGTTGATCCCAGAGCAAGGAATGGGTAAAGAGTTTGAAGAAAAATATCGTGGCTCTCTGGTTTCACGTTTGACCAGTCTGACTCATGGTGTACTCGGGGATATTCTCAATGTGCCACAATCGCTAGATGTTGATGCGCTACTCGATAACAAGGTCGTAATTGAGTTAGAAGAAATTAAAGATGGCGAAGGTAAGGCGCTAATGATGGCGCTGTTGTTGGGCGCGGTGAGTGAAGCCATACGCTACCGGCATGGAAAAGACAGTACATTTCGCCATTTAACATTGATAGAAGAAGCCCATCGTTTGTTGGCGAAACCAGAGCCAGGCGATAAGGCGCGCGCAATGGCCGTTGACGCCTTTGCTGACTTACTTGCCGAGGTGCGAAAATACGGTGAAGGCTTGATCATTGCAGATCAAATTCCAGCCAAGTTAGTGGCTGATGTGATTAAAAATACCCATATCAAGATTGTTCATCGTTTGTTTGCTGAGGACGATAGGCGTGCAATGGGCGAAGCCATGATGATGGATGAGGCACAGCGTGATTATTTACCGAACTTGGCTACAGGTGAGGCGGTTATTTTTTGTGGCGGATGGCATGGACCAGCCCATGGGGCTATCCGCGCAGATCTAGCGCAAACCGATGGAGAACCATTATCCGAGGATGATATTAATCAACTGGCAGTCAATCAGCTCTGGCAAGAGAGAGCCAGGTATTATCCTACACTTACTCACCTTGGCTGGCTTACCCAAGATGAACAAAAATTATCTTTTGCTGATTTTGTGCACTCTGGCCGCAAGGCATTGAATATATTACTAGAAATAACGCCATCGATTTTGGGGACGTCGAGTATAACCGAGTTAAAACAGCTAAAACTTTCTGAGGCCTTGATACAGTGGCTAGAGAAATGGCAGCCAATTGCAGCGCAGAATCCCGTTAATCAAGATGAATGGAGCAGGGGGGCAAATTTACCATTGCCAACTCATCCTTTTACGATGCAGCTACTGGCATTGATGCGAGATTGTCATCCAACCCTGCGAACCAAATCGACAACAAATGCGATTTGGCCTTTCCCTGCGACCGATTTTGCAATCTGGAGTGAGGGCTTATCAACCATGCTCAATACCTTAGCGACCAGTACTGCTACTGAGGTGATAAATAAGCTCAACGCGGCAAAATCTAGCAGTAGAGAATGTAAAAAGGTTCTTCACCAATTATCTAATTATCAAAAATTTTAATTATTAGGAGTGTCATTATGGGATTTTTAATCTTTTTTAGTACAGCCATTAGTTCTGCCTGCAGCACTATTGGCAGTGCGTTGAGTTCGTTTGCCAGTAGTTTCGGTCCTGTGCTAAGCACTATCGCGACTCATTTACCCAAACTAGGCGAGGCACTCGGGCAGTTTGCTAACAACTTTTTACAAGCAGTAGGGATTTTAAAGCCAGACGAAGACGTTAAGCAAATGGGGGAGCGGGCACTGCAAGCTGCGCAAGAGGGGATCACACCTGAAAAGTTTGATGATTTTGACGAATACGTTGAAGCACTGCGTAACTTTGAAATTGATCCTGATAAAGCCAAAAATCGCAATGATATCGAAAGGCTCGTTGTAGGCCTTGGCGTAGGCTCCTTTGGATTAGAAAAAAAGTTTGATGCAGCCCCTGGCTCATTGTCTGCTATCTGGCTTTTACCCGTGGCAAACCCAGAATTTTTTACTGTTAATCGAATGGATTCGCTACTTCAGCAAGGTAAGTTAAGCGGTGATGTTTTTGGTTATCTTGAACGTAAACTCAGTGCGGGCGATGCTTACCGCATGGAAGAAGGTATGGCAGATGCCTTAGTCAATAGCAGTGGGGTTGAGAGTAAACAAGCGCTATTTGCAGCTCTTGATAAAGCTAGTGATAACTGGCACAGCATAAAAAACAGTGCCGACAGTATCGGCAAGGAGTAAAAATGGGATTTTTTAGCTCAATTTCTAGCGGGTTTGCCCAGATGAATTTATCTGATCAATCTGAAACCCAAGAAGACGCACTGTTTGCTGACTTTGACAAAACCGTCGCAAAGCTTCAGCAATTTGACCTTGAAGCCTTTGAAGACAATGACAATGACAAGTTAAGCTCGCCAGATCCCCAATCAAGAATGAAAGAATAGGCCAATGACATCTAATCAATTCTGCCAGTTAACATCTGTGGTTATCCTTCTAGTGCAAGACTATCTTGCAGCTTGGAAGCTCAGCGCTAATCAAGTTCCAGTTGAACTCCCTATCGAGGGGGAAAAGCAATGGTTAGCTTGCACTAAAGGGGAGTTGCTTTCCCAAGCGCTTGCCGATATAGATTCACGTCTTGGCGGAGATTATCCGTTGCAACTAATTTACGATGCTAAGAGTCAGTCTACCCTAGAGGCTGCGCTGCCTAAGTTGCTAGTTCAATTGTCTAAGCGTGGTTGGCAGATTCTGTCCTATGAGCAGTTAGCCAAACGTAGTGCTTTGACTATTAATGCCGAGCTACCTAAAAGAAGCTTGGTTGCTGAGTTGCTCCTGCCCATGTTGCTTGCTACAGATAACACCACTGAACGCCAAAGGTTACAGGCGGCGACTCATCGCGAGCATGAAGCACTAACACAGCAACTGCAGCTGGATAGAGAACAAATCATGAAGGATAATGAACGGTTATCTGCTCAAAATGCCATACTTCGTCGTGTAGATGCAGAGCAGTTAATGAGTTACCTACCTACATTATTTCCTCGGGTATTTACCGTTATCGATGGGACAGAACTGGCTTTATTAGCCGGACGGATAGAACCCTTTAAAATCGCCAACCCTTACCCAGAACCTAGTCAAGAAACTCTCCACCATTTGCAGCGACAATTTAAAACCCTACCAATAGAAATTCAACGTCAAATTATCGGTTTTGTTTCAAGATTACCGCAGCGGCAGCAATTAACGCCGCGCCCTGAAATGCGTGGCCTGATAGAGCAACTAGAGGCGGATAGACATGCCTGATCACCAAGAAGAAAACACTTTTGTGCATTTAACCGTTGATGAACAAAAGCGCTTAGATGAACTCAGTTACAGCTGGGCTAAAGAGGATAAAAGCTTTTTTTCAGGTAGCCCGAAGTTAAGCGTGTTTGACTTAAAGCTGCTGCTGTTACATTTTGTGCCCTTAAAAAGTTTGATCCAGCAGCTTGCCCACCAGACACATAGCAACACATCCGATAATACTGATGCCGGCAGCAGCTTTACTGCTAATAGCACTTTAGCCGCAGATACTTCCTTAACAGCGGCGCACAGTTTGCCAACTGCCTTGGTTGAGCTACAAGCCCTTGAGCATCAGTTAGCGCAGTCACATGGGGCAAATAGCCAACTCGAGCAGCAGTTGCAACAATTACAATTACAGCTTAACGAGCAGTTGCGTAAAAACATCATGTTAGAAGACGCTGTACAGTCTGTTACAGCAAAACTGCAGCAACTGGAGCAGCAATATCTACAGGCTCAATTAGCGTTGACTAAAGCAAATCAAGCGCAAAATAACCTAGTACAAAATATCCTCAGGCAAGACTTAAGCTTAAGTGCCGATTTGGGCCTTAATGCATCCGGCGGCGCTGAGCCTTCAAGTACAGATTTAATTAGCACAGTTGCGGTAATGTCCCAACTCGATAGTGTTAAACGCTTATGGGACTTACTGAAAGATCGCTGCGAACAGCAAAATAGAGCCGCCAGCCAAGCCGAGGCCCAATTGCTTGCGACTGCACTTGGCTGGCATAACCACAACTGGCAGCAAAAGCCCTATCAGCTCTTTGAGCCAACGACGGGACAGAGTTTTGATTTTAACCAACAGCAGCGCGCAGCCTTCAGCCAACCGATTGGAGAAACAGTAAAAGCGGTGGTGCTTCCTGGGATAAGAGATCATGCGGGGCGATTACTTAAAAAAGCCTTAGTTATCACCACACCCTAGCGATTTTGATATAGCAGACAGACGCTCATAACTGCATTTGGCCGAAACATTCGCTTTATTTAATGCAATGCTACAGTCTCTTACGAGCGTTAACTGCTAGATTCTATTACGGATAATAGCAATATGACTCAACACCAACCTAAACAGCATTCACAGCCGCAAGAAACTAACTCGAATCATTCCAGCGGTGTGTGTGGTAAATCGAGCCCTAAAACAGCCACAAATTTTATTCAACATTTTAACGATGAGCTGGCCGATTTCACTGAATCTTTAGCAACTGAGCGGTTTTGGCATATTTGCCCCCTTGGCAGTAACGAACCTTGTGGACTGTTCGATACCAAGACGCGCCTAAAACATCAGCCAATATCTGCCTTCCAACAGTTTTTTGCCGCTAATGCTTTTGTTCTGATAAAGGGCCAACAAGGACATCATGCAAGATTTGATACCCAGCAAAAGCTGCTCTGGTCATGGGGGCAGACCTCTAATCTGATATCAGGTAACTTAGATACGCTTAAAACCGAAGCGGCAAAGTTTCGCACCCTTGGGCTAGATAATTGGAGTGTGCCTAAAATGGCAGACTTTAAGCTATTTGCCCAAAATAAGGCTAACCCGGACTTAACTGGGAAACGAATATTCAATCAGTGCAGATGGATGACTCAAGAGTATTATGTTGACATAGATAATTGGACAACATTCTCTACTAACAGCAGTGGATATCTGTATGCTTGCCATTCCGCTTGGAAATCCGTGAGTGTTGCCGAAACGATAGCCTTTATTGCTAAACATCAATACACATTATCAACCGTCGATAAGCAAGAAAGTACATTTTGTAAAACGGATAATAGTTGGCAAGAGCTAGACCACGAGCAACTACTTATCACCCTCAATAAACAGGGGGTTTATTTACGCGGCGTTAATCAAGATCAATGTTTAACGAGTCCAATTAGTACACTGAATGGCTTAGATTGGCGACCTTGCCGTTTACCTCAACTAGAAAAGGCGAGGTTAACCGACCTTAATAAGGGATTGTGGGAGCTATGGGGTTGCGACCTCGAGGCACTGGCTAAGCTTAAGTTGGTGGCTCGTAATCCCAAGCAGGATGTTAAGTTGCACAATGTGGCTATCGATTTTGGTACCAGTAGTACAGTGGTCGCCTATTGCGACCAGAATGGCACTCGGCAGTTACTGCGCATTGGCGTGCGTGATTTTTATCAGCAACCTGAAGCCACCCACTATGAAAACCCCACAGTATTAGAACTATTGGATTTTGAGCGCTTCAGGGCAATCTGGCAACGCCAAACTTACCGGCCAGAGCTTGATTGGAACTGGTTACATACCTCCCACGAGGCACAGGAAAGTTTTAGAAATAATCCTGGTGATACTGGTGTGCTTGCCAGAATTTTACCGCGTATTAAGCAGTGGGCTATGCGTTCAGATAAGCAGCAACTGCGGTTAACTGACTACCAAGGTCATGAATTGACCCTCGCGTCATTAACAGAACGTAACCCTGTGCGTGGTCAGGCGATGGAGGTCAGCACAACAGATCCCTTTGATCCGGTTGAGCTATATGCTTGGTATTTAGGGATGACCATCAACTGGCGTGAGCGTGGCTTGTATCTTAAATACCACCTGACTTTCCCGGCAAAATATGAGCGCGCGACTAAAGATAAAATTCTTGCCAGTTTCCGCCGAGGCTTACAGCGTAGCTTGCCAAGCACTTTAGTGTCTCAAAATGAGGTTTTTCGGGACTTTGAGGTTAAAGAACTGGCATCAGAGCCGGCAGCTTATGCCGCTGCGGCGTTACATCATTTAGCATCCCAAGACGTTGTGGCTACTAGTGCAGCGGTTAATGACGATAACCGTAGCATCAAACCTAAGTTAACCGATGATGGTGTTGCCTATGCGGTATTTGATTTTGGCGGTGGTACAACTGACTTCGACTTTGGTATTTGGCGCTGGGCAACGGCTGTCGAGGAGGATGAAGGTTATGAGCAAGTATTTGAGTCGCTTCATTCATCTGGGGATAATTTTTTAGGTGGCGAAAACTTACTTGAACATCTTGTTTATGAGACCTTTAAAGACAATTTAGACATTTGTCGTGAACATAAGCTCCCCTTTACTCGGCCCCTTGATGGCAAATCCTTTAGCGGTGATGAAGTTTTTGTCCAACAAACTCAAGCGGCGCAAACTAACTCTGTATTACTAGGAACAAAGTTACGTCCATTTATGGAGAATACTGACGGGCAGCTTGAGTCTCAAACTTCCATAGATTTGCTTAATATGGATGGGCAGAAAGTTAAGAGTGAGATTAGCTTTGATGCTCAAAAGCTAGATGCTTTGTTATTTAATCGAATTAAAGAAGGTTTACGTGCTTTTTTAGTAGAATTAGACCATGTGGTTGAACAATTCGGTTCACGACCTATACATTTACTGTTGGCGGGGAATGGTAGTCGATCAAGGCATATTACCGCGTTGGTTGAAAATGATAGTAATGAATGGAACGCATTGCTTGCAGAGGTATTTCAAGGCAGAACGCCAACATTAGTTATCCATCCTCCTTTGGCGGTAAACCAAGATAATTTGCATGCACCAACGGCTAAAACAGGGGTTGCACTCGGTTTGCTGCGACTTTGTCCTGGTGAGAAAGTAAAACTTATCAATAAGGTTAGAACAGAAAGCCATGATGAAGCGCCATTTCGTTATTATGTGGGTGGTATTCGTCGTGGACAATTTACGCCGCAATTGACTCCCAGTAGTGAATATCAACAGTGGCAATTGCTGGGGAGTATGCCTCAACAGGTTTTTAAGCTGTGTTACAGCGTGAGTCCGAAAGCTAAAGTGGGGATGCAAGAAGGGGATCCTGAGTTATTGATCCACAGAGTTGATTTCCCTGCTGCGCCGCCTGGTACGAAACTTTTTGCTCGTGCAATTCATCCCTGTATTGTGGAGTTAGCCGCGGTAAGCGAAGAGGTTGTTCTTGAATCAGATATTATTAGTCGTAAGAGATTGGATCTTGAAACGGGATTGATAATCTCATAAAGGAGTGTTGGGATAATATTGTTATTTCGACATGTTACGGCTTATTTATGATTCAATTGGGTCATAAATAAGCCAGGTGGTGAGGCAAGATCTCTAAGGAACAATAGCAATGGATTTCACACAGCTAAAAAATCAGCAGCGGATATTACGCGAGCAGTCACCGATCAATCTCAACTTGCGAGTTCATCGAGCGTTAAGCTGGTTGCAACGAGCAGAAATGGCTGATGATGACGATGGCCGTTTTATCTTCCTCTGGATAGCATTTAATGCTGCTTATGCCACTGAAATTGATGATTGTTTGAAGTTGTCAGAACAAGAATCTTTTAAAGGTTTTTTGGGGAAACTGTGTGATTTAGATAAGCATAAACATATCGATAAGCTAGTATGGCAGGAGTTTTCTGGCAGTATCCGTATATTACTAGATACCCCTTTTGTGCTGCAAAGTTTTTGGGATTTCCATAGCGATAAAATATCTGAAGACAAATGGAAAGAGCGGCTTCAGCAAGGTAAAAAGATGGCGAGTCACGCTTTGTCGAGTGGTAATACTCCTATCTTGCTCGGTGTTATTTTTAATCGACTCTATACCATGCGCAACCAATTAGTCCACGGCGGCGCGACATGGAACAGCTCTGTTAATCGTAAACAACTTAAAGATTCTGCCAGTTTGCTCAGTAAGCTTGTACCATTGATTATAGAGATCATGATGACTCATCCTGAAACACTTTGGGGAGATGCATGCTATCCGGTGGTATAACAGCTAGGCGAACAGGTATAGTGGCTTAAGTGTGTTGGCTCAAAATAAAGAGGCCGTTCAGAGGCTAGTTATTTTCACCGTTTTAGATTGTTTCTTAAGTTTAACGCTTGCCTGTTAGTGTTAAAGTCGTTACATAAACGATGTCTGTTCTAGACATTGAAGCTATCAAAATAAGTCGCACATGTGCGAATATTGGTCAAAAATGACGACTAGCGTAAATTGTGCTAAATTTTTTTGTTGACTTTTTGAGTTCTTGTGAAAAGCTAATAAATACAATTGCTTATGTTGTTATTTTGAACTGAAATTGAGGAGCCGGATTCCCAGGGTAAGTCATTGGTCTAATTGAGGAAATTATCAAAAATCGGAAGTAATGCAAAAAGTAATGCAGCACTGTGGTATGTCTTTATTAGCAATACTTTTCAATGTGTTACAGCTATAGTTCGACTCCCTCTCTCCGCCAAATTAAAGCAAAGGGAATCAGTATCTTACTGATTCCCTTTGTTGTTTCTGGGCAAAAGCTGGGCAAAATCACCATTTTGCAGTCCGTCTATGTCCTTGGTAAATCCAAGCATTTCAGACACGCGATTAGCCATTCTTTGAGAGTCCTTAGGTATCCATTTCCCATAGTGTTTCTTGATCATCGTAGTATCACTATGACCAAGCTGACGGGCTACCCACTCAAGCGGAACGTAACTCGATAGTAGTTGACTCGCGAAGGTGTGGCGGCATTGATTGGGGCCACGATGACGTAACTTGGTGCGCTTAAGAAGTCCTGTGAACCAGCGGCGAACGGATGTCCACTCTTACCATTGAAAAAAACTAAGCGAATACTTGCTTGCGAGTTGAGCGGTTATGTCTAAGTCAGATTCATAAAGCCCGATAAATATCGGGCTTTATGTGGCTTATCGCTGCGAGATGAGCAAAGCTTCTAGCAGATTATTTTTTAATCCATTTGCCGTTTGAATCTTGCACATAATTGCCTTTATCTGTGGCTGCGATGGCTTTCTCGCCAGCGAGTTTAGCAACATCGGCTGGGGAGAGTTTGTTCTTTTTGGCGATGGTTTCGTAGTGGGCACGGCGCTTGTTATTGACATCGTCCATCACAGCTTTGGCTTCGGGATTGGCTTGAACTAACCCTAAATAGCCGTTTGGCTGCTCGCCTAGATAACCTTGTGACTTAGCGTCTTGAAGTGACATGGCAAAGGCGCTGAGGCTTAAGAAGCTGAGGGTAAATAGCAATAGTAATTTAGATTTCATAATATATTCCTCAATTCTTATTTAATTAGAACAGCTTATCGTCAGACAGTAGTTGGTCTAGTTCTTTATCGACTTTGATTCTTATCTCATGCTCAATTTTGACATTAAGATTGATAACAATCGGTTTATCTGGCGGTTCTATTTTTACAGTGGGCGCGCAGCCTTGTAATGCGACAAGTGCGACTAATACGGTCAGAACACTTCTGGCACCTATATTAACTTGCTGTAATTGAATTATCTTCACTGAGGTTTCCTTATTACTTCACGGATTTTTCGATTCTATCTTGCAAATCATTACCAATTTGGAGACTTTTGAATAATTGCAGCATGTTCTCTTCATGGGAGTAATTCAAGTGAATAGGGCGTTCAACCCCTTGGCTACGGCCTTTCACTTCGACGAGTAGCTTGGCATCCCATGCTTGGTTCATATCAAAGCTACTTGATAATTGACTGTATTGTAAGTGTTCCATTGTTGAAAATACAAAATCAAGATACTGCTGGGATTGGCGCATCTGTTCAACCGAAGGATTACCCGAGATAGCAATCAAGCCGCCGGGTGCTCGTGCGGCTAATTGCCCACCGGTAATGGATACCTTACCGTCGACTAAATCTACCGGCAATACGCCATCAAATATACCGTCAGCATAAATACCTGTTTGCGGTTGAATGCGTAAAACTTCTTCCAGACTCATGCCCTGCAGTAGCAGGTAGGCATGGGATTTATCCTGTAATTTAAGACTAAACTCTGGCAGCAAAAACTGACCGCTCAGTATTTTGCCTTTGGCCGTCATGGATACATCGGTATCACTTAACCCTGTGAGTTGCTGTATCCAATTATCGGGAAGTTTTGCGGCATCTTTGCTCAGTGCAATATCGGCTGCCACTTCGATATCGGTGAGCGGAAATCCGGGGTTGAATAGGTTAAAGGTCATCAGCGTTTGTGGGCAGTTGAGTTTACTTAAGCTGCTCACATTGCTTTTATCCTGAAGATTTTTATGCGCTTCTTGTTTATGGGAAAGCCCCCAAGTGAATTCACATTGCGCCTGCAGTTTTCCACCTTCAAAAATAATGTCTTTATAAAAACCATTAAGCTCGGTCATTGATTGGGTAATTTGCATGGCAAATTGGGCCTGATCGCGCAGTTGGGTTAAGGTAAACTGTGCCTGTAATTGGTTATTACCAGTGATATTGAGATCTGATGGCACAGGTTGGGTTTGATTAAGCAGCGCAAGGGCTTCAGTCATGCTGGTATCAACGACCCATTGGCCTGTTAATGCTAACGGTTTAGTGGCGGTGGCGAAGCTCAGTTTATGTTGGCTTTGCAGTTTAACTGTGCCAACTTGCCAATGCTCATTACCCAATAAGGTATTTTTTTTCCACTCTAAGGTTTGTGTCAGTGCTGATTTATCCAGCTTGAGCAAGGTTTCTTGGCGGCTTCGACCTTTGCTGCTAAGCAGTTTATCAATATTAAGCTGATTGACTTGCCATTCAAGTTTATTGCTCCACGGCAACGCTAATAGGGCATTGATTGGCGTTTCGGTATGCGATAAATCAAAGAACATGCCCCGTTGTGATGTGATAGAAAACGCTGCTGCACTGATATCACTGCGACTCGTGACGGTATCGGCTGAGTTTATTGTTGATGCTGATTGCGTCGTTTGCGAAAAATTCAGTTGCGTAAGGGTTAATGCTAATGGCGGTAAAGCCATTTTGAATCTGCTCGTATTTGCGTTAGTCGAGCCTGTGTTTGACCTTGCATTTAACGTTACATTAGGTGTTGAACTTGTTCCTTTATTTTGCTGCGCAGATTGCGTTTGAAAACTCAGTTGAAACTGAGAGAGTGCATTGAGGCTGATATTGCCAAGGCTTAATTCGGTACTTTTGGTGGCTATTTTTTTAGCCTGACTATTAAGTTTGAGCCCTTCTAACGCTAATTGAATAGTGGGTTGCTGACTTACAACATTGGATTTGATTGGGTTAATTGGCGCAGTCATAAATTGCCAATCGGTAGCATTGAGTGAGCGCGTAAAACTAAACTGCCCGCTACTGCTTAATTTACCGCTATTCCAGCCTAAATCCTGCGACGCAGTTAGCCAGAGGTCTGTTAACTTTAGCGGAAATGATTGATCTGCATTAACACGCCAATCTGTTTTGAATTGCAATGCCGTAGCAGAATGTTCGATTTCCAGATTATCGAGGTCGAGCTGAGTGGTAATTTTACTAGCTAAGGTTTTTAGCTGCACATGGGGCAACTGGATACGGGTGGATTGCGTTAACGGCGAAGGCTGTGCCTGCTGGGGATGGGTCAGCGGATAATGCAGGGGCTCATTTAATGTCAGCGCGATTCCCATTGGCGCTTCGGTACTTTTTAGCCCTGAGAGTAACGTTAATATTCGCTGCGATGTCGCCGTGGAGGTTTCAGATACGGGCTTAGAAACCGGTTCATCGAGTAACTGCATTAATCGTTGCTGTTGTTCACTGTTTGGACTCAGTGCCAAGCTAAAGGGCTCAAGGATTAAATCCAGTTCGGTGAAATGCCCCGCAATGCCAAATTCAACCGTAGGCTTAAAGTCGAGTCCGGATGTAGGCGTAAGCTGCAGCGCGGCTAACTGATTCAACGTGACTTTTGGTTTATCTAATCTATGTTGGCTCGCCAGTTCGCCCGAAATTAACCCAAGGCGACTATGGGAAACGAGCTGTCCTTGTAAATCGATGGCTAACGCTTGCCACTGTTGATCCAGTTCACTTAACTGACTCAGCACGCTGTCTTTATGTTGTCTCAGGCTTATCTGATGCAAACTAGTTAATAGGGGGCCCAGAGCGATTTGGCTCTCTAGCTGCCATTCACGGGCGGTAAGTTGTGCGTTAAGTTGCGCGATACTTTCGCTAGCATGGCTAAATTCACTATTAACTTCCCCCGCGCTGTTTAAGCTCAGTTTGTCCATGACGAGGTGATAGGCAGGTAAGTCGTTTTGCGCTTTCAGGATAAAGTCAGTTTTACCAATATCAATTAAGGGTAATGATTTAATATCTAGGGCGAATGCAGGGCCTTGTTCATCAATGGCACTGCGATTACGTAAAAACAACGATTCCCCTAACTCGACCTCAATGTCACCGGTGGTGATTTTTGTGATTTTTTGAGTGAGAGAAGATAGTTGGCTGTACTGTTTAAGCTCAGCAAAACTCTGTGGCCAGTCGAGTGTTAGCGTGACATTTAGATTGTTAAGCGTGATATTGCTGTCATGCACCCTAAGGTTGGCAGAAGTAATGTGCCAATGATCTAACTGACTATTGCCCAAGTGAATATCAATCAGCTCGCTGTCCATGCCACTGAGTGCATAGTTAGCTGCCTGCATGATCAGCTTTTCAGTTTGAGTATTGATAATCCAAATAATGCACGCTGCGCCAAACAATATACCGCTTAAACTGGTAACCAATAGGGCTTTTTTGAAAGGAAATGTACCACGACTTTGGCTCGACTTTTTCCCCGTGACGCCACCACCCGCATCGGCGGGTATTACACTCGCCTCATTTTGTTGCGCCCGATGGTGGGCGGCATGGTGAGAGCTTGGCTTGTTGGGGATTGGCATGAGCTTTGACTGTATCCTTATCAACAGAGCAGGTTATTAATATTGCACTATGGCTCATTTTATATGTATTTAACCTGAACTCGGGATAAGCTCTGCGTCTCTACAGGTTACTTTTCCCTTTATCTGCGTTAACTTTGCTACTAACTAATAGCCCGCTATTAGTTAGTAGCAAACTTGCCTTGATAACGAAAAACTTACTCTGTAGAGTTAATTTTGTAAATAAGGTAATAATATTAATTAGTTACAACGGCCACTATCCGAGTTCAGATTATTTAAGTATATGTATTAAGCACATAAATTTAAGCCGTTGCATGCACTAAGATAGGCAGTTTAACACTCAAAGCGTTAGCTGACTAATGTGAAATCAGCATTTGATAGACAAGAGCCTGTTGTTAATAGTTGATTATTTACAGTCTCTTGGCGCTAATATTATTAATAATTAGCTAAAAATCTGGGCAACGATAACGGCAATACCGCAAAGTGTGGCGAGGATTAAGGCAAGCTTGCCACCCGCAACGCGGTAACCTGTCGGCATATTGGCCATATCTCGCCTTTGGCGTTGTGTCCACACCATAGCCACAGGTAAGAAAATGGCGAGGATCACCAGCGCAATTGCCGCATAGCCTAGAGCAGTAATAAAACCTTGTGGATAGAAGAGGGCAAACCCTAAGGGCGGTAAAAAGGTGATCGCCACAGTCAAGCTGCGGCCAGAAAAATTATCCTTTCGCCTTAAGGTGGAAGCCATAAAATCGAATAAACCTAAACTTACCCCTAAAAACGAGGTTGCCAAGGCTAAGTCGGCAAATAGGCTAATCGCGCTGCTGAGATATTTGCTGTGCAGTACACTTGCCAGTTGGTTGATAAAACTCGATAAACTCTGGTTTTCAAGTAATTGGCTTTGGCTCAGTACACCTTGGCTACCTACTTGCCACAAAAGATAAATGACCAGTGGTAAAGCGGAGCCGAGTAGCATGATCCTGCGCAGGGCTTTGACCTCAACGCCTAAGTAGCGCACCACTGATGGAATCGAGCCGTGGAAACCAAAGGAAGTAAAAATCACCGGAATAGCCGTGATAATCAAACCTTGGTTGAGTGGGAGTTCGAGCAAATGTGGGCTTTCAACCTGCGGCAGTAACAAGGCCAACATAAGCAGTAATGCCAATAGCTTAAGGGCAAACAAACCGCGGTTGATAAGGTCCACACAGTGAGTTCCCATGCCCACAATCGCCCCAATCAGCATCGTAAACAGTATGGCCCCCGATTGTGGTGGTAGGCTTAACCCTAGCCAAGAGCTCAATTTTTGGTTTACTTGCTCACCGCCGCCAGCAATGTAGGCTGCGCAGAGGGCGTACAGTAAAAACATCAAGGCGCTATTGGCGATCAACTGACCCTTACGACCCAGTAGATGCTGTGCTAAGTGATTAAGGCTGGCGTCACTGGGTGCGAATTGATGAATCTCTACCATTAACAGCGCGGTGTAGGCCATTAGCGCCCACAGGATCAACATGATGGCGGAAGAAGTACCAAAACCGAGTCCCGCCGATGCGATAGGTAAAGCTAGCATACCCGCGCCAATTGTGGTGCCTGCGATAAGCAGTAAACTGCCGAGTATTTTATTCTGTGTCATAACATGATCTCAAAAAAGAGCAGTAAAAAGGAGATAAAGAGGTGATCCCAAAATAGCTGGCTTACACAGTCTGACGTGATTTAACGTTTAATGATTCAGCGTTTAATCAGTAAATCATGTCACTATTTCATTTTGAAATAACAGTGGCGCTCAGCGGATACGAACGGATATGGCCACAATGGAAGGTCAGGCGAGGAAGCCTATCTATGCCATTGCGGCTACAGATAGAGATAATAGAATAGTGAGAAACACATAAAACTTGCCTTAGCCTGTGTTGAGTAAAATGGTTGAGTAAAAATGAAAAACCACAGTGCGAGTATTTTAGGTGCCGTTAATGTAAATATTCGGCGCTAGTCGCTTGGTTAATTGAGTCTTGAATATGAGGGCCTAGTGTGTCGGTGCACTGTTGTGACATTTGTACTATCTTGACACCGTGCTCTCTTGACGTCGGTTACGATAGGGATTTCAGCTGTACTTGTCAACCATTACGGCAGTATTTTGATGGTTTTTTATCATCAAGTTATCGTCGGGATCCCTTCCACTTTGTGGTGATAACGCAGGTAAAGGGTTGGTAAAAAGTAAAATGCCGCAGACTTGAGTGAAATCTGCGGTATGGGTTATCAGTCAAACGAGTAAACGTGATACTGATGAGTTAACCTGTTCATTTGTTGCGGTATTAATTTAGCTCAATCTTACTGAGTATCCTAGATAAATATCAATTATCTTTAATATCAGTCACTTAAACTGTAGCGCCTTTTCATGTCTTGCCAGCAAGTTTGCTGTAATGTCACTGAGGCTTAAGTTTTGATCTTCAAGCAATACCAGCAAGTGATAGATAAGATCAGAGGCTTCGTTAACCAGCTCTTCTTTATCGTGGGTAGCAGCGGCAAGGGCGGTTTCGAGACCTTCTTCCCCGACCTTTTGGGCGATACGTTTAGTGCCGCGCGCAAATAAAGACGCTGTATAGCTGGAATCGGCACTTTGCCCTTTACGCGAGGTGATTAAGCTGGCTAGGTTGTTCAAAAATGGGTGCGCATTGTCATCTAACCAGCAACTTTCGGTGCCTTTGTGGCAGGTTGGGCCGTTGGGGATCACTTGCACTAACAGGCTGTCGTTATCGCAGTCCTTATCGATAGCCACCAACTTTAGCGTATTGCCCGAGGTTTCACCCTTAGTCCATAAACGCTGTTTTGAGCGGCTGAAAAAGGTGACATCACCTGTGCTCAAGGTTTTTTCCAGCGCGGCCTTATCCATATAACCGAGCATTAATACCTTGCCCGATAAGTGATTTTGGATCACGGCAGGAATAAGTCCATCCTGTTTGTCCCAATCCAGCTCGCTAAAATCCGCTTTAGTGTTTGTTTGCGTTGACATAGTGTTCACTCTTAATTTGTTGATACTTTTTAGCGACGTATTGTGGTTGCTAGCTCTTACTCATGCTCTTACTGTATCGGTAGGCGGCATTAGCTCGCTATAAACGATTGACCGCGAGCGTCTAATTGCAATAGCTAGCGCCTAATCGCAATGCCTTCGGCCGCTAAATAGGCTTTTAACTCACCAATGTTGATAATCGCCTTATGGAATACGCTCGCTGCCAGCGCGGCATCGACTTTAGCCTCAATAAATACATCGCGAAAATGCGCCATAGTTCCAGCACCGCCCGAGGCAATTAACGGCACGTCACAGATGGCGCGAACAAGACTTAACTGCTTGATATCATAGCCACCGCGCACGCCGTCTTGGTTCATCACATTGAGTACGATTTCACCACAACCTCGTTTTTGCACTTCTTCAACCCAGTCTTGGGTAAACCATTGGGTATCTTTGGTCGCAGCCTCATCGCCAGTAAATTGCTTTACTTTATAGCTGTTGCTGGTGGCATCGAAAAAGGAGTCGATACCAATCACGATACATTGGCGGCCGAACTCGTCCTGCAGGCGTGAGATCAAACTCGGATCGGTTAACGCGGGCGAGTTAATCGAAATCTTATCCGCACCAAAGGCTAATAACTCACGGGCTTGGCTAATGGTTTTAATACCCCCTGCCACACAGAAGGGAATATCAATCTGCTCCGCCACGCGGCTCACCCAAGATTTATCGACCACACGTTCATGGGCGCTGGCGGTAATGTCATAAAACACCAGCTCATCGGCGCCTTCTTCGGCATAACGCGCGGCTAAGGGCACGATATCACCGACAATTTCGTGGTTACGAAACTGCACGCCTTTCACTACTTTACCGTCTTTTACATCTAAACAGGGGACTAGTCGTTTGGCCAGCATTGGATTGCCTCCGCCACGTTAAACTGATTGATAAGCAAGGCTTTACCGATAATGATGCCCGCAGCGCCGCTGTCTCGCACGGCGGCAACATCATCAAGGGTCGCAATACCGCCGGAGGCTTGCCAAGCGATGTCGGGGAAGCTTGCAGCAATTTCTTGATAAAGCGCGGTATTCGCGCCCGTTAAGGTGCCATCACGGCTAATATCAGTCACCAGCGCGTGCTTTAAGCCGACCGCGCTAAAGGTTTCTACAAGGGATTCTAAACTCTTACCGCCACCACTTTGCCAACCGGATACGGCGACCATTTTCTCGCCGCTCTGGTTGATATTGACATCGAGCGCGAGGCAAATCGCTTCGCTGCCGTATTTGATAAACCATTGTTTGACTAACTCAGGTTCTTTCACCGCCAGTGAGCCGATCACCACGCGTTTTACACCGATAGCTAATAATTCAGTGACTTGCTCTTCTGTACGAATACCGCCGCCCACTTGAATATTGGCGTTTAGTCCCGCCACTAATTCACTGATAAGGCGAGTTTGGCGTTTCGCGGGATCTTTCGCACCCGTTAAATCAACGATATGCAACCACTTAGCGCCTTGTGCCTCGTAGGATTGCAACTGCGCCAAAGGACTTAAATCAAAGGTAGTCTGCTGGGCGTAATCGCCTTGATAAAGGCGGACGACATTGCCATCAATTAAATCGATCGCAGGAATGATCATAAGTTTAAAACCTCGATTGATTTATTTATAAGTGGTTTATTAGTAGTTAGTTTTTTGCTAAGTAATTTATTCATTGGTCAGCCTTTCCTGCTCCAGCTTGTCCATCAGCGCTTCATCCATCAGCAAAAAGTTACGCAGAATTTGCGCGCCCACGGCGGCACTTTTTTCGGGGTGGAACTGCACGCCCATAAAGTTGCCTTTGCCAATGGCGGCGCTAAAACCTTCACCATAGGTACATTGGGCTAAGGTAAATTCACTCAACGGCGCGCGGTAACTGTGGACGAAATATACATAACTGCCATCTTCAATACCCGCAAATAGCGGGTGAACGCTAGGGGTTTTGGCTCCTTGTGAGTTTGTCGTTAGCTTAAGTTGGTTCCAGCCCATGTGCGGTAAAGGTAAGCCTTCAGCTTTGAGTAACTGGGTATCCAGCTCGCAAATGTCGGTTGGGATTATGCCTAAGCATTTGCAGTCTTGACCTTTGCCGCCACGCTCCTTAGAAATCGCCGCCAACATTTGCATGCCAAGGCACACACCCAGCACAGGTTGAGTCAGGCCTTGAATGAGTTCGACCAAGCCTTTTTCATGTAAGGACGCCATGGCTGCACCCGCCGTGCCCACACCCGGCAGTACCACACGTTTTGCCGCTTTGATTTTGGCTTTATCGTCTGTGACCAATACCTTAGCGCCTAAACGCTCGAAGGCGAAACGTACTGAGTTTAAATTGGCGCAGCCCGTGTCTATGATGACGGTTTCAGCATCTGATGATTCATTTGCTGTTAATTGCTGGCCAGCTGTTAATAGAGTGTCTTGTTGCATCCTAACCTCTTAAACGATTTATGCTGATGCCTTAAAGCACGCCTTTGCTCGATGGCAGAATATCGCCTTCGACTTTAACCGCTTGGCGTAGCGCGCGGCCGAGCACTTTAAACAGGGCTTCAACCTTGTGGTGATCGTTATCACCTTCGGCGGCGACATGTAGCGTACAGCGCAGGCCATCGGCAAAGGATCGGAAGAAGTGCGGCACCATTTCAGTGGCCATTTCGCCGACGTGCTCACGCTCAAAATTGGCCGAGAATTTGATAAAAGGACGACCAGAGATATCCAGCAGACATTCGCCCTTGGCTTCGTCCATCGGCAGGCTAAAGCCGAAACGGGCAATGCCGCGTTTGTCACCGAGCGCTTGGCGCAGGGCATCACCTATGGCTAGTGCCGTGTCTTCGATGCTGTGGTGATCGTCGATTTCCAGATCGCCATCGACTTTCACATCCATTCTAAAATTACCGTGGGTGGCAATTTGATCGAGCATGTGGTCGAAAAAGCCAATGCCAGTGTCGATTTTGCCTTTAACGGGGCTGTCGAGATCAACAGTTACGCGAATATCGGTTTCTTTGGTGGTACGCACAACAGTGGCGGTGCGGCCTTTATTCAGCAGCGCATCGGCGATGGCGTTCCAGCCTAAAGTGTCGCGTTGATATTTAAGGCTTTTAATGCCCATGGCATTGCCGAGTTCCACATCAGTTTCGCGATCGCCAATCACCGCCGATTGGGTGAAATCGATGAAGCCTTGGGTGAGATAGTCTTTTACTAGCCCAAGCTTAGGTTTACGGCAGCTGCAATTTTCATCAAAAAAGTGCGGGCAAATCACCACATCTTCAAAGTTAACCCCTTGGCTTTTGAGGATTTGCATCATCATATTGTGGGGCGCATCGAAATCTTCCTGTGGGAAAGACGGTGTGCCAAGGCCGTCTTGATTGCTGACCATGACTAAACGAAACCCCGCCTTTTGCAGACGTAGCAAAGCGGGGATCACCTGTGGCTCGAACACTAATTTAGCCAGACTATCGACCTGTTTGTCGGTGACGGGTTCTTCAATCAAGGTGCCATCGCGGTCGATAAACAGAATTTTTTGTGCAACGTTCGGGATAAATTGTGGGTTCATGGCTCTACCTTCAAATTCAATTCGTTTAGCTAATGCTTAAGCTGATTTCACCTTCAGCGCGGCATTCGCTTTTTATTGGTTTTATTAGTTTTTATGTTCAGTTACTTATTATTCGTTTCTGGTGACAGCTCAGTGCGTTGCGATTCAAATAAATTCACTAACACATCGGTATCCGCCTTAGAACTAAAGCTAAAGCGGATAGCCTTGGCAAGCCTTGGGTCTTTGTAGGCGCGGGCGACAACACCGCTGCCTTGCAGTAACGCTGCGACCTTGGCGACATCATCAAATTCAGCCAGCACATAATTGCCGTTAGGCTTAAGCACGCGGGCGCGCGAATCTGAACTATTCGATTTTGAACAATAAGTGCTGATCGCCGCTGTGAGTCTGGCGCCTTGCTCATTTAATTCAGCAACTTGCACTTTCATTCGCGCAACGCCTACGCTTGATAGCGCCTGCGTGGCGACCTCACTCACTGGCAGCGGCACAGGATAGGGCGCAATCACGCGCATAATAATTTCGACTACGGCCTCGTTTGCTAGCATAAAACCACAACGTGCGCCGGCGAGTGCAAAAGCTTTTGACAGGGTGCGTAGCACCACTAGATTAGGATAACTTTCCAGTAAATCCGCCACACTGTATTCAGGGCAAAACTCAATATAGGCCTCATCGATGACCACAAGCGAATCGGGCAGGGCTTTGATCGCTTGCTCGATAATGGCTTTGTCTATCACAGTCCCGGTCGGATTATTGGGATTACAGATAAACACCAGTTTTGCGCCGCGAACGTCCTCGGCATAGCTTGTCGGCAAGCCATATTCTGCGCTGAGATTTAACGCTTTAACGCCCACATTAAAGGTGTTCGCGCTGATGGCATACATGCCGTACGTTGGGCCAAAGCAGGCGATGCTGTCGACGCCTGGAATACAAAAGGCGCGAATTAACAGCTCAATCGCTTCATCGGCGCCGCGGCTGGCGACTATCTTGCTGGCGCTCACGCCGCTGTATTCGCTGTAGGCATTGATAAGCTGCGGCGGTTGGCATTCTGGGTAACGATTCAATTTCGATAAATCGAGCGCTGCCTTATCGACATTATTGAACGGCGATTCGTTGGCATTGATCCAAATATCACCACGACCGCCCAGTCTGCGGGCACTTTGGTAGGGCGTTAAATCCAGTAATTCAGGGCGCGCTAGGCGCTCGGCTAAATTTAGCGACGCCGATTGCGTTAACGTTGATGGTGCTAACGTCGATGCTAATGCTGCGGGTTCTGCTGTCTTTTCCATGCTGCTCACTTGGCTCATTTTCTTCACTCACATCTCATTATGCGGATCATTTCTTAAGGCTAGCTAAACGTACTGCGACGGCATTTTTGTGTGCATCGAGCAATTCGTTACTGGCTAATGTCATGACCGCTTGTCCCAGTCCAATTAAGCCTTTAGCGCTGAGTTCCTGCACGGTAAAGCGGCGGCTAAAATCAGCTAATGACAGACTCGACACGGCGCGACTGTAACCGTAAGTCGGCAGCACGTGGTTGGTGCCACTGGCATAATCGCCAACAGATTCAGGCGTATAAGCGCCTAAAAATACCGAGCCAGCGGCGCGAATGTTTTTCAACACCTCACGGGGAAAGCGCGTTTGAATGATCAAGTGCTCAGGCCCATATTGATTAGAAACCTGCGCGGCTTGCAGCATATCGTCAACAACAAAAGTGCGACTGCTCAGTAGCGCCGTTGCCGCGATATCACAACGCGGCAGGACGGCGAGTTGTCTTGTTAGTGCATCATTGACGCCGTCCGCGATAGCTTGCGAATCCGTTACTAAAATCACTTGTGAATCAGGGCCGTGCTCAGCTTGTGAAAGCAAATCGGCGGCGATAAATTCGCAATTCGCGTCGCTATCGGCAATCACCAACACCTCAGAAGGACCAGCCGGCATATCGATACACACAGTGCAGCGACCATCCTGTGACACTAAGCGTTTAGCTTCAGTCACATAGCGATTACCTGGGCCAAAAATCTTATCAACCGCCGGAATTGTTTCTGTGCCAAAGGCCAGTGCTGCAATCGCCTGCGCGCCGCCCACTTGATAGATTTCAGTGATCCCGCAGGCATTGGCGGCATAGATAATGGCATCGTTGATCGGCGGTGGACTGACCAATACTCTTTGTTCGCAGCCGGCGATCTTGGCGGGCAGGGCAAGCATCATCACGGTAGAAATTAATGGCGCGCTACCACCGGGGATATATAAACCGACTTTTTCAATTGGTTCGCTACGTAACTCGCAGCGTACTCCCGCCTCGGTTTCCATATCAATCGGGCGAAATTGCTGGGCGCTGTGAAACACATCTATATTCGCCATGGCTTTGGATATAGCTGCTTTCAGCTCCGGTGACACCCGTGCACACGCTGCGGCAATCTCACTTTCGCCCATGCGCAGTTCGCCACTTCCTTTTCCACTTAAATCTTTGGTTGCGCTATTAAAGCCATCAAACTTTTGATTAAACTCTGCAATGGCCGCATCACCGCGGCTTGCCACCGCATCGAGAATGGCGCGAACGCTTTGCTCTAAGCCACTATCACCAATTAAGGGTGAACGTTTGAGAGCATCTTTCTGTTCGGCGATTGATAAGGTTGACCAAGTTAGGATATCCATACATTACCCCATCATTTTTTCGATTGGCATCACCAGAATCGAACTAGCACCGAGTGCAGTTAGTTGTTCCATGGTATCCCAGAACAAATCTTCGGTACTGACGGCGTGAATAGCCACGCGGTTAGTGTCATCGTTTAATGGCAATACGGTAGGGTTTTCGGCGCCGGGCAGCAGGGCGACGATTTGATCTAAGGTTTCGGTTGGCGCGTGCAGCAGGATGTATTTGCTCTCACGGGCGCGGATAACGCCATTGACGCGGGACAGAATTTTGTCGATGAGTGCTTGTTTAGTCGGTGTTTGGGTTTGGGTCGATTGAATGATGCAGGCCATAGAGCGGTAAATCACTTCAGTTTCGTATAAACCGTTGGCTTCTAAGGTAGCGCCCGTCGACACCAGATCACAAATACCATCGGCAAGGCCGGCACGTGGGGCGACTTCAACCGAGCCTTTTAACATACAGTCGCGATAAGTTATGCCTTTTTGTTGCATAAAACGGCGCAGCAGGTTCGGGTAAGAAGTGGCGATGCGTAATCCTTCTAAAGAGGAGGCATCGGCGTAACTGAATTCTGTTGGTACGGCTAACGAGAGGCGACATGAACCGAAATCTAACTGACGCAGTTTGAGGCAATCTGCAGGTTTGTTCAGGGTTTGACGCTCGATTTGTTCTTCTTCGAGCACGTTTTCCCCTATGATCCCCATATCAACCACGCCGTCCATCACCAATCCTGGGATATCGTCATCACGAACGCGCAGTAAATCGATAGGCATATTGTCGGCGTGAGCAATAAGGCGTTGTTCATTAATGGAAAATTTAACACCACAGCTTTTTAGCAGTTGCTGAGAGTCAGTAGAAAGACGACCAGATTTTTGGATGGCGATGCGTAAACGGTTCGATTCAGTCATAGTGTTATCTCGCTCAAAAGTATCAAAATTAAAAGATTCAAAAGTGTGTTGTTTAATCGGTTTAATACGTCTTGCCGTTTAATGGACTCTAGCTAAGTAATCTTGCTAAGAGCTCTAGCTAACGTATTGATAATTTGTAAAATATCTAAAATTTCTTATTAAATTAAAATCAAAATTAAAACCAAAATTAGCGCCTAAATGCAAAAAACCCCCGGAATTCCTTCCAGGGGTTTATGATCATCTTGAATCAGTCCGCCAGAAGGATATAGTCCTCCGGCAGTGAGCGTCCGAAGGCTACCGCATATGGTGGTGATGGTGGTGAATAGCGTTCAGTAGTGGGCTCATTTTACTCTCTCGGTATTTAGCTTTATTGGCTCAACTGCTCGAAATACAGTGAAGCGTTGAATGCGTTGTTACGGACGTCTATCCGTATAAGTGGATTTAAACTAACCGCTTTTATGAGCCTTTGCAACAGCAATTTTGAATTAAATGAGAATATTTATGCGTTTTTGTGAAAGGCAGGTGGTTATCGCTAAATAAAGCCATTGAGCATATTTGTTGAGGGGATGTTGAAAGTGGACCGAAATGTGTTGGAAAGTCGTGCAGGGGATTCGTAACTTGAGTTGTGCGGTGCTGTGCGTTTACTGATATCTACTCACGTAGGCTTGCCATGGCATTTACTCACCGACTCGCAGCCCGTCCTTGGATGCTCGCCCCGTCCATGGGGCGGACGATCGTCTCGCTAATCACCATAGCGCACCTTTTGTGCATTCGTGTTGTCTGTAAGTTCAAAAGGCTAGAGCTAGCACTAACAATTACTGTATTTTTTATTTCAATTGGTTATGTGGCCACTATTTTTTAGAATTAGTTATAGATGTTTTAGAAAAGCCGATTTGTTAAGGCTGAAAACATACTGAGTACACTTTTTGACAAAATCTTGTTAGATTTTCAGCTCTAATCGGTGAGTTTCGAATTAAAATATCTATGGATTAACGCCTGCAATAAGGTGTACGAACTACAAATCAAAACAGACGGGTGTAACACATTGCCTTGATTGTTAAGTGGTTACATCTGAAACTTAAGTGTTACTAGCTCTTTTTCTTCCAAATGGCAAACTCGCAGAGCATAAGATAAATTGGTTTCGCCATCTAGATTCCCACTAACCGAAGTTACAAAGACTTCATAATCTTCTGGATTCGGAAAGTGTTTCAGCATTAGCAATTGAATAGAAAACAAAACAATGCGTGTTGCGCAGTCGACTAAGTCTATTTCGGCACATACAGGAAGGTTTTCGCCATCTGGATATGGAAACTCCATACTACCATGTGCAAATAAATTTCTTAATTCATAAACTCCATATAAACCAACACCAGTAGCGCCAAATTCATCTGTCGCTGAAATACGTTTCTCTACACGGTCATAGCCAATTGATTGTAAGGCTAAAGCTCTAAACAAAGTAGTTTGAGTTAATAACTCCGGTATTGGTTCTGACTTATTAAAAGAACTTAACCAAAGGCAAGTATCTCTAATTTTTCCTCGTTTAGATTTATCGGGGTTCTTAGGCGGCTTAACTATATCTATCGTAGATTCAAGTGCTCCCCACACGAAATTGAAGATTGCTAATTTTGTAGCAAATATAGGCAGTAATTTATCTCTTGCCAGATCAAATTCATCAGCAGGTGCACACCATCCGAAACTTTGATTATATTTAATTGTATCCAAAGATACCGATTCAATAGATGCTGAGATATGAAGCCACTGATAGACACCACCCCACTCAACTACGTCATCAGTAGAAAATACAATGTGTGACAGTGTCGCGATATGATCATCAAGTTGTATCAATAATTTGTCCTCTCAAGCGGCGTTGTTGATTAAATCATTTCATATAAGGTAATCATTCCAAGGCTTCTGGCAGATTAAGCAACTTGCTGTCGAACGGGCATACCCAGTCTAATGACTTTGTTCATCGCCTTCACACCAGTTAACGCCTCAGCGACTTGCCCATTATAATCACGCAAACTTAGCATTGGACTATTCAACCGTTTATATCGGCCCATGGCAGTCTCTGCTAGTGACGATTTCCAAGCCGATTTCCAAGCCACCCATGATGCGAAACATAACCTACAACACCTAAGTCGCATTTACCAAAGGTATTTTACAGAGGTTGAAAGTCACATTTCCGAGGGGTTTTTGGTCGTTTTATATTCATTTGCCGATATTTAGCTGAAATTGGATGGATTAAGTTCGAGCCATATTCTCCACTGCGGTGGATTAATCAATTTGAACACTAAATTATCTCTGCTTCGGTCAGCTTGCCATTAAATACTGGCAGCTGTGTCGATAGTGCCTTCGTCGCTTTTCAAGGTGTTCGCAGTAACAAGTAAGTTCTTGCAAAGTACCCACGGGACCTTTAAATAGCTGCCCGAAATGGTGAGTGAGCTTAAGCCAATGCTCAGGCGGAATATTAAGGCGACTCAGTAAGCTAGCACTGCTCGAACTGATACTCCCGCGTTTATCATCGCGAATAATTCTGCCGGTATCGTCGACAAGTTGTAGATACTCTTGTAAATTAAAGTGCAGCCCTTTAGGCATATTGTCCAGCTCATTACCGATAAAAGGTAATAATGTTTGAGGTTGTTTGCCTGCTAGTGCCGCACGGATACGCCGTTGAATACTGGTGAAATCCGAGGTTTCTGGTGTTGTGGCCAGTTGAGCGCGGATAGGGTTGAGGTCAACATAGGTCATACATGCGAGTACTGCCGTCTCATCGAGTAGGGCTTGGGATTTAAAACGGCCCTCCCAGAAGCGTCCAGTGCAGTTATCCTCTTGATTTGCCTTACGGGCGATAGGTTCATTTAACGCTCGCATAAACCAAGAGATATCACTTAAGCGACTGCGGTATAGGGCGATATGGTGTTTAAGGTTAGCCACGTCATGGGCTTCAACAACTTGCCCTTTGACAAATTGTTGTGTTAATTCAGTACCTTTAAATACTTGATGCCAATGCTCAAGCACTTCTCTATCACTCCATTGATTGGCTTGGAAAATATCCACACAAAGTACCAAGTGCAGATGGTTGCTCATCACTGCATATGCTGCAACATCAATAGCAAAAACCTGAGCCAGTTTAAGTAATTGCAGCTCTACCCATTCACGTCTATGGTCGTAATTTTTACCAGAGAAAAGGTCTTCACCACATAAATAGGCACGTCTAACTACCCGACTACAGCAGTGATAAAAAGGCGTATCTTCCAAACTGACTTGAGTTCTCCTTGGTTGTGGCATCATCACACTCCTTGTGCGGGGAAACAGACACTAAGCCTAGTTGCGAAATTGGTGATTCACCAAGAAGCACCATGAAACTCGCAATAATTAACAATGGGTGGCTTAGAAAAACTATGGGTGGCTTAGAAAAACTACAGCTTAGAAAAACTGAGAAAAACTCTGCGCGTACTCAAGTATCTTGTTTTGGGAGCTTTGTATCAAAACTGACTACCCATAATGAACAGCTTTAAATGGTGGCTCATGTATGGCGCGAGGGAAAGAACCCGCGAAATTATTCTTGCTAACTTGTAGTCTTATCTTAAATCAGCATAATGCTTCGAGCTGTTAAGCTTAACACTATTGTTTATGGTAGCTGTTTGCGGCACTAACCAGTGCTTGTGGTTAAGTAAAGTCATTACAATGCACTCGCTCAGCAGCCCCGCAGCAGCTTATAGTGTGGCCTTACTACATTGTTTTATACCGCTCCCTAACACCTTAATAAAGGATTGATTCTCCCTTTGACTCGCTCCCGCCAACCGACATCAAAGCATGCTCCCTCTAAAGAAATAGTGGCTAAGCCTGCTGCCGCAAAAGGCGCTGCTGCGGTGAGCCGACTAGCGGGCGAAGTGCAACGGGCATTTTTGCCCGATGGAGTATTGTCGAAACATATTCAAGGGTTTAGTGCGCGCACAAGCCAAATGCAGATGGCGCAGCAAGTGAGTGAGGCGATAGCGTCTAAGGGTAATGTGGTGATTGAGGCGGGCACTGGGGTGGGTAAAACCTTTGCATATTTGATCCCCGCGATATTGAGCGGCAAGCAAGTTATCGTCAGTACCGGCAGTAAAAATCTGCAAGAGCAGTTGTTTTTTAAAGATTTACCCGCGCTGGTCGCCATGTTGGGAATTGAGCCCAAACTGGCGCTGCTAAAGGGGCGCAATAATTATCTGTGCCAGTGGCGACTCGATAAGCAAATGAGCGAGGCGACACGTATCGATGCGCGTTTGTTGGATGATTTGTTGAAAATCAATCAGTGGGCGAGCACCTGTAAAGATGGTGATATTGGCGGTTTAACCTCAGTACCTGAGAATTCCTCGGCGTTGCCGCTCGTAGTCAGTACTAAAGAAAGCTGTATTGGTAAGCGCTGCGATTTTTATGATGCCTGCTTTACGCGCAAGGCGCGCAGCCGAGCCATGGATGCCAAAATCATCGTGGTTAACCACCATTTGTTTTTCGCTGATAGCGTACTTAAAGACACGGGCTTTGCCGAGTTACTGCCCGATCCCGACGTAGTGATTTTCGATGAAGCGCATTTATTACCCGATATTTGCGTTAACTATTTTGGCCAGCAATGTTCGAGTCGCACTATCGATGATTTTATTCAAAAGCTACTCGCTATTTATCAGACCGAACTCAGTGATACTGGGCAACTCGCGCAATTTTGTCAGCGTTGCCTCGCTAAATTAAGTGACTGGCATAATCAGTTATATTCCTGCGGTGAATCCGACTGGCGTTTAGTGCTGGGCAATAAAGCGCTCGCGGCGGCATCATGGGATTTATTAGCGGAATTAACTGCGCTGCAGAATTTATTAATGGCCCATATTGGCCGCAGTGAATTGTTAGATGATATCGCCATCAAGTTGGCAGAGCTGAATAATAAGCTCAGTGTGTTTTTTAACTGTGATAATAATCTGGCGGCCTACAGCATCGAATTTGGCAGTCGCTTTGTGGTGCTACGAATTTCACCGATCAATATTGCCCGTGAGTGCCAGCAGTTATTTGTGCCTGAAACCAGCTGGATATTTACCTCGGCAACCTTGCAGGTTAACCGCAGCCTTGCCCATTTCGCCAGAGAAATGGGCATCGTCGATGCGCAGCAAAGCATTCTCGACAGTCCCTTCGATTATCCCCGCCACGCGGTATTTTGTGTGCCGAGACAACTTGGCAGCGTGACCAATCAACAGCAAGCATTAAAGCAGCTGGTGGAGGTGTGCGTGCAAGCGATAGACGCGGCGCAGGGACGGACTTTTATTTTATTTACCAGCCATAAAATGCTCGAACAAGCGGCGTTGGCACTGCGAACTCGCACTCAGTATCCGCTGCTAGTACAAGGTCAAGCGGGTAAACAGAGTCTGCTGACGAAGTTTCGCCAACTCGGAAATGCGGTGTTGCTCGGCACCAGCAGTTTTTGGGAAGGGGTGGATGTGCGCGGCAAATTGTTAAGCTGCGTGATCATCGACAAATTACCTTTTGTGTCGCCCGATGAGCCTTTGTATCGTGCTCGAGCCGACAATGTGAGTCGTCAGGGACTCGATCCTTTTACTGAGGTGTCGTTACCTCAGGCGATTATTGCTCTGAAACAAGGTGTTGGCCGTCTTATTCGTGATGAAAAAGATCGCGGTGTGCTGATCCTTTGTGATAATCGCATCGTGAATCGCTATTACGGCCAAGCCTTTTTAAATTCATTGCCGCCGATGGCGCGCACTCGTGACTTAGATAAAGCGCTGACTTTCTTGAGAGGGATATCTTGAGGATTAATCAGATATTTACTGGTTATATATCAATAACATTAAAGCGTAGATGAAACTTGCCACTTACAATCAGTCGGTGGCAAGTCCCGTTGAAATTAGGCTAAACAGCATTTAGCCTAATGATGTTCTTCAACATAAATTTTTACAATGAGAGTCAATTAATGGCAGTCTTTACAGGAATCAGCAGGCGCTTTTTCTTCGTGGGCGATATGGCAAGTCGTGCATTCTACTACGCCATCATGCTTAGCATGAGCTTCCCCAGTGAGGGTTTTCATTTCACCATGGCATGAAATACATTGCTGATTTTCAAACGCCAAGTCTGCTGAAGGCGCTTTATCTTTGTGGCAAGATTCACACTCAGCTCTTTCAGAATGGCTATCGGCAAGTGATGCCGCCATTAAATTAGTCGACAAGCACAGTGCAGCGATTAGCATCATCTTTTTAAACATATCATTTTCCTTCTTTTATTTTTAGGTTAAATCATCATTCTTAAACCGGCACATCACTTATTGCATCATGTGAGTATGTTATGGATGTAAATTTCTATTTAAGGTTAAAGATGTATTTTATAAAATCGTTATTGCACAGTTTTAATATATCGCTCATTGTCATTACTATGCAATTCATGGCTTTTATGGTGAAATATAAAAATATAGATTTTAATTTTAAGGTCGTTTAGGGTTAGGACGCCTTACGTTGGTATAATAAGTTTTTAAAGTGGTAAAATATTGATCATTATCAAAAGTGACTGAGTTAATGTTTTTTTAGTTAAAAACTATGATTAAGGTTATGTCGCAGGGTTTATTATCTTAATGAGTTAATCTTTTTTCTATAATTCTATTTATGAAAATACTGACTTGGTCATGTAAATGATAAAAAATGACTTTATTGTTTATTTAAGATGGTAATTCTATGAGTTTTGTCGTCGCTTTTACGTTTTTAGCGGTAAGGTCACTCCCTTAACCTATAGCTCTGAAGTAAGGGAGTTCATTAGGGCAAAAATGACCGATACCAGATGGGTTCTGCGGAGATTATTTACTGGGAGTAAAAATAAAGTGCTGAGTTTTTTACCCTAATAAAACATTAAGCTTAATGACTAAAGTGAGTCGCGTACAAACTGCAATAAACGATTATTTGCTGGCATCGCGATATCATGCTGAAGTGTTAACTCTTGCTCACTAGCGAGCTGACAAATCCATTCTATATCGCGAATACCGCTGGCGGGGTCGCGCTGTTTTAAAAAACCATCAAACTGGCGATTGCTGTCACTGCTAAACTCGCCTTGATAGTTAAACGGGCCGTAGATGCACAGGGTCTTGAGTTGGGGGAGATACAGACCAAGGCCAGTAAAAAACGCTTCTACCATGTTTTTGCTCATAATATGCAAAGTATTGGCGCTGAAAACGGCGTCAATCTCGGGTGTTAAGCCGTCCACCGGCCATGGCGCGGTAACATCAAGGATAATGGGTAAAACTAGATTTGCCGTTGCATCGCATAGCCTGCCTTCTTGCTTGCACCTTGCGCTAATGACCTCAATATATTCAGCTTGATCGCTGGTTTGCCAGATTAAATGGGGCAGATTGGCGGCAAAATACACCGCATGTTGGCCCGTGCCACTGCCGATTTCGAGTACATGCTGGTTGAGTGAGAATGCTTGTGTTAATACCGCTAAAATCGGTGCTTTGTTGTTTTCGCACGCTTGGGAAAACGGCAGTTGGGTCATTGGTTGGACAATTGGCAATCGTGGCATAATGGACTCTAGGTTGCTGAGATAAAAAGAGGATAACGCCGCACAAGCCTATCTTAAACCAGCAAAAAGTATAAGGTTTAAAAGATAAAATGAGCCACGCTTTAATCCTAGGTTCTTCAATCAGAAGCCATTCCTGCTTCCTTTGTTATGTCCAGCAAGCGGTTAACTCAATCCACGGTTGACCTCGATCTCAACTCAGATATACTCTCAAATTCTGAACGCTTGTAAAAAATATAAAACAACATCGACGGGTAACGTGTTAACGCTAGCGCTCACAGACTAAGACTCAACACTAATCACCAGAACACAGCTTTCAGTACTTAACTTTCAACATCAAGGAATGACTATGTCAGCAGAGCGTTGCGCCTCCTACTACAATGCCACCATTGACCAAGAGTCAGATTATCCTGCGCTTGAAGGCGACATTCGAGTCGATGTGGCGATTGTCGGTGGCGGGTTTACCGGCGTGGCAACGGCGTTGGAATTATCCGAGAAGGGCTACAAGGTGGCACTTATTGAGGCTAATAAAATTGCGTGGGGCGCAACCGGACGCAACGGCGGGCAGGTGACGGGCAGTTTGTCTGGCGATGCAGCGATGACAAAACAACTGCGCCGCCAGATTGGCAATGAAGCTGAAGAGTATGTGTGGAATTTACGTTGGCGCGGCCACGACATTATTAAAAATCGGGTGGCCAAGTACGGCATAGACTGTGATTTAAAGTTTGGTCATATCCAAACCGCTTACCAGATGCAGCACATGCACGAGCTTAAGGCGATGCATGATGAGGCACAGCGCCGCGGCATGGGTGAATTTATGACGCTGGTATCCGCCGATGAAATACCCGCCTATTTAGGTTCGCCCTTGTATCACGGCGGCTTAATCAATCGGCGTAATATGCATTTGCACTCAGTCAATTTATGCCTGGGTGAAGTCCGCGCCGCAGCAGGTCTTGGGGCATTAATCTTTGAAAACTCACCCGTGCTCGATATTGAAGAAGGCGATCTTGCTACCGTTGTCACCGCCAAGGGAAAAGTGCGCGCCAACAGTGTGCTGATCGCCGGTAATGCTTACCATAAACTCGCCCGTCCAAAACTGCGTGGCATGTTATTTCCGGCGTCCTTAGGCAATTGCGCCACAGCGATTCTGCCCGATGAGATCGCTTTACAAATCAATCCGCAGGATTTAGCCGTGTACGATTGCCGCTTTGTACTGGATTACTATCGCCTGACCGCGGATAAACGGCTGATGTTCGGCGGCGGCACTAACTACAGCGGCCGCGATCCTAAAAATGTGGCGGCGGAATTACGGCCCGCGATTGAGCGTACGTTTCCACAATTAAAGGGCGTTGATATCGAATTTGCCTGGGCGGGAATGGCAGGCATTGTGATTAACCGTATTCCGCAGCTTGGCAAAGTGTCGCCTAATGTATTCTATTGCCAAGGATATTCTGGGCACGGAGTGGCGACATCGCACATTATGGCCGAGATCATGGCCAATGCGATGGATGGGCAATTGCGTGAATTTGATTTGTTTGCCGCCATGCGTCATATCCGCATTCCGTTAAATGAATGGTTTGGTAATCAAGCGTTGGCGTTAGGTATGTTGTATTACACTTTGCGGGAAAACTGGCGCTAGTCTGCGCCGTGTTGTCTGCCATCAATCAATCTGCTCAAACAGTATTTAATCCTGCTCGGCGAGTTTTTCGGCGAGGTAATCCACCAATACACGGATCTTGGCCGACAGGTGGCGATTTTGCGGATAGAGTGCCCAAATGCCTTCTTTGGCTTCGCGGTGACTGTCAAGGAAGGAGAGTAACCGTCCGGCTTGAATATCTTCTTCAATATAATAATCAGGCAGTTGAACTATCCCTATGCCCTTTAGTGCCGCATCCCTTAATGCGTAGCCACTGTTACAATTGAGATTGCCGCGGACTTTAATATTGCGCTCGCGGCCATTTTCTACAAAGCGCCAGTAATTATGATTACCGATCAAACAATTGTGCTGGCTAAGTTCTGATAAGGTATGGGGCTGACCGTATTTTTCCACATAGCTTGGTGAGGCAGCGACATAGTGAGTGCGGCTGCTGAGCGGTTTGGCCATCAGGCTCGAATCTGCGAGTTTTCCGAGGCGAATGGCCAGATCGTAACCGCCTTCAATCAAGTCCAAGGTGCGATTGGTCAAGTCGACGCTAAACTCAACGCTGGGATATTGCACCATAAAATCATTGAGTAATGGCATGATAAATTTCTCGCCATAGGCGACGGGCGCTGTGAGTTTGACTAAGCCTTGGGGTGAGTCCTTTAGGTTTGAGATGGCGCGCTCGGCTTCTTCTAACCCCGTTTGTAATTGGCGGCAATGACGATAATAAATCGTGCCTTCTTCGGTTAACGACACTTTGCGGGTTGTGCGGTAAAAGAGTTTTGTGCCAAGGCGATTTTCTAAGGTGCTCACTTGGCGGCTAACGTGGGCGGTGGAGATATTCAGCCGCTGCGCTGCTAGGGTAAAACTTTCGGCCTCGGCCACTGCGACAAATTCAGAAATGCCATCCCAGAGATACATTGTTGTTACTCAGTAAAAATGAATTGCTTGAATACTAGATTGTCTCTCGCTGAGAAACAAATACAATCCTCCTATTCAGTAGCATCAGTGCAATGGGCGCAAGAGTTTGCTTGGCCTGAATTGAATTTATGATACACCAATGACTTACTCCTATTACCTATTCAAGGGACGTAACAATGTCGAACGAAAAACCGCAGTTTATTAAATCAAAGGCCGCAGTGGCTTGGGGACCAGGACAACCACTTAAGATTGAAGAAGTGGATGTGATGTTACCAAAAGCGGGCGAAGTGTTAGTACGCATTGTGGCTACTGGCGTGTGTCACACGGATGCGTTTACCCTGAGCGGCGACGATCCAGAAGGGGTATTTCCTGCCATTTTAGGCCATGAAGGTGGCGGTATTGTTGAGCAAGTAGGCGAGGGCGTGACCAGCGTGCAAGTGGGCGATCATGTGATCCCACTTTACACTCCAGAGTGCGGCGAGTGTAAGTTCTGCCTATCGGGCAAAACTAACCTATGTCAAAAAATTCGGGCGACCCAAGGTAAAGGCTTAATGCCCGATGGCACCACGCGTTTTTATCTCGATGGCAAACCTATTTTCCATTACATGGGCTGCTCGACCTTCTCTGAATATACTGTGCTGCCTGAAATCTCATTGGCTAAAGTCAATAAGAGCGCGCCATTAGAAGAAATTTGTCTGCTAGGTTGCGGCGTAACCACAGGTATGGGCGCTGTGATGAACACGGCCAAAGTGGAAGAAGGCGCAACCGTGGCGATTTTCGGCCTCGGCGGTATCGGTTTATCGGCGATTATCGGTGCCACTATGGCCAAAGCCAGTCGCATTATCGCCATTGATATCAACGAGTCTAAGTTCGAGTTAGCCAAAAAACTCGGCGCGACCGATTGCATCAACCCTAAATTACTCGATAAGCCCATCCAAGAGGTAATCGTTGAGATGACCGACGGCGGCGTAGATTACTCATTTGAGTGTATCGGCAACGTCAACGTGATGCGCAGCGCCTTAGAGTGTTGTCATAAGGGTTGGGGCGAGTCGGTCATCATCGGTGTTGCCGGTGCAGGTCAAGAGATTTCAACCCGTCCATTCCAATTGGTCACGGGTCGAGTATGGCGCGGCTCCGCCTTTGGCGGCGTGAAAGGGCGTTCAGAGTTACCACACATTGTTGAGCGTTACTTAGCCGGTGAGTTTAAGCTCGATGACTTTATTACCCATACAATGGGACTAGAGCAAATCAATGAAGCGTTCGAGCTGATGCACCAAGGTAAGAGCATCCGTAGCGTGATCCATTTTGATAAATAAGCGGTTTCGCACTGTCAATTGATGCTTCAGCTTGATGTGACAAACCGGCAGACAGGTGCAAATCTGTCTGCCGTGTTGCCAACTGAGTACACTAAGCGTTATGACTAAGCACTAAAGATTGAGCTTAAAAGGACTTGTATGACCATAGAAAATATCAGTTGTAATAAGAGTTTTGGCGGTTGGCATAAGCAATATCGCCATCAATCTCAGTCGCTAAATTGTGAGATGCGTTTTGCCATTTATTTGCCGCCCGAAGCGGTGAATAAACCTGTGCCTGTGCTGTACTGGCTCTCAGGCTTAACCTGCACCGATGAAAACTTTATGCAAAAAGCGGGTGCGCAGCGCATGGCGGCTGAGCTTGGAATGGCAATTGTGGCCCCCGATACCAGTCCTCGCGGAGATGGTGTGCCCGATGCAACCGATAAAGCCTACGATTTAGGCTTAGGCGCGGGTTTTTACCTCAATGCGACAAAAGCACCGTGGAATCGTCATTACAAAATGTATGATTACATAGTCCACGAGTTGCCTGCTTTGATTGAAGCACATTTTCCCGTGACGACACAGCGAGCGATATCGGGTCATTCTATGGGCGGCCACGGCGCTTTGGTGATTGGGCTCAGTAACCCGCACAGATACAGCTCAATTTCGGCCTTTAGCCCGATTTCGAATCCGAGTAATGCACCTTGGGGCATTAAAGCCTTTAGTGAGTATTTAGGTGAGAATCGTGAACACTGGCGCCAGTACGATGCTTGTGAGTTGCTCAAGCTCGCCATTGCCGAGGTGCCAGTTATGATTGACCAAGGTGAAGCCGATAGCTTTTTAGACACCCAATTGATGCCACAGTCCTTGGTGGATATCGCGCAGGCTAAGGGCTACCCCTTAGATGTACGGATGCAGGCGGGGTACGATCACAGCTACTACTTCATCGCGAGCTTTATTGAAGAACACCTTAAGTTCCATAGCTTGTACTTTAAGCCGGAAATCGGTGTTACATAGTCGGTATCTATGAGTGAAAACAAAAATGCCGCGACTTTATTAGTTGCGGCATTTTTTATGGTGCGATTTAAGCGATTAGCGAGATGACATTAACACTCAACAATGTTGACCGCTAAGCCGCCTTTGGCGGTCTCTTTGTACTTGCTGCGCATATCTCTACCGGTTTCCATCATGGTTTTGATCACTTTATCCAGTGAAACCTTATGATGACCATCTCCGCGTAACGCTAAACGAGAGGCGTTGATCGCTTTGATTGCGCCCATAGCATTACGCTCAATACAAGGCACTTGCACTAGGCCGCCTACTGGGTCACAAGTTAAACCTAAATTATGTTCCATACCAATTTCAGCCGCGTTTTCAACGTGCTCAACCGTGCCGCCCATGATTTCTGTCAGTGCGCCAGCGGCCATTGAACAGGCCACGCCGACTTCACCTTGGCAACCGACTTCAGCACCAGAAATAGAGGCATTTTTCTTATACAAAATGCCAATCGCAGCGGCTGTTAATAGATAACGTGCACACACATCGATATCTACTGCTTGTACAAAAGTATCGTAATAACATAATACGGCTGGAATAATTCCCGCTGCACCATTTGTTGGTGCTGTCACAACGCGATCACCGGCTGCATTTTGCTCGTTAACAGAAAGAGCGAATAAATCCACCCAATCCATTGCCGTTAACGGGTCAACATTGTTACGGCCTTCGGCTTTTAAACGACGATAAAGTGCAGGGGCGCGGCGACGCAGCTTTAAGCCACCAGGTAAAATACCTTCTTTTTGATAACCGCGTTCGATACAGGTTTTCATGGTTTGCCAAATATTCCACAGCTTGGCTTTCACTTCGTCTTCGCTGGCTAAGCTCTGCTCGTTTGCCATCATCAAAGATGAAATGCTGAGGCCTTGTTGGCCACACAGCTCGAGCAGTTGCGCTGCACTATCAAACTCAAACGGCGCAGATTGAATCGGTGATGCAGGTGAAGCATTGCGTTGGCTAATTTCATCTTCGTCTAAGATAAATCCGCCACCGACAGAATAATAAGTTCGTTCGTAAACACATTCACCTTGGCTATAAGCGTATAGGGTCATGGCGTTGGCATGTGCGGGCAGCGATTTACGTCTGTGATAGATAATGCCATGTTCACGGGTAAATTTAACGATTTTACCGCCACTGAGTGTTAGCGTTTCATTTTTTGATGCACTGTCTAAAATGCCATCAATGCTTTCGGTATCGACAAATTCAGGATCTTCGCCCATTAATCCTAAAATAACGGCTTTACCTGTGCCGTGGCCTTTACCCGTTTGGCCAAGAGAGCCAAACAGTTCTGCTCTTAATTCGTCAATTTGGCTATCTAGTCCTGAGTCTGTAAGACGCTGCATAAAAATTTTGCCCGCTTTCATTGGGCCAACAGTATGTGAGCTCGATGGACCGATGCCAATCTTGAACATGTCAAATACGCTAATCATGATAGAAGTCCTGTTGTGTCTTGATGATTATTTTAGTTTGAGTGTATGGGATTGCTCGCGCTATAAATTGAAGCGGGTTAATCTTCTGCAAACACTCTGGTCTATTGAGGCGCTCTTTCATGCAAGATGTGCCTGTGTAATACTCTACTATCAGTATCCCATAGAACAGTGTGACAATTCACATTAGTTTTTTTAATTCGTTATGGTTCGCATAAGCTGAACTTAACTGGGAACGTATTTCCAAGCCATTTTTGACTGAGAATACCGATTTTTAAGGCGCTACAAGGGTGGGTGCTTCGCTTTTTTTAGCTTTTTTGTGAGCGTAGACTACTTATAACGGAGTGGCTATTTTTTGAGTATAAATGAATATTATTAGGGAAAAAGATGAGTTATTTAATGTTAGATCTACTCGCATTGGACGTAAGTGAAGCAGAATCTGAGATGTTACGTCATCCACAGGTTGGCGGTTTAATTTTATTTTCTCGTAATTTTTCGAGCCGCGATCAACTGTGTCACCTCGTACAACAGATACGTCAAATTCGTCCTGAGATATTGATAGCGGTCGATCACGAGGGGGGCCGTGTGCAACGTTTTCGTGATGGCTTTACCCTTATTCCTGCCATGGGTGACATTTTACCCGCGGCGAAGGGCGATATGGTACTGGCAAAACGTTGGGCCTGTGAACTCGGCTTTTTAATGGCGATTGAATTATTGGCTTGCGATATCGACTTAAGTTTTGCGCCAGTATTAGACTTAAACGGCGTTAGCCAAGTGATAGGCAAGCGCAGTTTTAGCCCTGAGCCTGCCGAGGTGATTGCCCTGGCAGAAAGCTTTATTGTGGGCATAGCCGCCGCTGGCATGGGCGCCGTGGGTAAGCATTTCCCCGGACACGGCAGTGTAGTGGCGGATTCGCACTACGAGAAACCCATTGATGAGCGTGATGCCGATGCTATTTTTGCAAAAGATATTTTGCCGTTTAAAGAGCTGATCGCAAAAGATAAATTATTAGGCGTTATGCCAGCGCACGTGGTTTACCCTAAGGTCGACCCAAACTCTGCGGGTTTTTCGCAATACTGGTTAAAACAAGTGCTGCGTGAAGAGCTCGGGTTTAACGGGGTGATTTTCTCCGATGATTTAGGCATGCAAGGCGCGGGTTTTGCTGGCGATTACCGTGCAAGGGCAAGCGCCGCCTTAGCGGCAGGTTGCGATATGATTTTGGTGTGTAATGATAATTCAGGCGTAATGTCGCTTCTAGATGGCTTTAGCTGGCCGGCGAGCGAGCCGCAGTATCCTGCACGATTGCTCAAACCTAATACCGCACAAACGGCAGCAGCACTGGCTAATACGGCTCGCTGGGAAAATGCCAAACAGCTTGCGGAGCAAATTTGTTTAGCTCAACAAGTAAAAGTTTGATGTAGCGCAAGGTATGAGTAAATGCTTTTGCTAGGGTTAGTCAATTCACGTTATTAAAAACGATTAAAAGGCCTGATATGATTTTCTATCTTCATGGATTTGATGCGACTAGCCCAGGTAATCACGAAAAAATGCGTCAGTTGCAGTTTATTGACTCTGATGTACGTTTAGTCAGTTACAGTACTTTGCACCCAAAGAACGATATGCAGCATTTGCTTAAGGAAGTGGCCAAGCAAATGAAGCATAGCGATGATCCCGCACCTTTAATGGTCGGAGTGGGGTTAGGTGCCTATTGGACTGAGCGCATTGGTTTTTTAACGGGGCTAAAATCTGTGTTGATCAACCCTAATTTGCATCCAGAAATTACCATGCAAGGTTGTATCGATCGCCCTGAGGAATATACCGATATTGCGAGTAAATGTGTGTCTGGGTTTAGATTGAAAAACCGTCATCAGGCCATGTGTATCTTGTCGATGCACGATGAGGTGGCTGATAACACCGTTTCTGCAAATGAATTGAGTCCGTATTATTCGATTGAGTGGGATACTGTTCAGCCGCATAAGTTCCCACAATTAGCCGCACACTTACCCAAAATTAGCCAATTTAAAACCGCATAATAACAGTTTCTGTAATGTATTGGGTTTCGCTCGCCACGTGCGAAACCCAATAACTCCCTTCAACAACTCAACAATGCCTACGGGTGATTTATTCTAGTTCCTGCACGCCGCCGCCTGACACGGTAAGAATTTGACCACTGATCCAACTTGCCGCTGGAGAAGATAAAAATAAAGCCGCATTGGCCATATCTTGCGGCTCACCAAGTCGATGGATGGGGGTTTTCTTTAACATATGTTGTTCTATTTCAGCGGTGAGTACGGATTCTAACGCTGCCGTGCGGGTTGCTCCGGGGGCTATGCCGTTCACGCGAATATTTTTGTGGCCAAGATCAAAGGCAATATTGCGGATCAAATGGTTGGTCGCAGCTTTGGACGAGGCGTAGGAGGCCATATGTTCATTTTTATTTTCACCTGCCATTGAGGTAATCCCTAAGATGGATCCTCCCCCCGCTTGTTCCATTGCTGGTGCTGCAATTTGAGCGAGGCGGAACAAAGAAAATACGTTTAAATCAAATGCGCGACGGAAATCGGCCATTGGCATATCAAATGGCTTTGGCCCACCGCCACCGGCATTACTCACTAAAATAGTGAGCTTACCAAACTCGCTAATGGTTTGTGCCACGAGGCGAGTGAGATCATCTTCCTGAGTGATATCACAGTCAATTGCAACCGCTTTACCTCCTTTTGCAATAATGGCTTGCGCTACGACATTTGCCGTCTCTTGTTTTAGATCGCTGACCATAACGGCAGCGCCCGCTGCTGCAAAGGTTTCTGCTATCGCGCGGCCAATGCCGGCGCCGGCGCCCGTAATGACGGCAACGTCTCCATTGAGTGTAAAGTCTTTAGGGTTATACATGGTTATCTCCTTAGAGGATGAAGCCAAATCAGATGTTTAAGTACTAAATCGATGAGTTTGGTGACTATTTATTAACAGGTGATTGGGCGTGTTGCCAATCTAAGCTTAAGAGAAATATTGTGGCGTCTCTTGAGAGTATACAGAGTGCGGCATGACAAACACGATAGAAAGGTAATAGGGCAATTTTCAGTAAAAAGTATGATATTGATTTAAATGAATCGTTTATTTTTCAAAAACTTGAAAATAATTATCTTTTGTGTAGAGTGGCGTATCTGAACAGCTTGTAACAAAGTGATACAGGTTGTTCAATCTATTTATCTATTGAATGGATATCCCTTTGCGTATGTCGCCCGACACAGCTAACAGCAGTCTAGTTAGCTGTTTTTTTACTGCTAATTTAATACGATTGGCATGATAGCGTTTTTACTCTATAACCCCGTGCTTAACACTTATCCCTTGAATCCATGTTTAATATGATGGTTTTAATACGGCGGGTTTAATTCGATTAATTTAATCCAAGAAGACAATATTTCGAAAACAGCATGGATGGTGCGGAGTGGCGATATTGCGGTTAATCACTTAATACAATGTTGGTGGTGAGGCATTTGCCCTATTTAGAGGCATTAATCGTGACGGTACAAGAAGGCAAAACCGATGATATTTATCTTATCGACTTATCCAGCGTACCGTCTTAAGTTAACCACACTGTTTTTCTCATGAGTTTTAAGAATAAAAAACAGTGTGTTAACTTAAATGTTTTTGCTGGTATTTGCTCGTTCAGTATTGCCCAACCGTTTGGATAGATTCGGTATTTTGAGGTTGTTGCTGGGCACTGGGCTGCGCCATTTTACGTATTTGGATCACCATGCCCATTTCGGGATGATCTAAATAATGGATTTCTTCACTCTTCACGCGGCGATTTTGCTCTAAAGGAATCGACATTAAAAACGGCGTCATCACTTTTGGCGTTGTGAGTGTTGCGCTGGTATCTGCTCCATCACTTGGCATGACGGGCATGAGTTTTCGACCTTCTTTTCGTAAATTCAGGGCAGTTTCAATATACAAATAATGGCTTAAGTAGATATTCAGTGTGCCATCTAATTCCCAAACTGGTGATACCACAGATGAAGACAATGGCGTCCCTTCAGCGCTCAGCGTTGGCGCGGTATGGTTTTGTTTAACGATTTTTCTGCCATCAAAGTGATAAGTGCTGGAAAAATCTTTACCAGCAAATAATCGCATGGGTATTGAACCGCTTTTACCGCTCATGGGTTGTTGCCAAGTCATGTGCAGTAGACTACGCGTACCACGCTCACGAGATATGCTGCTAATTATACTCGCAAATTGGCCTTGGCTACGTGTGAGTAATACTGGATTACCGTTGGCACTAGCATAACGGGGCTCTGGGCTACTGATTTCTGACGGAATGATTGACGGATAGCGATACTGCACAGTGGCGCGCGCATTATCTGTCGCGCCGTTTAAGGTTTCAGCGCAGTGGCTGTTCGCATCGGCGTCAAATACCAAAGTACAAGGTGCCGATGCGCTTGTGCTTGGCGTGACCGCTTGTGCGACGACGGGTGAAATTAAATCTATTGCGTTGTCGGTTTTAGTCTTGAGAGGCGCATTGGGCCATTGTTCAGTTGACTGACTTTGGCGTTCAAACACATAGACCTCAACCTCAAACCAAGCTTGTGCTTGGGCGACTTGAGTGTGTGATAGCGCAATGAGTGTAGCGATAGAGACCGCGAGTTTACGTAACACTATTTATCTCCAAGACGATGTTGCGATAATTGTTCAAGCAAAAGTTTCACTAAAGCGAGGCGGTCTTTACTGGTTTCGGCCGCAAAGCTGAACTTTAACTTATTCGGTCCTTCCATTCGATAGATTTGTGGCTGGCTTTGGAGTAATCCAATAATAAACACAGGATCTATGACGTGATCATCACTAAATTCGATGCTACCGCCTTTGCTGTGTACTTCGATTTTAGTGGCCCCTAAGCGAGTCGCCTCATGTTTATAGAGGGTCATTTCCATTAGGTTGCGCGTTGGTTCTGGTAGTAAGCCAAAACGGTCAATTAATTCAACTTTTAACTCATCAAGCGCCGCCTGTGTTTCGCAGCCCGCAATGCGTTTATAAAGCGATAGGCGAATATTGACGTCGCTTACATAGGCTTCCGGCAGTAGGGCGGGGATACGCAGTTCAATCTCGCATTGCTGATTCAGCATTTGCGCTAGCGATGGCTCTTTACCTTGTTTTAAGGCCTTGACTGCAGCTTCGAGCATTTCCATGTACAAGCTAAAGCCAATTTTAGAAATATGGCCACTCTGTTCATCGCCTAAGAGTTCACCTGCGCCGCGGATCTCTAAATCTTGGGTCGCCAGCATAAAGCCTGCGCCAAGATCTTCAAGGGCACCAATCGCTTCTAAACGTTTACGCGCATCTGGCGTGATACGTTTTGGATGCGGCGTCATCAAATAAGCATAGGCTTGGTGGTGCGAGCGCCCGACGCGGCCACGTAATTGATGTAACTGCGCCAGACCAAACATATCGGCGCGCTCGATAATAATGGTGTTGGCACTCGGGACGTCGATACCGGTTTCGATAATAGTGGTACAGACTAAAACGTTGAATCTTTGATGATAAAAGTCAGACATCACCCGCTCAAGATCGCGCTCACGCATTTGACCGTGGGCGACGACTACCCGCGCTTCGGGCAGTAAATCGATAATGCCTTGGGCACATGCTTCGATACTTTCAACATTATTGTGCAGGTAATACACTTGGCCGCCACGGAGAATCTCCCGCAAAATGGCCTCGCGCACAGTCGCAGGATCCGATTCTCGCACAAAGGTTTTCACCGCTAAACGTTTGGCGGGCGGGGTGGCGATAATCGATAAATCGCGCATGCCCGACATGGCCATATTTAAGGTCCGTGGAATAGGCGTTGCCGTCAGAGTTAGGATATCCACGTTGGCACGCAGTGCCTTGATTTTCTCTTTCTGACGCACACCGAATCTGTGTTCTTCGTCGATGATCAGCAGGCCTAAGTTTTCAAACTTGGCCTCAGATTGCAATAACTTGTGAGTACCGATAACGATATCGACTTTGCCTTCTTCCAATTGCTGCAGCACTTGAGTCTGCTCTTTGGCGGTGCGAAAGCGTGACATCACTTCGGTGACCACAGGCCAGTCGGCAAATCTGTCTTTAAAGTTTTCATAGTGCTGCTGTGCAAGCAATGTGGTCGGGACCAGCACGACCACTTGTTTACCGGCGTTGACGGCCACAAAGGCGGCGCGCATGGCGACTTCGGTTTTACCAAAGCCCACATCGCCACAGACTAATCTGTCCATTGCGGTTGGCGATTGCATATCGGCTAACACGGCGATAATGGCGCTTTCTTGATCGACGGTTTCTTCGAAGGGGAAGCCGCGGGCGAATTGAGCGTATTCTTCTTCGTCAATTGCGCAGCTTTCGCCAGGACGCGCTTGGCGACGGGCATAGACATCGAGCAGCTCGGCTGCGACGTCGCGGATTTTTTCAATCGCCTTTTTCTTGGCTTTAGCCCACGTCTCGTTGCCGAGTTTATTTAAGTGGGCGTCTTCATCGGCGCCAACACTGTAACGGCTGATGAGATGCAATGAAGACACTGGCACATACAGTTTGTCACCGCCAGCATATTCTAATTGCAGGTATTCTGCGACCAATCCACCCGTGTCTAAGGTGACTAAACCTTTATACAAGGCAACGCCGTGCTCTAAGTGCACTATCGGCTGGCCGACTTTGAGTTCGGCTAAGTTTTTAATCAGGGCATCGTTGCTAATTTGTCTCTGTTTTTCACGGCGGCGCTGCTGGGAAATGCGATGGCCGAAAAGCTCAGTTTCGCAAATGATACTGATGCCATCTTTGGCGCTGATCTGCAGCAAACAACCGCGTGACAGCGGTGACACGATAAGGCCTAACTTGGTATCACTTTGAATAAATTCATCAAAATGGCTAAATAGCGTAGGTTTAAGCTGAATTTTCGCGAGTAACTCAAGTAACGCCTCGCGGCGGCCCTCGGACTCGGCGCTAAATAACATGCGTTTGGCGCTGCTGGCATAATCTTGCAGCGCGAGCAGCGGTTGCTTTAATTTATGGTTGGCGCTGATATCGGGCAGGGGACTGGCAGCAATAATAGCCGCTTTGCTTGTGACAGGGCAGTCGGCCGTAGGCACTTGCATTTGGTAACGTGGCAGCGGTTTAAAGGCGGCAAATAACTCTTCGATGAGTAAATACAGCTCTTTAGGCGCTAGCAATGGCCGCAGTGGATCAACGCGTCTGTCTTGATAGCGATGTTCGACTTCTTGTAAATGCGCGCGCGCCGACTTTTCAATATCCCCTAAGGTGACTAACTGGGTGTCCTTTGGCAGGTAATCAAATAAGGTGGCGGTGTCATCAAAAAATAGTGGCAGGTAGTTTTCAATCCCTGCGGGCATTAAATTGCGGCTGACTAACTGATAAACTGATTCAGGTTCTTTAACGATAACCTCAAAACGGCGACGGTATCTTTGCCTAAAACCTTCGATGGCTGCGCTATCGGTGGGGAATTCCTTGGCGGGTAATAACCGAATGGAGTCAACAGGTTGCAATGAACGTTGGGTTTCTGGGTCAAAACGGCGAATGGTTTCGACTTCTTCGTCGAATAACTCGATGCGCAGTGGCATATTCATCCCCGTGGGGAAGATATCCAGAATCGAACCGCGAATGGCAAACTCACCGTGTTCATAGACTTGCTCAACCGCATGGTAGCCCGTGTCGGTTAAATGTTGGCGTACATCGTGTAATTTGTAACGATCGCCCTTTTTCAGCACAAACACGTTAGCGCTTAAATAGGCTTTAGGTGGTAGGCGCATCATTAAGGTCGTAACAGGTACGATAACGATATTTTGTTCAATTTGAGAAAGCTGCGCCAGTGTTTCAAGCCGTTGGGAAATCAAATCCTGATGTGGCGAAAAACTGTCATAGGGCAGGGTTTCTCTGTCAGGGAATAATCTGACCTTAATCCCTGTTTTACTGAGCAAATAACTCAGCTCTAGCTCTAAGCTTAAGGCGCTTGGCGTATCACTGGTGACAACGAGAGTCGTCCCCTTATGTTGACGCGTTAAACTGGCGAGTGTAACAGCTTGGCAAACCCCGCCGACAGTGGACAAGGTTTGAATTTGAGTGCCAGTTTTAACGGCTGGCGGCGCTAGGGCTGATATGTGAGTCATTGGCGTACGATAAACTGATTCATTCACAAAAAGTTGCCGACATTGTAGAGACTTGAGGGCGTAGGTGCCAGTGAAAAGTCAACGGCTATTAACGCTCGTCTCGGGAGAGTTTGCGTAATTTGAGTTGTTTCTGTTGCACGTTAAGGCTGGCTTTGACTAACTGTTCAACATCGGCTTCGAGAATTTGACTGAACTCAACATCGGTTTGCCATTGTGTATCACAGGGCTTGGCAGTAGATTCAGCGTTGATGTTATGCTCATTATTCTGTGATTGAACGGCTGTGATGGGGTGAGTTGCAACAACTTTACCAAAGCACAAAATAGCCACTAATTCGTCGTGAATAAATAGGGTGATTTTATAATGGGTGCCAATGGTTAAGGCTGTGGGCGTGAATAACCTCAAGCCGCTACCACCGAACTGACTGCCAATGCATTTTTCACCCTCTTGGGTTTCTTTTTCTAATACATGTTGTAGTACTAAATCTACTTTGCGTGATTGTAGTTTTAAAAAGTCCACCACGGCTTTTGCGTCGTTGTCTAAATGACGCAGTTGTAGCAGGCAGTTAGCCTCGAGCGTTTTAACTTCACTTAATAGCTGAATACCCAAGGATTGCATTGATCTTAATGCCATTTCTGAGGGTAATGCCTGCGAATTAGGCCATTGGCTTAAATAGGCTGTAAAGTGGTGAGGCACACTAAAATACGGATTGGGGTCAGTGAACAAGTCTTGCCTCTTTATTTATAGGACCAATACCCCTATTATCGTGCCCATCTTCATGATTTAGCAAGTTCAGCACACAGGACGTAACCCTCTTTCAATGAATCCAGGATTTCCTTTCTATATTGGTTACCGCTATTGGCGGGCCAGAAAAGCGAACGCGTTCGCGTCGTTCATTACTTTATTTGCCGTTTCGGGCATTTTTTTAGGCGTTGCCGCGCTTATTGTCGTGAGCTCTGTGATGAATGGTCTTGAGGGCCAATTGAAACAACGCATCTTAGGGGCCGTGCCGCAATTAACGCTTTATAGCGAAGTTCCCTTAGTCGATTGGACTGAGCAGGCGAGTGCGCTTAAAGCTTTGCCGGGCGTACTAGGTGTAACGCCGAGCGTGTCGACTCAGGCCATGGTGCAATCGGCGGCGAATATTCGTGCGGTACAAATTTATGGCGTGTTTCCCGAATTAGCACAAGAACTATCTTCTGTGGCTCAGCACACTTACTCAGGTGCTTTTGAACAGCTAAAAAGTGGCGATTACAAGGTGATTTTAGGCGCTGAACTGGCAAGACAACTCAAAGTCGCACCGGGTGATACGATACGGCTATTGAGTGGTGATGGCGTGGTGTACTCCCCATTAGGCCCAGTGCCCAGCCAACGTAAGTTTTTAGTATCGGGTATTTTTGAAATGGGATCGCAGGTCGATGCGGGCGTGGCGTATATCCATTATCAAGATGCGAAACGCCTGATGCGTCAACCCAGTGATGCCATCGATCAATTAAGGCTCTATTTGGCCGATCCCTTTAGCGCGCCAGCTTTAGCGCCTAAAGTACAGGATGTTCTCGCTAAACAAGGTGTTAAGGCAACAACCAGTGACTGGCGTGACACCTATGGCCACTTGTTTGGCGCGGTCAAAATGGAAAAAAATATGATGTCGCTGATGCTGAGTCTGATTGTGGCAGTAGCGGCTTTTAATATTGTCTCGGCGTTAGTGATGATGGTGGTGGATAAAACGACCGATGTGGCGGTATTGAAAACCCAAGGCATGACTACTCCCGCCGTGATGGGCATTTTTGTGGTACAAGGCACGCTCAATGCCGTACTTGGTTTAGTGCTTGGGCTCGCGGTAGGCATATTTATAACCCTGAATCTGAATAGCATTATGACGACTTTAGGCATTTCAATTTTAGGTGTAGGGCAGAGCTTGCCAGTGAAACTGGAGTTTATGCAGTTGTCTGTGATTGTGGTAGGCACTTTGTTGGTGACCTTATTAGCCACTTTATATCCCGCGCTGCGCGCTGCTAATGTGCAACCAGCAACCGCGCTGAGATACGAGTAACTACGCCAACATCTGCAAACCGTCGGTATTTAGCATGATGGTTTAGTAAGATTAAAATTATTTTACGCATTGATTTTATTTATATTTATCGATGCCAAAATCCGTTTAAGAGAGAACTTTAATGCAAGACGTGTTACTGCAAGTGCAGAGTGTCAGTAAGAGTTACCATGATGGCGCCGTGACCACGCAAGTGTTGTCTAATGTCGATTTGCAAGTGTTTAAGGGCGAGCAGTTGGCGATTGTCGGTAGCTCAGGCTCTGGTAAAAGTACGCTGCTGCATATAATGGGCACGTTGGATGAGCCAACCGCGGGTAAAGTGTTGCTGTTAGACGAAGATTTATATCAAGTATCGAGTGCGCGCCAAGCACAAATCCGTAATCAAGATTTAGGTTTTATCTATCAGTTCCACCATTTGTTACCTGAATTTACCGCGTTAGAAAACGTCGCTATGCCCGCATTTATTCAAGGTAAAGATCGCAAACAGGCACTTGCCGATGCGAAAGCCTTACTGGAACGCGTTGGGCTTGGCCATCGCCTGACGCACATTCCTGCCGAGTTATCGGGCGGCGAACGTCAACGCGTGGCTATTGCAAGAGCCTTGATTAATAAACCTAAGTTAGTGTTGGCCGATGAACCAACGGGTAACTTAGATGCCAATAGTGGCGATGCGGTGTATGAGCTTATCCGTGAGCTTGCCGACCAGCTTGGAACTGCCTTTGTGGTGGTGACTCATGATCATAAATTAGCTGCCCGTATGGACCGCCAATTGATGATGAAAAATGGTTTTCTGCAATTAGCGGCGGAAACCCAAGTATGAACGGCCCGTTAGCCTTATCCATTGGTTGGCGTTTTTATCGCGCTCGCCAAGCCAACAGTTTTATTAGTTTTATTTCCTTTGCATCGACTGCGGGTATTGCCTTAGGCGTGGCGGTATTGATCATAGTTCTGTCGGCAATGAATGGTTTTGAGCGCGAATTAGAGCAAAGATTACTTGGCGTAGTGCCACAGGCGGACATTGTTGGGGTGAATGAACCCATTACCAACTGGCAAGAGGTGGCCGAAGGCGCGCTACAGATTGAGGGTATTCGCGGCGCGGCGCCCTTTATCCGTATGCAAGGTTTAGTGCAAAAGCCTGGTGGGTTTCAAGGCTTAGCAGTGGTGGGAATCTTTCCGAAAGAAGAAATAAAGGTTTCAACCCTGTCACAATTTATGAGTGATGCAAGCTGGCAGAGTCTGAGCCAAGATGACAATAATATTGTGCTTGGCCAGAGTTTATTGACTAAATTAGGGCTTGAGGTGGGCGATACGCTGGCTTTGTATGTGCAGGATATGGATCCAGAAACCGCAGGCAGTTTACGTGCGGCTAAAAGCCATCGTTTTGTAGTGTCTGGTACCTATCATCTTGGCGGCGAGCTTGAACTGACTACGGCTTATATTCCACTGCAGTACGCGGCGCAAATTTTGAATCTGCAGAGCGGCGTAACAGGTGTGCGTATTAGCGTTGATAAGGTATTTGATGCGCCAGAAAAAGTGCGCGAACTGGGTTATGCTCAAAAGCAGTCTGTTTATATCAGTGACTGGACCCGTACCCAAGGCCATTTATATCAAGATATTCAGTTAGTTCGCACTGTAATGTACTTAGTGTTAGTGCTGGTGATTGGTGTGGCCTGCTTTAATATCGTCTCCACCTTAGTGATGGCGGTGCGTGATAAAGCCTCTGAAATTGCGATTTTGATGACGATGGGCTTAAGCCGTGTTGCCGTTATGGGGATTTTTATGGTGCAGGGCGCCTTAAATGGTCTGCTCGGTTGCGGTCTTGGCGGTATTATTGGCGTGAGTGTGGCACTGAATTTAAGTGTGATTGCCAGCACAATTGAACAGTTATTGGGTATTCAACTGTTGTCAGCCGATGTGTACTTTGTCGACTTTTTGCCGTCAGAGTTACATAGCTCTGATGCGGTATTAGTCATTGTGATGGCATTTATAATGAGCTTAATCGCGACGCTTTATCCTGCTTGGAAGGCCAGTCAAATTGCGCCAGCACAAGCATTAGCGGGTAGATAACGTATTTAAGACAATGTCTGCTCTGTTCGCGGACGAGTGCAGAATTGAGTGCACACTCTTTTAGAGTGTAATCGTTAGCGTGTAATCAAAGTGCTGATTTGCGCTAATGTACTTATCATCGAACCAGATAATGATTTAGCGTTATGATTTAGCATTAAAACGATAGAAACAAAAAGGCCAGTGAGCGCTCTTAGAAGAGACTGCCACTGGCCTTTTTCGTGTTTAATGTGTGTATCTATGCGATATCTAAAGGTAAGCGTTGATAGAGATTAACGCTTTAAACCTTCGTTCAATAATGGACGCATGATTTTAACTAATTCTGTGGTCACTTTAGGTGAACCTGCCACGATATTGCCAGAAACCAGATAGTTATGGTTGCCAGTAAAATCAGTCACAGTACCGCCAGCTTCACGGCAAATAAGATCGCCAGCTGCGATGTCCCATGGCTTTAAGCCAATTTCGAAGAAACCATCTAAACGACCGGCGGCAACATAGGCTAAATCTAATGCGGCAGAACCTGCACGACGTAAATCAGCACATTGGCCGAAGACTTCGCCGAAAATAGCCATATAGGTTTCAGTGTGTTGACGAGCCTTGAATGGGAAGCCTGTACCAATCATGGTAGAGGTAAGTTCATTCACGTTGGTCACACGCAGACGGAAATCATTGAGTTTTGCGCCTTTACCACGGACGGCGGTAAAGAGTTCTTCGCGAACGGGATCGTAAACAACCGCAACTTCAGTTTTACCTTTGTGTTGCAGAGCGATAGAAATCGCGAAGTGGGGAATGCCTCTAACAAAGTTGTTAGTGCCATCCAGAGGGTCAACTATCCAAACATAGTCGTTATTACTACCGCGGTTTTCGCCTTTCTCTTCACCCACGATAGTGTGATCAGGGTAAGATTTACGGATCTGGTAAGTAATTGTCGCTTCTGCTTCCTTGTCTACACTGGTAACAAAATCGTTGATACCTTTTGAACTCACTTCAATACGGTCAAGTTCGGTATAGGCGCGCATAATATTTTGGCCGGCCGCGCGGGCAGCGCGTACAGCAATCGTCAGCATTGGATGCATTGCAATCCCCTGGATGTTAAAGAACGTTAAATAGCGGGCAGTATTATACTCGATTTGATAGTTATATCAAATACCGATTTTCATATAAGCATTCGGCAATGGCTGTGATAATATTCGCACCCAACGTTTTATGAATTAAATTAAGTTATTCCATGCTAAGTAATATTCGAGTGGTTTTAGTGGGGACATCGCACCCCGGCAATATTGGTTCCACTGCCAGAGCGATGAAGACTATGGGTCTGTCTAATTTGTATCTTGCCGAACCGCGTGTTGAACCTGATGGGCATTCCATAGCCCTTGCCGCGGGTGCATCGGATATTCTTAAACATCTTGTGAAAGTCGATTCGCTCGCTGAAGCAATAGCCGATTGCAGTTTGGTTATTGCCACTAGCGCGCGCAGTCGCACCTTAGATTGGCCGATGTTGGAACCAAGAGAAGCAGGCGTGAAGTTAGCGACCGAGGCACTTAAAGGTCCTGTTGCTATCGTGTTTGGCCGTGAAAACCACGGGTTAAGCAATGAAGAATTACAACAATGCACTTATCATGTGGCCATTCCTGCAAATCCTGAATACAGCTCGCTCAATCTTGCGCAAGCCGTACAAATCATTTGTTATGAAACCCGTGTTGCCCATCTGGCACAAAAAGAAGTGATAGAGGAGGAGCCAACAGAGTATCCGTTGGCAGCCGATCAGGAACGTTTCTTTGCACACCTTGAGACGACGCTGCTATCAACCGGCTTTATCATCAAGAATCATCCTGGGCAAGTGATGATGAAACTTCGTCGTTTATTTAGTCGTGCACGGATTGAGAGCCCAGAAATGAATATCCTTAGGGGGATTTTGACGTCAATTGAGAAAGTGACCGATTCTAAAGATAAATAGCCAAATCCTAATCAGCAATAATTACCGTACAGCATGACCGAAAAGGGATAAATAATGGGCGTGATAGCTAGGCTAAAAGAAGACATTGAATCTATATATCACCGTGATCCTGCGGCGCGCAGCGCCTTTGAGATCTTGGTTAATTATCCAGGCATGCATGCGATTTGGTTGCATCGGATAAGCCATAAGCTTTGGAAGCGCGATTGGCGCTTAACGGCACGTTGTTTATCGACTTTTTCCCGTTGGCTAACCGGGGTTGAAATTCATCCTGGCGCAACCATAGGGCGTCGATTTTTTATCGACCATGGCATGGGCGTAGTGATTGGTGAAACCGCTGAAATTGGCGATGATTGCACGCTTTATCATGGTGTTACGCTTGGAGGCACTACATGGCAAGCCGGTAAGCGTCACCCAACGTTAGCGAATAATGTGGTGGTCGGTGCGGGGGCAAAAATCCTCGGTCCTATTACGATGCATGATGGTGCTCGTGTCGGTTCTAACTCCGTTGTCGTGAAAGATGTGCCTAAAGATACTACGGTTGTGGGTATTCCTGGGCGCGTGGTGGCAACACCGTCAGCGCAATCGAAAGAGAAAACTGAACGTCGCAGCGCAATGGCAAAAAAATACGGCTTTGATGCTTATGCAGTATCACCGGATAACCCTGATCCGGTTGCCAATGCGATAGGACAGATGCTGGATCACATGCATCTAATGGACTCGAAAGTGCAAGAGTTGTGTCAAGCTATTCAAGGTCTGGGTGGCAATGTTTGCACAGAGAAGTTGCCTGAGCTTGATATGGGTGAGTTCAATGATGCTGAAAAAGTCGCCACAGATAAGCGCGATGAGTTTGATCCCAGTGTTTAAAGCGAGATGTCAGCGTTTATTATTGATGTCAATGCAGCTATCAAACTCCTAGCTTGGCTAGGATTTTGCTAAGATTCTACTCAGTTTTAGCGAGAGTTTGACTAGATTTTGACTAGCGTCCTGCTCAGTTTCGATAGCTTGCTTCTCCTTCTAAACGCTTTTATTCGTTGTGGATATCGTGCTAGATGTCGATAAATTGCCTTTTCAGCATTGAATCTTAGGGCGGAAAAAGGTTAAATACCCCACCAAGATGAAAGGGTATTGATGCATGCTTAATACTTGAGTGTTTTAGTAGGTTTAATACTTGACTAATTTACTCGGGTATGTTGAAATAATGCATACTTGTTTGAAATAAAGCATACCTTTTCGGGAGCTATGATAGTAGTTATGAAACTTACATCAAAAGGTCGTTATGCAGTAACCGCTATGCTAGATGTGGCAATCCACTCAGCATCGGGACCCGTTCCCTTAGCGGATATCTCTGAAAGACAAGGCATTTCGCTTTCCTATCTTGAACAACTCTTTGCTAAGCTAAGAAAACATGGCTTAGTGGCCAGTGTACGAGGACCAGGCGGTGGTTATCGCTTAGGCTTAGAAGCCAATGATATTTCTGTCGGCATGGTTGTCCATGCTGTAGATGAGTCTGTTGATGCGACTCGTTGCCAAGGACTGGGTAATTGTCAGAGTGGAACTCGCTGCTTAACCCATTCACTTTGGGGCGATTTAAGCAAACAAATTTCAGATTTTTTAGATGGTATCAGTCTTGCCGGCTTGATGCAGAAGCGAGATGTGCAATTTATCTCTCTTAAGCAAGACAGTATACAAAAGGAACAAAGAGTCAGTTTGTAATGACGATTTGTTATATATAAAAATAATTTTTGTACGTTGTATGTAGCCTCTACCAGAGACTGCTCAGTACGGAGTGTGTTATGAAGCTTCCTATCTATTTAGATTATGCCGCCACCACGCCTGTTGATCCAAGAGTCGCGGAAAAGATGTTCCAATGTATGACAATGGACGGCATTTTTGGTAATCCCGCCTCACGTTCGCACCGTTACGGCTGGCAAGCTGAAGAAGCGGTAGATATTGCTCGCAATCAAATTGCTGAGTTAATTAACGCCGATCACCGTGAAATTGTGTTTACCTCTGGCGCGACCGAATCTAACAACTTAGCGATTAAAGGTGTGGCTCATTTCTATCATAAGAAAGGCAAGCACATCATTACCAGCAAGACTGAACATAAAGCGGTGCTTGATACCTGTCGCCAATTAGAGCGCGAAGGTTTCGAAGTCACTTACTTAGAGCCTGCACCAAACGGTATCATTCCAATGGAACGTTTAGAAGCGGCAATGCGTGATGACACTATTCTTGTCAGCATTATGCATGTGAACAATGAAATCGGCGTGATCCACGATATCGATGCCATCGGTGAGTTATGCCGTTCAAAAGGCATTATCTTCCATATGGATGCGGCGCAAAGTGCGGGCAAAGTGCCTATCGATGTGCAAGCCACTAAAGTGGATTTGATCTCAATTTCTGGCCATAAAATGTATGGACCTAAAGGCATTGGCGCGCTCTATGTTCGCCGTAAGCCACGTATTCGCTTAGAAGCGCAAATGCACGGTGGTGGTCATGAACGTGGTATGCGTAGCGGTACGTTACCAACGCATCAAATCGTCGGTTTAGGTGAAGCGGCTGCAATCGCAAAAGCGGAAATGGCCTCTGACGACGCCCGTATCGGTGCATTACGTGACAAATTATGGAATGGCATTAAGCACATCGAAGAAACCTATATCAACGGTGACTTGACTCAACGCCATTGCGGTAGCCTCAACGTCAGCTTCAACTATGTTGAAGGTGAATCGTTAATGATGGCCCTTAAAGATTTAGCGGTTTCATCGGGTTCGGCTTGTACTTCAGCCAGCTTAGAGCCTAGCTACGTATTACGTGCACTTGGCTTAAACGATGAAATGGCACATAGCTCAATTCGTTTCTCACTCGGCCGTTTCACAACGGAAGAAGAAATTGATCACGCTATCGAAGTTATTACTCAATCTATTGATAAATTAAGAGAAATGTCTCCTTTGTGGGAAATGTTCAAAGATGGAATCGATCTGAACCAAGTTCAGTGGGCACATCATTAATTCTGGCTTTTACAATAGATAATTTTGGAGCAGTACCATGGCTTACAGTGAAAAAGTGATAGATCATTATGAGAATCCACGTAACGTTGGTTCTTTCGATAAAAACGATCCTTCGGTCGTAACCGGTATGGTAGGCGCGCCTGCTTGCGGTGACGTGATGAAACTTCAGTTGAAAATCGGTGCCGATGGCATTATTCAAGATGCTAAGTTCAAAACCTACGGTTGTGGTAGCGCAATTGCGTCTAGCTCACTGGTGACTGAGTGGGTTAAAGGCAAGACTATCGAACAAGCTGCGGCGATCAAAAACACGGATATCGCTGAAGAATTGGCATTGCCACCGGTGAAAATTCACTGTTCAATTTTGGCTGAAGATGCCATTAAAGCTGCTATCGACGAGTACAAATCGAAACAAGCTAAGTAACATCTGGAGTTAAGATGGCGATTACAATGACCCCAGCGGCAGCCGATCGTGTCAGATCTTTCTTAGTCAACCGAGGCAAAGGTGTAGGCCTGCGTCTCGGCTTAAGAACATCAGGCTGTTCTGGTATGGCTTATGTACTTGAGTTCGTTGATTCTTTAAATGATGACGATGAAGTGTTTGATATCGAAGATGTGAAAATCATCATAGATGCCAAGAGCCTTATCTATCTTCAAGGGATCGAGCTGGATTTTGTTAAAGAAGGGCTGAACGAGGGCTTTCAATTTAACAACCCTAACGCAAAAGGTGAGTGTGGTTGCGGTGAAAGTTTCACTGTTTAACTGCTAAAGTTAACGCATGAATTATTTCGAGTTATTTAAATTCTCTCCTGCCTTCGATATTGATACCGCCTTACTTGCAGAACGCTATCGCGAACTGCAAAGGGCGGTTCATCCCGATAAGTTTGCTAATGATACTGATCAGCAAAAATTGCTGTCAGTACAACGCACAGCGCAAGTCAATGATGGTTTTCAAACCTTAAAAGATCCTCTTCGCCGTGCCGAGCATATGTTGTCCCTTCGCGGCATTGAATTAAGCCATGAAACCACCACGGTGAAAGATACGGCCTTTTTGATGCAGCAGATGGAATGGCGTGAAGCGTTAGAAGACATAAGCGACAGTGCCGATCCTCAAGCCAGCATCGATGAGCTATATCAATCTTTTGCACAGTACCGCGCGCAACTGACTCAGCAATTGACACAATTGTTAAGCAGCGAGCAGCCTGAAGATGCATTGTTAGCGGCGGATCAAGTTCGTAAACTTAAATTTATGGCAAAATTACACGATGAATTAACTAGAGTTGAAGACGCGCTGTTAGATTAATTTTACGTGTTTACGTTATCTTGCCGACTCAAGCGTGCTTGGGTCGGCATTACTAAGTTGGATATATATGGCCCTTTTGCAGATAGCTGAGCCCGGACAAAGTGCCGCGCCGCACCAACATAGACTTGCCGTTGGTATTGACTTAGGTACCACTAATTCTTTAGTGGCAGCGGTTCGAAGTGGTGAGACGGCAACTCTGCCGGACGAATTTGGACAGCATTCATTACCATCTATAGTGCGCTATACCCAAGATACAGTTGAAGTTGGCGCCCTCGCGGCTCTAAGTTCGGCGCAAGATCCACAAAATACGATTGTCTCGGTGAAGCGTTTTATGGGTCGTAGCCTTGCGGATATTCAAGCAGGCGAGCAATCATTCCCCTACGAGTTTGCCGAAAGCGAAAACGGTTTACCTTTATTCGTGACTCCCCAAGGCCAAGTGAATCCGGTGCAAGTGTCTGCGGAGATTTTACGTCCGCTGATTGCCCGTGCTGAAAAGACCTTAGGCGGCGAGCTGCAAGGTGTCGTGATAACCGTACCGGCTTATTTTGATGATGCTCAGCGCCAAGGCACGAAAGATGCCGCAGCATTGCTCGGTGTTAAAGTGCTACGTTTGTTGAATGAACCGACTGCAGCTGCCATTGCCTACGGCTTAGACTCTAAGCAAGAGGGCGTGATTGCCATCTATGATTTAGGCGGCGGCACTTTTGATATTTCTATTTTACGTTTAAATCGTGGTGTATTTGAAGTGTTGGCCACTGGCGGTGATTCAGCCCTTGGCGGTGATGATTTTGACCATTTATTGCAAGCCCATATGCAACAAGTTTGGCAGCTTAAAGACATAGATTCGCAACTAAGTCGTCAACTGTTAATCGAGTCGCGCCGTGTGAAAGAAGCCTTAACGGATGCGGTTCAAACTGAAGCGAGAGTGACGCTCGCCGATGGGACTGAACTCACGCAAATCGTTTCTAAAGCTGAATTTGATGCCATGATTGCGGCATTGGTGAAAAAGACGATTGCCAGCTGTCGCCGTACCCTGCGTGATGCGGGCGTCACGACGGATGAAGTGCTTGAAACTGTAATGGTTGGCGGTTCAACGCGGGTGCCATTAGTGCGTGAACAGGTCGAAGCTTTCTTCGGTAAACCACCGCTAACGTCTATCGATCCTGACCGTGTTGTCGCCATTGGCGCGGCCATTCAAGCCGACATTTTAGTGGGCAACAAACCTGAATCGGATTTGTTATTGCTCGATGTGATCCCTTTGTCGTTAGGCATAGAGACCATGGGCGGTTTAGTGGAAAAAGTTGTGTCGCGTAATACCACTATTCCGGTTGCACGCGCGCAGGAGTTTACCACTTTTAAAGATGGTCAAACTGCGATGGCATTCCATGTCGTGCAGGGTGAACGTGAACTCGTTGACGATTGCCGTTCACTGGCGCGTTTTACCTTAAAGGGTATTCCGCCGTTAGCTGCTGGCGCTGCGCATATTCGGGTGACATTCCAAGTGGATGCCGATGGTTTACTTAGCGTGACGGCGATGGAGAAATCCACTGGTGTGCAATCCAGTATTCAGGTTAAGCCGTCTTTTGGCCTATCCGACACTGAAATCGCCACTATGCTGAAAGATTCGATGAAGTATGCCAAGGATGATATTGGCCGTCGTATGCTGGCCGAGCAGCAAGTGGAGGCGGCGAGGGTCCTCGAGTCTTTACATGCCGCGTTAGCCAAAGATGGCGACTTGCTGAATGTCGATGAGCGTAGTCAGATCGATGCCACTATGGCCAATGTGGCGCAAGTTGCCGCGGGCGATGATGCCGATGCGATTAAACTCGCGATTGAAAAACTGGATGAGCAAACCCAAGATTTTGCTGCCAGACGTATGGACAATTCTATTCGAGTGGCATTTAAAGGCCAATCGATCGACAATATATAGGTGATACGATGCCCCAGTTAGTCTTTCTTCCCCATGCTGAATTGTGCCCAGATGGTGCAGTGCTTGAGGCCAATGTTGGTGAGACAATTCTCGATGTAGCGCTGCGTAACGGCATTAATATCGAACATGCGTGTGAAAAGTCCTGTGCTTGCACTACGTGTCACTGTATCGTCCGTGAAGGTTTTAACGATCTTGAGCCAAGTGATGAACTTGAAGATGACATGCTTGATAAAGCATGGGGGTTAGAGCCCGAAAGTCGTCTATCTTGCCAGGCTAAAGTAGTTGATAGTGACATGGTGATTGAAATTCCTAAATACACAGTTAATATGGTCAGCGAAGGCAATTAATTGTGTTGTAGTATGATGAAAACCAGTCCAAGCGACTGGTTTTTTACTTTTGGCGTTGAGCATTTGTGCAACTAACCTTGTCTATGTCTCTAGTTGTTTGATTTATCCCTGCGCAGGCGTATTATGCGCTCAAAATTAATGGTTGCCGGAGACCTGAATGAAAATAGCGATCTTATCGCAAGGGCCTGAGTTATATTCAACAAAGCGACTCGTTGAAGCGGCTCAATTACGTGGTCATGAAGTACACGTAATCAATCCCTTAGAATGTTATATGAATATCAACATGCGGCAATCGAGTATCCATATCGGTGGACGCGAGTTACCTGCATTTGATGCCGTGATCCCCCGCATTGGGGCATCGATCACTTTTTATGGCTCAGCGGTATTGCGCCAGTTTGAGATGATGGGTGTGTATGCCCTAAATGATTCTGTTGGGATCTCGCGTTCACGTGACAAATTGCGTTCTATGCAGTTGATGTCACGCCGCGGTATTGGCTTACCCATTACTGGTTTTGCCAATAAACCGAGTGATATTCCTGACTTAATTGATATGGTGGGTGGGGCGCCGTTAGTCATCAAGCTACTTGAAGGTACCCAAGGAATTGGCGTGGTATTAGCCGAGACGCGTAAAGCGGCAGAGAGTGTGATTGAAGCCTTTATGGGCCTTAAAGCTAACATCATGGTGCAGGAATATATCAAAGAAGCCAATGGTGCCGATATTCGTTGTTTCGTGCTTGGCGATAAAGTGATTGCAGCCATGAAGCGTCAAGCGATGCCCGGTGAGTTTCGTTCTAACTTGCATCGCGGTGGCACGGCAAGTTTAGTTAAATTAACCCCAGAGGAACGCTCAGTTGCTATCCGCGCGGCTAAGACTATGGGATTAAATGTGGCTGGTGTTGATTTACTGCGTTCAAACCACGGACCTGTGATTATGGAAGTTAACTCATCCCCAGGGCTTGAAGGCATTGAAGGCGCCACCACAAAAGATGTGGCGGGTGCTATTATTGATTTTGTTGAAAAAAATGCGATTAAAGTGAAAAAAGTGACTCAAGCGCAGGGTTAATATTTTGCCCTTGAGTATTAATATGTGTCATATCAACACTTAGGCATTTTCTGATGGAATGCTTTATTGTTCAGTTATCCCTGTAGGGTTGAAGCAACATAGCCTGACTTCATTGATGGGCATATTTTAATGTGAGCCAAATTGTCTTTTAGAAGATTATTTGAAGTGATACATCTCACGATTTTGCGGAGCCGTAAGCGATATTTAGTAAGAATTTGATCACAGTCAAGTTCACCGTAAATGAATCTTGTACCTTGTTATAACTTGGTTAAGTATTTTAGATTATTTACGTTGTTATCGCAGTCGCAATCGCAAGGATGTCCACATGAAAATTTTACTTATATTGTTATGCGCACTTGTTCCCTCCATGGTTTGGGCTCACCCCGGCCATGGTGGTGTCGGTTTATTTCATCACTTGCTAGATCTTGCTCCCGCAGTCATCTTAGTAGCTTTGATTGTGTGGGCGGGTATGTGGGCCAAGAATAGAAAATAAGCATATTTTTAATGAGTTTGCATTCCTCGCTAAGGTTTTTAATCCTAGTGAGGGTCTTGTGTATGCGTAAACTGATTATCAATAAGACAAATGAACATAAAATCTCAGACTAATTTGCTATAAAGATAGGATTTAGCATTTAAATTTCGTATAATCCGCGCGAATTTTTTAACTTGCTCACTAAAGGAAGCTCTTCATGGCGATCGAACGCACATTTTCTATAATTAAGCCAGATGCTGTTGCAAAAAACCACATTGGTGCTATCTACAATCGTTTTGAAACTGCAGGTCTACAGATCGTTGCAGCAAAAATGCTTCACCTAACAAAAGAACAAGCTGAAGGTTTCTATGCTGAGCATAGCGAGCGTGGTTTCTTTGGTGATCTTGTTGCATTCATGACTTCTGGCCCAATCATGGTCCAAGTGTTAGAAGGCGAAAATGCTGTTTTAGCTCACCGTGAAATTTTAGGTGCAACTAACCCAGCTCAAGCCGCTCCTGGTACTATCCGTGCTGATTTTGCTGAAAGCATTGACGAAAATGCGGCTCACGGTTCTGATGCGGTTGAATCTGCAGCGCGTGAAATTGCTTACTTCTTTAGCGCTGAAGAACTGTGCCCACGCACACGTTAATTCAATGCTAAGACTAAAAAAGGAGCCTATGGCTCCTTTTTTATTGGCATTTTTTCAATTTTATAGCTTGAAATGTAGTTTCCCGGCCCTATATCTATTGCAGGATCGCTCTATGAGGATCTTAGTGTTAAGTCTGTGCCGCAAGGACAGGCTCTTTAACCCGGCGAGACCTGATATGTTTTCATCGTGAAAACAGTCCGCCAATTCTCCATATTGCTTAAGACAAGGATATGAATATGCGTAATTATGATTTAACTCCACTTTACCGTAGTGCCATTGGTTTCGATCGTTTAGCGCAATTAGCAGAGCATGCTGCCGCCAATAATGGCAACACAGGTTATCCTCCATATAATATTGAATTATTAGGCGAAAATCGTTATCGCATTACGATGGCCGTCGCTGGATTTTCCATGGGAGAACTTGAAATTAGCAGTGAAGGTGAAAAATTATTGGTCAAAGGCAATAAAGCTGAAATCCAATCTGAACGTAAATACCTGTACCAAGGTATTGCAGAACGCGGTTTTGAGCGTACCTTCCAACTTGCTGATTATGTTACCGTATTGGGTGCAAGTTTAGAGAATGGCTTATTGAATATCGATCTGGTACGTGAGATCCCTGAAGCGTTAAAACCACGCAAGATTGAGATCAGCTCATCGCGCTTACTCGATAATCAATCATAACTGACTTAGCGGTAACCGCTTAAATAGAAAGGGGAGCATTATGCTCCCCTTTCTATTGTGGCTTTGTATTGGTGTTATGGAAAGTTAAGCTTTCATCGCCTTTTCACCGCGGGCGAGACCTACCACGCCTGAGCGAGAAACTTCGACTAATTTTGTGACTTCAGCCAGAGCATGGATAAAGGCATCGAGCTTGTCTGACGTGCCGACCATTTGGATGGTGTATAAATTGGCTGTGACATCAACAATCTGACCGCGGAAGATATCCGCCATGCGCTTAACCTCTTCCCTAAACTCACCTTGAGCACGGACTTTAACCAGTGCTAATTCACGCTCAATGTAAGCAGACTCGGTAATATTGGAGACTTTTAAGACATCGATTAATTTATGCAGCTGCTTTTCGATTTGCTCTAGCACCATTTCATCGGCAACGACTGTGATGTTAAGACGCGATAGGGTGATATCGTCCGTTGGCGCCACGGTTAAACTTTCAATGTTATAACCGCGCTGTGAAAATAATCCGACCACACGAGAAAGGGCGCCGGATTGGTTTTCTAATAATACAGATATAATTCGACGCATTAGCATTGCTCCGTCTTGGTTAGCCACATTTCATTCATTGCACCACCGCGGATCAACATGGGGTATACATGCTCAGTTTCGTCCACCATGATGTCGATAAAGACTAATTTGTCTTTCATCGCCAGTGCTTCAGCCATTTTTGATTCAAGTTCTGCTGGATCGCTAATTGTCATACCAACGTGACCATAGGCCTCGGCAATTTTGGCAAAATTTGGCACTGAATCCATATAGGAATGTGAGTGACGGCCAGAGTAAATCATGTCCTGCCATTGTTTAACCATGCCAAGAAAGCGATTGTTTAAGTTGATAATTTTAACCGGCGTATCATATTGCAATGCGGTCGAAAGCTCTTGGATGTTCATCTGGATTGAACCATCACCCGTGACACACACAACAGTGGCATCAGGCATGGCCATTTTTACGCCCATCGCGGCGGGTAGACCAAACCCCATCGTGCCTAAACCACCGGAGTTTATCCAGCGGCGCGGCTTATCAAACGGATAATATAAGGCGGCAAACATTTGATGTTGGCCAACGTCAGAGGCAACATAGGCATCGCCATTGGTCAGCTTGTATAGGGTTTCAATGACTTGTTGTGGCTTAATGCGGCCACTTTTTTTGTCATAGGCCAGACAATCACGGCTGCGCCATTGCTCAATATCATTCCACCAAGTTGCAATGGCTTCGCTGTCGTTGTGTTCGTTCGATTCATCTAACAGTGCCAACATGCTGTCTAGAATACTGTCGGCCGAACCCACGATAGGAATATCCACGTGAATGGTTTTCGAAATAGAAGAGGGATCGATGTCGATATGCAAAATGGTCGCATTAGGACAATATTTTTCCACATTATTGGTGGTTCTATCATCAAAACGTACGCCGATACCAAAGATTAAATCGCAGTTATGCATCGTCATGTTGGCTTCGTAGCGACCGTGCATCCCCAGCATGCCTAAACTGTTTTTGTGAGTGCTTGGAAAGGCGCCAAGCCCCATTAGCGTGCTAACAACAGGAATATTCAGTCTCTCAGCTAATTGTAAAATTTGCTTATCACAACCTGAGATAATGGCGCCGCCACCGACATAGAGCACAGGCTTTTTAGCCGCTAATAGTGCCTGTAGTCCACGACGGATCTGTCCTTTATGCCCTGATGTTGTCGGGTTGTATGAGCGCATTTTCACGCTTTCGGGATAAATATATTCGTGCAGCAGCGCTGGGTTTAAGCAATCTTTTGGTAGGTCTACAACCACAGGCCCAGGACGGCCAGTAGAGGCAATATAAAAGGCTTTTTTTATCGTTTCAGGGATTTGAGTGGGATCTTTAACTAAAAAGCTGTGTTTGACCACTGGACGAGAGATACCGATCATATCGCATTCTTGGAAGGCGTCATTACCGATAAGGTTGCTCGGCACTTGACCCGATAATACCACTAGGGGAATAGAATCCATGTAGGCGGTGGCAATACCGGTAATCGCGTTGGTGGCACCGGGTCCTGAGGTGACTAATACCACGCCCACTTTACCCGTAGCACGGGCGTAGCCATCGGCCATGTGTACGGCAGCTTGTTCGTGACGAACGAGTATGTGTTCAATACCGGGGATAACGTGCAGGGCATCGTAGATATCTAAAACTGAACCGCCAGGATAGCCGAAAATGTGCTTTACGCCTTCATCAATCAAAGAACGCACTATCATACTGGCGCCGGATAACATTTCCATGTAAAACTCCTATTGCATAGTACCGTTACGGTAAACAGTAACTTGTTACAGCGACGGTAATCGCTCTAAAATTAAGCCTGAACGGTAATCCAGACTACAAAATGCGGCATCGACTTTGTAAAAGGCAAGTGACTTATCCCTTAGGATGCTGCGACTGTTGCAATGAACAGAGTTTCATCATATTCAAAAAATGCTATAACTCAAGACTTTTATCTAAAAATTAACCAACTTGAAACAATTTCATGTTTGAATAGCGCTAGAATGCGTAAATAAGAGTAAGTGATGTTGAGTGTATGTTTTTTATTTACTTACTTTCAATAGGTTATATTTTTAATGAGCAAAAAAGGCACTAGAAGTGCCTTTTTTGTATAGGACCTTAAATAAGGGATGCCTTAACTAATGATTATTTTATGCTCTTAATTTGTTGCTTTTATGTGTATTAATGTGAGTTTCTTATTTAGCATAACATCCTGACTCATAAGATCTCGGTATCTGATAGTGGTTAAATCGTTGGCGGTAGTTGATGTTTTGGGCGATTAAACTGACAAATCCCAACTAATAAAATCGCCGCTAACATGAGTGCGGCAAAGGGGACTGCTGTGCCATCATAGAACACCGCTAATAATGGCCCCGCTAACGCGCCACAGCCAAATCTTAAAGTGCCAATAACCGCTGTTGCCGTGCCGGTTTCTTGTTTGAACTTCATCAGCACTATCGCATCGGCGTTGACCGACATCACCCCTAGGCTGCCCATCAAAGGAATAAGCATGATCACGGTAAAATGATAACTCATACCGAGTAGGTTGACGGTTAATAAACCGACTCCCGCAATGGCGCCAAAAAAGGTCGATACATGCAACATACGCAGCGAGCCATAACGGCTCACAATGCGAGTATTGATGATATTTGCTAACATCAAGGCACCAACGTTGGTGCTAAATAAGATGGCGAAATAGGATTTATCTAGGGCAAAGACTTCCATATAAACGAAGGGTGATGCGGTGAGATAACAGAAAAAAGCAAAGGAGGTCAGTACGCCGCTGGCAATATTTAATTTAACGCCTTGGCGACTCAGTACGGTTGCATAGGCGCCAAGGAACGATTTTTGGCTGCGGGTCTCCATATCTTTATCACTGGGCATTTTCAGCGCAAACAGCACTAGCAAAAGTAAGGTGACAGCATAAGCTGATTGAATAAAGAAAATTAAATGCCAATCACCCAGTTCAAGAATCACGCTACCAATACTCGGCGCTAATAACGGCGCTAACATCATGATTAAACTCACGTATGACATACCTTTTGCGGTATTGTCGCCATAGACTTCTTTGATGTATCCTGGCACAACCACCGTTGCGGCTGCGCCGATAAAGGCCTGCAAAAAACGCAGCCCTAAAAAGACTTCGACTTGACCCGCAAAACCAATCAGCAAACTGGTTAGCATAAATCCACTTAGCCCAATGATCACCATTGGCCGGCGGCCAATACGATCGGCTAAAGGGCCAAAACACAACATGCCAAGAGCATAACCTGCTAAGTAAATACTCAGGGATTGTTGCACCGTGGTGACATCCGTTTGAAAACTGAGCGCCAATGTCGACATCGCGGGTAAGTACATGTCGATGGCTAATGGGGTGATAGCTACAATCGCCGCAAGCATGGGAATAAGCAGAGCTAAATTCGGTATACGTCTACCGTTATTAGCTGAAGACAGTGATTGTGGGCCCACGGTTACCTCGAGTGATAAAAAATGAAAATAGTTTTCTCAGATTGATTCGGTGATGTAAATTGTCCTATGACAATGTGCAATTACTGCCATGACTATATCAGCCCGTACTTTGTATTAATATCAACGCTATAATTACAACAGTTGACAGGATTTAGGGTAATAGCGTTGCTGATTCATATTGTTTTGGCGTTAAGCAATAGCATAGTAGAGTGCTCAGATAAATAAACCAATCCTTACGGCGATTTCTTTACCACGTTTTACCGCTTAAATTGTAACTAAGATGACTTCCGTGATAATGCGGGCTTTGTGAGGAAATCGCGTAATAGCGTAGTTCTTGATACCAAACATAGTTAAATTATCTGTAGGTGTGAATTAATTTCATCTTATTTTATGTATAATAATCAGTTGTTTTTATGATTTTAATCATCCTTACACCACAGAATAAGCATTTTGCACCAAAGAATGAATTGCCGCTTCGATACAATCAATCGCTTGTTGAAATTGTGCATTATTTTCGGCGCCGCCAAGGCTTAAGCGAATAAAATTATCATGGCAATTAAAGTCATCACCATTACGAATTAATATGCCTTTTGCGGCCAGAGCGGTAACGAGGTGATGCGCTTTAATATCTTCAGGTAGTTGTAACCAGCCGTTGAGTCCTCGCCAAGTCTGGGTTAATCCCAGCCGTTCACCCATAGCAACACAGAGGCGCTGGCGCTGGCGCACTATGGTATCTCTATCTGCGGTGATTTTTCCTTTCTTAATCAACTGACATGCAATTTCAATATTGAGTGGTGACACCATCCAGCATTGGCTATGAATAGCGAGGCGCACTTGGGCGATAAGGGGTTCTGGGACCAGAATAAAACCTTGTCTTAAACCACCAGAAAATAATTTCGATAAGCTAGAAATATAAATGACCCGTGGAATAGCCAGCTGCTTTGCTAATTGCCACAGGGGCGAATGCCATTCTTCGGGCAAACAATAATTAACATCATCTTCAATAATATAGAACTGGTATTGCTCTGCCAGTTCGAGGATTTTTTGTCGCTGCGACTCACTGTATTGGATACAAGTGGGGTTTTGATTATTTAGGGTGAGATAAACTACTTTCGGTGTGTGGATTTGTAGTAATGCCTCAAAGCGGGTGAGATCGACCCCCTCATGAGTGAGCGGTACACCAATACTATTGATACCGAGTTGCTTAGCGCAAATTCTCACACCAGGATAGCTGTATTGCTCGTGTAACAGTACATCATCCGTCTTTAAAAAAGCATTTAAACAGGCAAAAATGGCTTGCTGGCCACCATGGGTAAAAATCAATTGCTCGGGAGTTTGCTCTATTCCACGTTGGTTAAGCCATTGGTGAAAAATTTGTTGGTGTTGATCTAATGGGCTAGCACGATAACCGAGTAATTGACTGAGTTTATTCGGGTCTTTTGCTAATTGGCTGAGGCAATCGCTTAGGGTGCTGATTTGATCTGTGAGTGGCTGTTGGCAGGTCGCCATATTCAGTTGTATGTTACCAATCTCAGGCACCGGGGCGGCATTAACATAGGTACCGTCTCCCACACGCGCTTGCACATAACCCCGTTGCTCCGCTAATGCATAGGCGCGGGTCACAGTGCCAACAGTGATGCCTAAAGCATCGGCTAAACGACGCTGCGGTGGCAGTTTACTGCCTTGGGATAACACCTTGTGTAGTATGCCTTGTTCTATGGCACTGACTAAGCGCTGATATTTAGGGCCTGAAAATTCGGTTAGATCCGGCGTCCAGATTGTACCCATGACAATAAATCCATTGATCTCTAGTATTGTCCGTATATTATTTATTGCATCTGTTTATGTCAATAAATGTATGCATACAATATTAAGGCGATTATGAACACCGCATTACTCTATGATCCACAGTTATGGACTTTGATGGCGTCCACGGGGCTGTTTTGCGCTACCATGACGATGACGCCTGGGCCGAATAATGTGTTATTAGCCAGCTCGGGGGCGCACTTTGGTGTATTGCGTACTGTACCGCATATCACTGGGATCCGCTTGGGCTCGACGTCTTTACATCTTTCGGTATTATTCGGACTCGGGGCCTTGTTCGAAGCACTACCTGTATTACATCAAGTATTAAAGTATTTTGCTTTAGCGTATTTGCTTTATTTAGCTTACAAATTAGTGACCTCACCAGTGAACAATACGCATGTAGATGACGGTAGAAAGCCGATGACGATGATAGAAGCCGCATTATTCCAATGGATTAATCCTAAGTCTTGGATGTCGACAATTACCCTATGCAGTGCTTTTACATTAGGTGGAGATGGTTTTTGGTTAAGTGCTTTTTTGGGGGTGTTGGTGTTTAACTTAGTGGGATTTCCCGCTTCATTCACTTGGGTATTTGTGGGGGCTGCAATCAGTAAAAAACTGAATACCGATAAACGTAAACGCTATTTCAACTGGTTTATGGGCAGTTTATTATTAGTATCACTGCCGATGATCTTGCGCTAATGGCGTTTAATATCACTAAGCTTATCGTTTGTAGAAAAGTTTGCACAAAACAAACTCGAGTAATGATTGGCTTTATGTCATAAGCAACTTAATATTGGTAACTTTTTGAATAAGGATCACTCTAGGTCATCATTTTAGGGGGGGTTATACTCAACCTAAGGCATTTCAAGTATTATTTAACAGAACTCGGGATAATAGCTGTGCTAACGGATTAATCTTATTACCTTATCCACAAAATTAACTCTACAGAGTGATTTTTTCGTTATCAAGGCAAGCTTGCACACCTAATAGCGGGCTATTAGTCGCAAAGTTAATGCAGATAAAGGGAGAACTAACCCGTAGAGACGCAGAGCTTATTCCAAGTTCAGGTTAGTTAACTTGGGAGTGAATATATGGAGGTTATCGCGTGAAGTTTCCCAGTTTAGTCTCGTTTATGCCTGGTTTAGCGCAAATGCTGAAGTATGAAAAACAATGGTTAAGGGATGATGTCCGTGCTGGACTGTCTGTTGCTGCTGTAGCATTACCCGTTGCGATTGCTTATGCCCAATTAACCGGTGTGAATGCCGCTGTTGGCTTGTATTCCTGTGTCTTACCTATGTTGGTGTATGCCTTTTTTGGCACTTCAAGGCAGCTTATCGTGGGGCCTGATGCGGCAACTTGCGCAGTAATTGCGGCTGTGGTTACTCCGCTTGCAGCAGGTGATAGCATGAAGCATTGGCAGTTAGTCATGACCATGACGGCGATGACGGGTTTTTGGTGTCTCATTGCTAGTCGGTTTAAGCTCGGCGTTCTGGCTGATTTTCTTTCGAAGCCGATTCTTATGGGGTTACTTAACGGGGTCGCGATTACCATCATTGTTGGGCAATTTTCAAAAATATTTGGCTTTACTTTTGACGAACGTTATCTCATTGAGCGTCTCACCGGTACGCCTTCTTATTTATCAAAAACCCATTGGCCGACACTGTCGATGGGGATTGTGACGCTGGCAACCTATGCCTTAATTAAACGTTTTCGCCCCCAATGGCCTGCTTCTATGTGCGCAATGGCGATGGCAGCCTTGCTGGTGTGGATGTTTAATCTGACAAGCTTTGATATTAGCGTTGTGGGGGAGGTTACTGCGGGATTACCGTCGTTTCAAGCACCCGCTTTCAATTTGGGTATTGCCCGTGAACTTGTGGTCCCAGCACTTAACTTAGCTATGGTGAGCTTTGTTAGTATGATGCTGACAGCGCGAAGCTTCGCAGCAAAAAATGGTTATGATATCGATGCAGATAAAGAATTTAGGGCGTTAGGGTTAGCCAATATAGCTTCGGCATTATCCCAAGGTTTTGCTGTTAGCGGCGCGGATTCTCGTACCGCTGTTAATGATGCTAATGGCGGTAAAAGTCAGCTAGTGTCTATTATTGCGGCGTTGTTGATTGGTGTCGTGGCATTATTTTTTACCGAGCCGCTAAAGTATATTCCGAGTGCCGCCTTAGGCGTGGTACTGGTGATTGCCTCTATTTCACTCATTGACCTAAAGTCGTTATGGAACCTGCGCATAAGAGACCGTTCTGCTTTTTTATTAGCCTCAATTACGTTGTTTTCGGTGTTGTTTATCGGGGTTATTCCTGGGATAACCTTGGCCGTATTGTTGGGCTTATTCCAATTCTTAGCCACAGTCATGCGCCCAACAGATCAAGTGCTTGGTTTAGATCATAAGGGCGTTATTCGCAGCATTGATGATTCGGATAAAGCTAAATCGGTTCCTGGCGTGTTTATCTATCGGTTTAATTCTCCATTAACCTACTTTAATGCGACCTATTTTAAGCGCCGCTTGTTAGAACGATTTGTACGCGAATCAGAGCCGGTTGATTGCATTATTATTGATGCCGTGCCATGTTTTACACATTTAGATTTAAGTGTGATGGCGATGTTAGCTGATTTACATCAGTTACTTAAAAAGCGTGGGGTGCGTTTAGTGTTAGCGGGGCGTAAGCGACAAATACTGAGTTGGTTCGAGCAAGCGGGTATGCATACCGGAGAAGGAGGGATTTTGATCCGCCCCGATTTATACTTAGCCCTTAAAATGAATCAGAGCTACAAACAGGCGTTGGCAGAAGGCCAAGCCCCAGTGATTCAAAAGGTTCCCGATGACTCAGTATTACTACACAGTCACTTGTAGTTAACACTAAGTTGCTTAAATACAGCTATCGTTAATTCTTGATGATGATACTTTAGTAAAAATAGCGTAACTAAGGTTGCGCTATTTTTTTGCTTGCCAGTAACTTATCAATTGAGTGGTATGAAGTCTTGCTACCTTTTAGTCTTTAAGAATTCTATCTAGCGGAATAAAACCGTGGTAACCATAGTAACCCATAGGGCCGAGTATCAGGCTGAGTAAACACCAGAAGCATTTCTTATTTGTGCTGAGATTGACTCTACTGTTGAAGGCTCGTAAGGCGAATAGACAATGCAATAACAGCAATCCTGTCAGCATAATCATGATGTTGATATCCATATGTTCCAACCTACGTATCCTTGTATTTTATCATTCACGCTCTTGAGACATTAAGAGCGATTGCTTTTTATGTCGCCATGTTGCCAAGTAATCAGCACTTTACTCGAACGGCGTATTAATAGCTATAACATAAAACCATAATAATCCCTTAAATTTATAAACTTATAAATCTCCTAACAAGTAAATTGGCGCATGACTAGCATTCCAGATCACATATTTATGCATGGCGCGAATAAATATCTCGCTCGACATTAATCGCTCTAGCCATGCAGCGACAGCGGGAAAGTCATCACTCAGTGCACGTTTAGTTTCTACTGCGGCAAATTGGCGTACAAAAGGTACAATGGCATAGTCGGCGAGGCGAGGTGTATGGCTCACTAAAAATGGAGTTTTACTAAGGCACTGTTCCAGCTGTATGAGAAAACAGCTCGCCAGTTGGTAATAGTCCGTTTGTGTTTGCTCTGGGTAACGATCGCTATATTTATAGCGGTCAAGCCATGGTTTAAATTGCACATCATTTTGCTCAATAAGTGCTGCCATTTTATCGGCATCAGCAGGGTTTTTATGGCATAACAAATCTAATGGATCGTGCTGCGTGAGTGCCCAGCGCATAATATCAAGACTCTGGGCAATGACATCGCGGTTCGCTAGCACTAATACGGGCACTGTGCCTTTAGGTGACGCGGCCAGCATCTCTAGCGGTTTGGCTTTAAGTGTAATTTCGCGGATTTCTACATTACATTGAGCGAGTAATAATCCAAGACGCGCCCGTATGGCATAGGGGCAGCGGCGGAAAGTATACAGAACGGCTAAAGCCATGCAGGACTCCTCACTTGTGTTATCAGTTTGAAAAAGCCTTGGCAGGAATGCGGCTTATGAAAGGCGCAGATAGTACCGTGTTAATATGCATATTTGTGTTTAATTTGTATTCAATACATTATTTTTATGACTCATATACGTAAAGAATAACAGGCCCTGCATTTTATCTGTGTTTATCTGGCTGTGACTCAGGTAAAATTCTGCGCTATTTTGGGATCTGTAGCAAATCTACAGATGGTTAATGTGTTTATGCACTGGAAATGAAGTTCCAGCCAGCAAAGAGGGTGTTATGGCTAAAGTTGTCGTGTGTGCGTTATATAAATTTGTGTCGTTACCGCATTTTGAATCGATTCGAGCACCGCTGCTCGAGATGATGGAACAGGCCGAAATCAAAGGCACTTTACTACTGGCAAGTGAGGGGATTAATGGCACCGTCGCTGGCAGTGAACAAGCTATCGAAGCACTATTAGTTTGGCTTAATAGCCAAAATGGCCTAGACAAAATTGTTCATAAACTGTCATTTGACGATGAAATGCCGTTCTATCGCACTAAAGTTAAATTGAAAAACGAAATAGTGACTATGGGCATTGAAGGGATTGACCCTTTAAAAGTCGTTGGCACTTACGTTAAGCCGCAAGATTGGAATGCGCTGATCTCAGATCCCGACGTGATTTTAGTCGACACTCGTAACGACTATGAGGTTCAAATCGGCACCTTTAAAAATGCGGTTAATCCAGTAACCGAAACCTTCAGAGAATTCCCTGAATATGTGAAGCAGAATCTTGATCCTGCCAAACATAAAAAAGTGGCTATGTTCTGTACTGGTGGTATTCGCTGTGAGAAATCAACCGCGTATTTGAAAGAGCAAGGCTTTGATGAGGTGTATCATCTCGAAGGCGGCATTCTAAAATACCTTGAAGAAGTTAAAGCAGAAGAAAGCCTGTGGGAAGGCGAGTGTTTCGTATTCGATAATCGTGTTGCGGTAAATCATGATTTAAAGAAAGGCCAATATGATCAATGTAATGCTTGTCGTATGCCCATCACAGAAGTTGAGAAACAGAGCCCTGCCTATGTGCAAGGCGTGAGTTGTCCGCATTGTATTGATAAGATTTCCGACGAGCAGCGTAAACGTTTTGTTGAGCGTGAACGCCAAGTGAATCTGGCAAAAGCCCGTAATGAAGCGCATATCGGCAGCGATGTAAATCAAGTGATTGAAGCCCGCCGCGAGCAGAAAGAAGCGCAGCGTCGACTCGCCGCTGAGAAAAATAACGCGAAAAAATCACCAGTGGTATAAAGCATACTGCATGAGTCATTAATATAATGTGCACTGTGGCCCGACTTGTTCGGGCCATTTTTTCATTCTTTATTGTGTGTTTGCGCGAAAAGACCCGCTACAACAATTGGCTTTAAAGCATTTTGGTTGAATTATTTTATTAAAAAAGCGCATTTAGCGCCTTTTTAAAAATAAAATAAACACGCTTAAGCACTGATTACTCTTTGCGATCCTTTGTATTAGGCTCTGAACTCGTCTCTGTCGCTGAGGTTGGCTGTAATGATGTGTCATTATCTGCTTCACTAGGCGTTTTATCAGGATCGTCATCGCTTGTCTTTATCTGTTTATCTTTGTCATGCTGACCAAATTGCGGCAGCTTAAACTTAGCACTGTATTTGAGTGCGGCAAGATTACTGGCAATGACACCAAGGATCAAAATAATCAGGATCCAAACTTCTAAGGTTGACATACTCAGCTCCTATTTCAAAAAGACCAACAATGCAATTACTTAGCCGCTAATCTTTGCTCACATTTACGAATGTCATCTGGCACATCGACTTCGACGGAATCAAAATCGCTAATAGCTATTTTGATCTTATAACCATGCTCTAGGGCGCGTAATTGTTCAAGTTTTTCCAGTTCTTCTAGGCGACCTAATGGCAGCGCGGCAAAAGCTTGTACGAATTTGCGGGTATAAGCGTAAACGCCTAAATGCTTATAAACAGGGTAATCTTGCGTATCACGACCAAAGGGAATGCGAGCACGAGAGAAATACAGGGCAAAGTCGTTGTTATCAAAAACCATCTTCACATGCATTGGGTCATCAAGCTCAGCTTTATTATCAATCACTAAACCTAAAGTGGCCATTTCAAACTCACCAGGCTGATCTTTAAATAGATTGATTAACTGTTCAATAGAAGTGGGATTAATTAGTGGCTGATCGCCTTGCAGGTTGATCACCAAGTCGTCATCTTTTAGCCCTAAGAGACTTATCGCTTCATTGATACGATCTGTACCTGATGCTGCATCTGGGCTGGTCATAACAACATTGCCGCCAAATCCTTCAACAACAGACTTAATGCGATCATCATCGGTCGCGACATAAATGTTAGTCAGACCTTTGGCTAACGATGCGCGTTCATACACATGTTGGATCATAGGTTTGCCATTAATCAGCGCTAAGGGTTTACCCGGAAAGCGGCTTGAAGCATAACGAGCGGGGATTAAAAGAGTAACATTCATCAAATTATCCTATTTTTATCAAATGCATACAGTTTAGTCAGCAAAAGAGCTCGTAATGAGCGCTTTTGATATGTAATAGAGCCTAGATGCGGCAGAAAAAAGTCGTCAACATGTTGCCTATGATTTCCTACGCTTATGTCTCTATTATTGAAAGTAGAGTATGTAACCTGAACTCGGGATAAGCTCTGCGTCTCTACAGGCTATTTTTCCCTTTATCTGCGTTAACTTTGCTACTAATAGCCCGCTATTAGGTACACAAACTTGCCTTGATAACGAAAAACTCACTCTGTAGAGTTAATGTTGTGAATAAGGTAATAAGATTAATCAGTTACCACAGCCACTATCCAGAGTTCAGGTTATGTAGGGTTTTCTTTAGCGTTTTGACGTATAGGCGGATTATAACTGGGGTAAAAGCCCCTTGCGATGTTTAATTGTTAAAAGTAGCCATGTAAGAATAAAACCTGCACAGAGGCAGGTTTTATTTAATTTTTACACGAACTTAGCATGATGACACCCGCCCAAAAGCGAATCATTAGCGTGGATGGGCTAATCCATGTTCGCGGTCAACCGTGACATCTAAATCGGTGAGTAAGCCGTTATCAATACCGTAAATCCAGCCATGCACTGCAACTTCTTGGCCGCGATCCCATGCTTCCTGCACTATGGTTGAACTGGTAACATTAGCAACTTGCTCAATGACGTTAAGTTCGCACAGGCGATCAAAACGTTTGGCTTCATCCATCTGTAACAATTCTTCTTGATAGATACGGTAAATATCTCGTAAATGCCCGAGCCAGTTATCGATAAGCCCTAAGCGTTGCTGACCCATAGCGGCGCGCACGCCACCACAACCATAGTGACCGACAACCATAATGTGCTTCACTTTGAGTACATCAACGGCATATTGCAGTACTGATAAGCAGTTAAGATCGGTATGGATCACCATGTTAGCGATATTACGGTGAACAAAGACTTCACCAGGCATAAGATCGATAATTTGGTTAGACGGTACGCGACTATCTGAGCAGCCAATCCACAGGTATTCAGGATGTTGCTGTTTAGCTAATTGTTCAAAGAAATCAGGGGTTTCTTGACGTATACGTCCGGCCCAGCGGCGGTTATTGTCAAATAGCGGTTTAAGTAGTTTCATTGTAACCTATTGTTTTGTTGACACATAAAAGTCTTATGACGCTCTAGCTCTTGCTGGTAGCACTATTTTAGCAAGAGTATAGCAGTAAATTTTTCTGTGCTGGTCTATCCAATTCGTGACAACATTAACGGATTGAATCTTAATGATGTTTGCTATTTTTATAACATAGGCCCCTTATATGGGGCGGTTTTATAAATAACGCGCGAGAAAGGTGACTAAATGTTGATTGATAAACTCAGCTTGCTCAAGCGTTGAAATGTGTCCTGCTGACGGAATATGCACCAGTTGGCTACCATCAATACTATCACTCATCAAATAGCTTTCTAATACACTACGTACCTTATCCTCAACCCCCGCCATGATAAGGCAAGGTAGCGTAAACTGCTCAGCATATTCTATCGTATCGCGTCGACCAAAAATCATCCGTCCCAGTTTAACGATTGTCGAGATTTTTTCTACGGTGATATTTGCCAGAGAGTGCTTAAAAGCGGCGACACGCTCAGGTGCGTTATCTATGGCATGATTAGCGAAAAACAAGGGTGAAATGGTACTGATAAGCGCCGCAGGCATCGCATTCGCTGTAGCGATAGTATCCAGCATGGAATAATATTTAGCACGAGTCACTTCGGGTTCAAAACCAATAAAACTGTTTAGCATGACTAAAGTGCTAACTCTAGCTGGCGCTTTTAGCACCAGTTCCGCGCCCCACATCGCGCCAACAGAAAGCCCAATAATACTAAAGTTATCAATATCGAGGGTATCCATTAAGGCCAACATATGATCGGCAATATCGACTAGGGTCGTGCAGTTATCGGGGAGTAAATCTGACTGACCATGGCCCCAAAGTTCTGGCACTATGCAGCGGTAATGGGCACTTAACACCGCGATTTGTGGCGCCCACATGGCGCTATCCCATAAATAACTGTGACCGAACAACAATACTGGGCCAGTACCGATATCGAGATAACTTAAATTACGCTCGGCAATAGTACATTGTTGATAGTGTGAAGAAAAATCCATAAAACCTACTTAATCAAATATATCATTATGTTAAGCTCCAACCTTGACGATGTTATTGGCCTAACCTTGGCGAACACTCGTAGTTAGGGCTGGGCGATACGTAGTACGTATTCATCTACGAGCGCATCTAAGCGGACAAGTACAGCATGTTTGAGCAACATATCACTGTCGGCTAATAGGATGGCCAATTCAGTGCGATCAAATTGAGGCAATAGTAATTGTGATTCGGGGAAATAACTGATGTGCCAAGGCTCAGGGCTCACCGCACTTTGTCCACGTTGGAAGGGAAAATAAAAGCCAAAATCATAGGCATTTTCTAGCAACCAAGCATGCAGTTTGGCGCAGGGGCCATCTTCGACATATTCTGCTTCAATAAGACGCAGCGCTTTGACATCAATCGTCGCCGCATCGAATACATCAAGATCAGTGCCCCAGTGATGGCGGGATGCGCCCGGAAGCGCCGACCAGAGTAAAATCAAGTCGACGATGGCATCATCATTCAGCCCCTGAATATTTACCACTTGTTCATCAATATCCAACACCGCACGTTTGCCGCTGGCCTTAGCATTCCAAATAGCGAGTTGCCTTTCAAATGGTCTGTAGGCGGAGCAGATAGCCAGTTTTATGCCCGCTTCGTTAGCTTTTGCCGCCATCGCATTAAAGGCAATAGCGGTGTTGGCCTCTAACCAAAAGCTATGATACCCACGATGATGTGGACTTAAATACTCCACTAAGTCTGAGGAGGTTAAGCCATAAAGCCGTGCATTTTCGGGGCGGATATTAAGATGTGCTAGCACAGCAGTTGTTCCAAGATAATTTCATAACACAGGGCTAACTGTTCAAGGTCATCCACTTTAACGCATTCATTTACTTTGTGAATGGTGGCGTTAACTGGGCCCAGTTCTAACACTTTAGCACCCGTTGGCGCGATAAAACGTCCGTCTGATGTGCCGCCTGTGGTCTGTGGATCGGTTTCATAACCAGTGACTTGGCGAATCGCGTGACGCGTCGCATCAAGTAATGGACCATCGCCGGTTAAAAATGGTAGGCCATTGAAAATCCAGCTAATATCGTAATCTAGCTCATGGGCTTTCAATAAGGCTTCAACCCGCTCAATCAAGATGTCGGCGGTCACTTCGGTGGAGTAACGGAAGTTAAACATCACGTCCAGTGCGCCGGGGATCACATTCGATGCGCCGGTGCCGCCATTAATATTGGCGATTTGGAAGCTGGTGGGCGGAAAGAACTCATTGCCATTATCCCAGTGCATTTGGCTCAGCTCGGTTAAGAAAGGCGCGGCTTTGTGGATTGGATTATCGGCAAGGTGTGGATAGGCCACGTGGCCTTGAATGCCTTTCACGGTTAAGTTGCCTGTTAAACTGCCGCGGCGACCATTTTTGACCACATCGCCCAGCTTTAGGGTAGATGAAGGCTCGCCGACTAACGCCCAGGTAATCTTCTCGTTGCGGGCCTCTAAGGTATCAATGACCCGCGTTGTGCCGTTGATGAATGGGCCTTCTTCATCGCTGGTAATCAAAAAGGCGATAGAACCATGGTGATCGGGATGTTTTGCGACAAAGCGTTCGGTGGCAATGATCATTGCCGCCAGTGAACCTTTCATATCTGCCGCGCCGCGGCCATATAAATAACCATCGATAATAGTGGGCACAAAAGGCGGCGTGTGCCAGCGACTCACATCGCCTGTTGGAACCACATCTGTGTGGCCTGCAAAACAAAATAGTGGACCTTTATTGCCACGCCGTGCCCACATATTAGTGGTGTCTTCAAATATCATCGCTTCGATATTAAAGCCGAGTGTACTTAATCGTTCTGCCATTAAGGTTTGGCAGCCTTCATCAAGCGGTGTCACCGAAGGGCGAGCGATTAATGCTTTGGTGAGTTCAGTTACGGGGTAATTATCAGCTGACATCATAGCGAGAATACTCTTTTATAATCGGCCTCGTTAAAACCCACTAATATGTGTTCACCGACAGCAAGGACGGGGCGCTTGATAAGTGTTGGCTGCGCTAACATGAGTTTAATGGCTTTGATTTGATTAATATCGGTTTTATCTGCGTCACTAAGTGCGCGAAAGCTAGTACTGCGCTTATTGAATACGGTTTCCCAACCTAAGGTGTTGCACCAGAGTTCGAGGTCTTCTTGACGTAAGCCGTCATCTCTAAAATCGTGGAAATTAACTGGCAGTTGATGATTTTCAATCCATTTACGTGCTTTACGCACTGTATCGCAATTCTTAATACCGTAGAGGGTCAAAATGATGCTCCAGTGTAGATGGACGCTTGGCTAGCAAGCATTGTTTTTGCAGGCAATGTGTCACATGTAACTAGTGCGATATGCGACCAAAAGACAACACAATTTATTCTTAGCTTTTTCAGGCATTTATCACGATATTGTTTATTTATCCTAAAAACATAAAGGGCGCTTATCATGGGAATCGCTCCCCCAACTATATTGTCTGGTAAATCATATCGTCTGGTAAAGAGTGCATTGCAATCATTAACCTAAAGCTGCACTGTGAAAAATTTAAAGCTGTACTGTAAAAATAACATCTTTACCCGCAACGACACTGCCTTGGGCTTTGTCGAGGTATTTAATGTCTTCCATATTCGCAAGTACGACAGGCGTTAGTAAGCTGTCGACTTGATCTTTAAGGTAATCAAGATCAAACGACAAAATAGGATCGCCGACTTTAACTTCTTGGCCTTCTTCGGCTAAGCGTGTAAAACCTCTTCCCCTGAGTTCAACTGTGCCCACACCAAAGTGGACAAATAATTCTAAACCTTGGGGTGATTCAATACTGAATGCGTGATTAGTCTCGAAAATTTTACCAATAGTGCCGTCGATAGGTGCAAGAATTAATTCACCTTTTGGGGCGATAGCGATGCCATCACCAACAATTTTTTCGGCAAAAACCACATCGGGAACCTTTTCGATTGCCACAATATCGCCTGATACTGGCGCATATACCATGATACCGCCCGCTAATTGAGACTGACCCGATACCAAGCGCCTTATTCGGCTTAAAAATCCCATAATGTCATGCCTCTTATACTTGTTTTGGTCATCGTTTTTATTCTATAGATGCAGCATAACGAATAAATGTCTCTATTTATAGCTTGTTATACACTGCTGCAGGTTTGAAATTCTATCTTGTTGTAATGCGGTGTGTGCCAGTGCGGTAAATTGTTGCATATTGCCTTGGCAAATCGCCGCTTTCACTTCTAAGAGCGAGCTTAAGTTAACACTGAGCTCATCTAATCCCATACCAATGAGCAGTGGCGTAATATGCGGTGAGCTGGCGATTTCGCCGCAAAGTGAGACTTTTACATGGGCGGCTTTAGCTTGGATTATGGTCATGTTAATTAACGCTAAAATGGCAGGGGACAGAGAAGGATAATCGCGGGTTAATTGCGGGTTAGTTCTATCTGCGGCCATCGCATATTGGGTTAAGTCATTCGTGCCAATGCTGACAAAATCAAGCCTTGGTAACATAGCGCCTAAATTCAGCACTGCTGCGGGAGTTTCAACAACGATGCCATAACTGAGTTCACCGTAGCCTTTTTCTTCCTCTTCTAAGGCATCTTGGCACTGGGCTATTAATGTAAATATCTCATCTAACTCTTCGACTTGATTAACCATAGGAAACATTAAGCGGATAGGACCATGGTTAGCGGCGCGCAAAATGGCTCTTAATTGGGTTTTAAATAATTCGGTGTGGGCTAAGGTGTAGCGAATACCGCGCAGGCCTAAAGCGGGATTATCTTCCTGTTCTTGGTACAAGCAGGGAAGCTTTTTGTCTGCACCGATATCTAACGTTCTAATCGTAAAGGTTTTACCGCCTAGCGCGTGCAGAGCTTCGCAATATAAGCTGTATTGGGCTTTTTCGTCGGGTAGGGTGCTCACGTTCATCAACATGAATTCAGTACGAAACAAACCGATGCCATCTGCACCGACATCACTCACATGGATGATGTCGTTCAGGTTACCCACGTTGGCCATTAACCCCACTTGGTGGCCGTCTAGGGTTTGTGCAGGGACATCTTTATAGGCTTGTAGTGCTGCGCGGCGCAGCTGTTCATGGTGAAAGGTAACCGTGAGTTTTGCCTGTTGTTCAGGATTTGGGTTAATACAGAGTTCACCATTAAGCGCATCGAGCACTAATGGTATGCCATTGGGGATGGCGTCGGCATCAAACTGGCAACTTAATATCGCAGGAATACCCGCCGCTCTGGCTAAAATAGCCGTATGGCTGGTTAAGCCACCAGTTTTAAGCACAATCCCACAGAGGTTTTCCCGGGGGAGTAATGCAAATTCAGCAGGGGTTAAATCTTGGGCTAATAATATCGTTGGCGTGTCGAATGTTGCAAAACCGGGGTCTAAATGGCCGTTAATGGCTGCCACGACTCTTTGGCCCAACGCGCGTACATCTTGAGCCCTATTAGCAAGATAAGGGTCGTCTAATGACTCTAGCTCATTAGCTTGATGGGCGAATATACGCTCGACCGCCACACTGGCGGACAATTGTAGCGTCCGAATAGCGTCATTAACTTGCTCAATTAACGCATCATCTTGCAATAAAAGTAAGTCAGCCTCAATCAATTGATAGTTATCTGAGTCGTGGCTTAATGTTGTTTGGCTATGCGTCAGCTGTGCTTGTAACTCTGTTAATGCTTTAACAAACTTACCCTGTTGTTGAGGGATTTTAGACAGGGGAATCGGACGATAATCAAGGTGATGTTCGGTGTGAATAAGGTGAAGCGCCTGACCAAAAGCGATTCCCGATGACACTATAATCCCCGTTATTGACATATTCATTCCTAAATTAACCACTGAACTGAGTGCTCTCTCGCCGATAGCGAGTCTAATTGAGTGCTGCTGAGTTTGTAAAGAGTGGGGATAAATGCATTAAAGCGTGACAATAATTGGACTAGCTTAGGGTAATAAGGAGTTCTGAAACCTTTTCTACCGCAGCTTGTGCTTGCTCACCTTCAGCAAATACTTTAACCGTTACGCCATAGTATAAACCTAAGGTTTGTAGTTTAAACAAACTCTTAGCACTGGCTTGTTTGCCATTACATTCGACAAGCACATCACAGTCAAAGGTTTTGGCTTCTTTGACTAATAGGGCCGCAGGACGAGTATGAATACCATGTTTAGCAATAATCGTGACTGTTTTTTCGTACATAGTGGCTGAACTCATATTTAAGGAGATATTACACGTCACTTTTGTGATTCTATGATGTGATAGCCCTGTTTTCTCAAGGCATCAATGGCAAGATTGAGCCGATTATATTTCACTAAAATATAATCAGTATCAAAGGTCGACATGGCAAAAATACTGATATGTTCGTCTGCTAAGGTACTCGTCACTTTAGATAAGAGACCTGTAGTCAAGAATCCAAGTGGACCTAGCACTTCAAAACAGCGCCAACCGTGTTCTTGCTCTAAGCTATCGAGTGTGACATCACTGTCAATAACCAAAGATAAGCCTTCTGGTGTTTTGCCAATGAAATAGATTTCTTGGGCAAACACTTCGCTGGGTAATACGGCATTCGGGCTAAAGCTATGGATGGTATATTGTTCGGGAAGAACAGCTAAGGTCATGCGCATGGCAATTACTCGTTAGGGTATTGTAACTAAAGCATACCGCATATCAAACCCAGAGTGTGACACTGAATTTGTATTGAGCTGCCTGCCTTATTGTCAACAGCAGGGCTTTAAAAATAACTTACTCAACAAAAGCTAATAAAAAGGGTGCTTAGTTGCACCCTTTTTAGTGAGTCATCATGTCGTTAGAGCATTAGATTTTAAACTGCCCTAAGGTACCTGACATACCTTGGCTAATGTCTTGCAGTGACTGCGCGGCATAGCGGTTACTTTCGTTAGCTTTAACCGAGACTTCAGTTAACTCAGAAATGTTACAAATATTGCGATTAATTTCTTCAGTTACAAGGGATTGTTCTTCAGTGGCACTGGCCAGTTGAGTATTCATATCACTAATATGTGCGATTAATTGCAGGATAGCTGCCATCGCTTTACCCGCTTCATAGGCTTGTGCTTGTAATTCATCGGATTGCAGTTGAGTCTGATTATTACTTTTCATCACTGAGCTCACGCCCGATTGGATTTCACTGATGATGTTTTGGATCTCATTCGTCGAAGCTTGCGTGCGAGTTGCTAGGGCGCGAACTTCATCAGCCACCACAGCAAAACCTCGGCCATGAGTACCCGCTCGCGCAGCTTCAATCGCGGCGTTGAGGGCTAGCAAATTTGTCTGGTCGGCAATGCTGCGGATCACATCGAGTATGTTACCTATTTGCTGAGAAGCCACAGCCAACTTTTGGGTAATGACTTCAGAGGCTTTTAATTCTGCCACCAGCTTTTCAGTATTATTGACCGTGTTATCGATCACTATTTGGCTTTGCTGCGCTTGATGTTTCACGCTGTTGGCTGCATCGGCCGCTTGTTGTGTGTTACTCGCCATTTCATGCGTGGTAGAGAGCATCTGATTGATTGCGGTGGCTACACTACTGGTTTCTTTGTATATATGGTCGGTACTTTGATTTGACTCTTCTACCGCAATTAACAGCTGTTTTGCATCAGTGTCTAATGCTTGGCCTAAAGGCTGTAATTGGCCCACCATGTCGCCAATTTTTTGGGCAAACAGATTAAAAGCGCGGGCGAGGTGGGCAACCTCATCTTTACCTTGGGTGCTAATGCGCTGACTTAAATCGCCTTCACCTTGGGCAATGTTTTCAAGGGCATCAATGGCATCATTTAAAGGCGAGGTAATAGAACGGTTGAGTACCAGAAAGAAAGCAAAAATTGGGACCGAAATCAAAAACATGATGATCAAGTAATCGATAATGATAGATTGCAAACTGGCTTTTACATCGCTTAAATAGGCGCCCGTTATCACCGTCCAGCCCCATTGCGGATAATAGCTGGCCTGTGCGAGCTTATCTTCTATGGCTCTAGTCATGGGATTGGCAATCGGATATTCGAGGGTGGTTTTCGATTGAGCCCGCGCTAATGGCAGCATAGTGGCTAATGGGTTGGTGCCATTAGGTAGCTTGAAATTTAATGCTGAGGTACCAACTAAGCTCGCGTTATCACCGTGGGCCAGAATTTGATTCTTATCATCAATCACAATGAAGTAGCCTGAGCCTGAATAGCGAGTCTGATTGATTAAGTTAGCTGCTGCTTTTTTAGCTCCATCTTCGTTAAACCTACCTTTAATGGCATCTTGATGGTATGCATCTATTATGCTTAATACGTTGGAGAGTTGACCATCGATCTGTAGCCATTTTTGCTCGATTAAATTGCTGTATTGTTCTTTAATCGAAAAGCTAGCAAAACAGACCGTGCCCAAAGCTGCCATAAGGAGCATCATCATTAAGCGTTGTAAAATGGTAAATCGGCGCAAAAATGTGATCATGGGTGTTCCTTAAGGTATTATTATTGAAGGTTAATATACCCGTGAATCATTTTTAATTGAATCACCTAATCTGTAAATTCAATTAACCCGCTTAATAAAGTTCAATTTATTTGATCTAAAGCAGATTATTAAGGAGAGTCAATTTGAATGTGTTTCTTTATTAGCCAGATTTGTTTTTGTGTCGCTATTTTTTAAGTTGCTTAGTTGACGACGTTTTATCTGTTCTATTAGATATCAACACGTTAGGTTTATGTTAACACCAGTAATATGATAGCATTAGGCTAATTAATTGTTTTAACTTTGATTTTTAACGCATTTACGCGCAATATTAACCCATTATTCAGTTTGAGAATCAATTATGACCAATAATACTATCGTAACGTCGGATGATATTTTACTGAAGCTGTGTCATTCAGTCGCCCACGTCTTATCCAGTACCAGTGCCAGTCATGTCACTCACGCGGGTATGGTGCAGAGTATTGCACGCACTCGCCTTAAGCCCGATCTTGGTTGTTTTTCAATTTTTGATGGTGGTTTTTCAGGGCTGGTAGTGATTAATTTTTCCTCATCTGCTGCAATTGAAATTTACCGTCGTTACATGCTGAATATGGGTATGCCTGAAGCTGAACTCGCGTTTTCACATACGTCGGATGAAGTAGGTAACGTGATAGGTGAACTGATGAACCAAATTTTAGGGGATTTTATTAATAAAATTTCTAAGGAATTACAAACATCGATCAGCCAAAGCCAGCCAAAAATGTTAACGATTAATAAAGAGTTAACTATTTCTATTGATGCAAATCTTGATGATGCTGTTGCTCGCAGAGTGTCATTTAGAACTGAAAATAATCATATTTTCTACCTTGAATTTGCCATGGACAAAACCGAGTTCATTCGTTTAGATGAGTTTGTATATGATGAAGAGTTCGATCCCGATAGTCTTTTAGAGCTGCACAGCACGATAGGGGTAAATAAGGGCTCAGCTTCAAATGTCTCGTCGTTGGTAAAAAATGTTGATAAGCCCGCAATCGCGATGCACGCAATTGATAATGAAGCCGATGATTTACTTGATCAACTTGGCATTTAAGCAGGAATAGTAGTGTAATACCAATCGTATTGGCTATGCAGGCACAGTTAACGTGAACATAGACTGATGTTAATGCATTCGTCTATAAAAGCTAATTGAACTGTTTTAGCATCATGGCAATATATGACTAAGGTAAAATGCTCTTTATGACACGATAGGGACCTCGATTGGTATCGCTTATCGTGCGGGTGTATCGCCGCCAATAGCGTCCAGCGCACCTACCAATCATCGACATGTTAATGTGGATATTTATCAAAATATTCAAGGTGTTGCTAAATTTTCTGATTGCAGGTTAAATGAAAATACCAGAATCGTCACACTCAAAATAGCCATACTTTGGCATTTAATGACTCGTGAGTTTATTCTTTTTTATCCGCTAGACTTTAACGGCGTGCTGACTTAAAAAGCGTGGTACATCGGCTTTGCTTTTCTTGGTCAGCTTTTGCAGTAATTCAAAGGTCGGTGAACAGAGGCCAAAATCTTGTTTTAGATCGGCTAGCATCGCCAGCCATAAATGGCCTGTCATTTCAGCATCGGCTAAAGCACGGTGAAAGGTGCCATCAGTGGGTAACTGTTTATAGCGCACTAAGGTGCCCAATTGATGGTTGGGTGCCGCTTGATATAAACGTCTTGCCACCAGTAAGGAGCAGCTAAATTGCCCAAGATAACGGTGGCGAATTTTAGCAAACTCGGCATCTAAAAAACGTTGGTCAAATGCTGCATTGTGGGCGACTAAATTATGATTGCCGATAAAGCGGGCAAAGCGCACCATCACTTCATCGCAAGGTGGCGCATCGCTGAGCATTTGATTACTGATCCCCGTATAGTCCTCAATAAAGCGACTTATTCTGAATCCCGGGTTCATTAACTCAGAAAATCTTTGGGTGATCACACCATCTTCAATCAACACCGCCCCGATCTCAATCGCGCGATCCCCTTGATAAGGCGATAGCCCCGTGGTTTCAAAGTCGAGTACGACCAAAGTGTTAGCGGCGGATTGAGGCATAGATCTTACCTTGGCTTTAAAATAATGAATCAACATTTGATGCAATAAAAGAAAATGCTTAGGGTCTGTTGATCTTTGCTGTACAAATGTTGCTCAGCAATACATCGGCAGCCACATTAACATAAACGCCAGTGACACCATACTGGCGTAATTTCTTGCTAGCTTGTCATATCTTGTTGATATTGC